>NZ_BAAIFY010000126.1:0-200 GCF_054653575.1 Nocardioides pyridinolyticus | reverse complement strand
GTCGACGTGCTCAGCGGGCGTGGCACGAAGGTCGACTACGCCATCCACCCCGTCGCCGGTCGCATGCCCGGCCACATGAACGTGCTGCTCGCCGAGGCGCAGGTGCCCTACGAGCAGCTGATCGAGATGGACCACATCAACGGCGACTTCAAGCACACCGACGTCGTCCTCGTCGTCGGCGCCAACGACGTGGTCAACCC
>NZ_BAAIFY010000125.1:0-202 GCF_054653575.1 Nocardioides pyridinolyticus | reverse complement strand
AGGAACCGGGCCCGCCACTTGGCCACCGTGCCCCGCCCGATCGCGAGCTCATCGGCGATCACGGTGTTGGAGTCGGTTCCCTCACCGGCCGCGCAGCGCAGCACGATCCGAGACCGCAACGCCAGCGCCTGAGCGGTCTTCGGCCGCCGCGCCCACGCCTTCAGCTGATCAACTTCGGCCGCTTCCAGCACCAGCGGCAACA
>NZ_BAAIFY010000124.1:0-205 GCF_054653575.1 Nocardioides pyridinolyticus | reverse complement strand
CGAGGGGGTAAGGCCCCCAGCAGAACACTGGGTTGATAGGCCGGAGGTGTACAGCAGTAATGCCCAGCCGACCGGTACTAATAGGCCGAGGGCTTGTCTTACAAACCCTCAATCGAACCTACAAAGCGCCTCGCGTCCACTACATGATCTGACGATCAACTGAATACTTGGTTGATGTCGGTGTGCTGATTCCACCGACATCGAT
>NZ_BAAIFY010000123.1:0-209 GCF_054653575.1 Nocardioides pyridinolyticus | reverse complement strand
GCCGCGCGGGTGAGGTTGAACGCGATGACGGCGAGCACCAGCCAGGCGGCGTTGGCGGTGAACACACCGGATGGCAGGTGTGCCAGCGCGGCGTCCTTGAGGTCGGCGTGGACCTGCTCGATGACGGCGTGGTGGCGGTGAGTCTTGTCGGCGGCGACGGTGTCGAGGACCTTGGGGTCGGCGGTGGTGAAGAAGGCGTGGAAGCGCCA
>NZ_BAAIFY010000122.1:0-214 GCF_054653575.1 Nocardioides pyridinolyticus | reverse complement strand
TTCCCGGTGGAGTTGTTCGCCGACCTGTTTCCCTCGGGGCGGGGCCGGCCGTCGATCCCGGGTGAGGTGGTCGCCTCGGTGATCGTGTTGCAGGCGCTGTACGGTCACTCCGACCGCGAAGCGGTCGACGCGTTGACCTTCGACCTGCGGTGGAAGGCCGCGTGTGGGTACGCGATCGACGCGAGGGGCTTCGATCCCTCCACGCTGACCTACT
>NZ_BAAIFY010000121.1:0-216 GCF_054653575.1 Nocardioides pyridinolyticus | reverse complement strand
GACTCCGAGGCCTTCCAGGTGCGGCCCGGGGTGAGCAGGTTGACGAAGAAGTCGTTCGTCAGCTGCCCCGGGCGGTCGGTCAGCACACCGTGCTGGGCACCGTCGACGTTGGCGCCGAGGGCGCGCAGACCGCCGACGAGGACGGTCATCTGCGGAGCACTGAGGCCGAGCATGTAGGCGCGCTCGACGAGCAGGGTCTCCGGCCGGAGCTTCTCC
>NZ_BAAIFY010000120.1:0-221 GCF_054653575.1 Nocardioides pyridinolyticus | reverse complement strand
AAATCAGGCCCCGTCACTCCGCCAACGCGCGCGAGGACGGGCTGGTGACTCTGCGCCCCTTCGCGGAACGTCGGCACTGCCGGCGTCACCGGGTCGGTGGCCCTGGATCTTTCAAACTGGATAGTGGACGCGAGCATCTTCGCGCATGAGTTCACCAGCTCGTGCGCGATTCAAGTGCCTCTCGAAACAACGAGAGACGCTTGGTCTTTGTAGTTGTTGTC
>NZ_BAAIFY010000119.1:0-222 GCF_054653575.1 Nocardioides pyridinolyticus | reverse complement strand
AGCCTGGCCCTGGCAGACCGCCTGGACCGCACTCTTCAACCGAGTCAGCGACCCACCACCCGTCCTCGCGGCCTGACCACCCAGCAGCCACCGCTGCGCGACCGAGGATCACTGTGGACGACCCGGACAACGAGGTCCGGCACATCAACACGCCCACGACCCCACATACCCCGCCAATCCCGATCACGCGCTCACCGCCATGGCCATCGGTGGATCCGGGCT
>NZ_BAAIFY010000118.1:0-229 GCF_054653575.1 Nocardioides pyridinolyticus | reverse complement strand
CCGGCGGACTCGGCCAACGCGAGCACCGGAACCAGGCCGCCGGCCGACACCAGATTGGGATCATCGAAGGCTGCCGAGGAAGCCCGCAGCGTGTGAGAGAGTTTCACCTCAGAGATGCCCCTTGCGTTTCGGTCGAATCGTTGCCTGAAGAACTCCGATTCTCCCGCCACGCAAGGGCATTCTCGTTCTACGGCACGCTCAACCAGCCCAACTCATCGGTGGATCCGGG
>NZ_BAAIFY010000117.1:0-231 GCF_054653575.1 Nocardioides pyridinolyticus | reverse complement strand
GGCGATCGCCACCATCCCCGACCACGCGTGGACCACCATCGAGTACCCCGACGCCATCTTCGACGAGACCACCGGCCGCTGGATCTCCCGCGCCGAGGTCGCCGAGATCGGCTTCACCGCCTTCGCTGCGCAGAAGAAGTCCGAGCAGGTGCCGGGCCGGCTGGTCGTGCGCCGGATACCCGACTTCAACGCCGAGAAGAACAAGGCCGCCGGCCAGGACGCCCTGTTCGA
>NZ_BAAIFY010000116.1:0-232 GCF_054653575.1 Nocardioides pyridinolyticus | reverse complement strand
TGAGGGGGTAAGGCCCCCAGCAGAACACTGGGTTGATAGGCCGGAGGTGTACAGCAGTAATGCCCAGCCGACCGGTACTAATAGGCCGAGGGCTTGTCTTACAAACCCTCAATCGAGTCAACAACTACCTCGCTCGCGTCCACGATCCAGAGATCCACCACAGTTGCATCAACAACAGAACAGTGGCTTGGAGGTGCGCCTCCCCGGCATGCGCTGGGGATGTGCCGCACTC
>NZ_BAAIFY010000115.1:0-235 GCF_054653575.1 Nocardioides pyridinolyticus | reverse complement strand
CAAGGGCGACCCGCTCTACTCCGCACGCCGCACCCTGCACACCGGCACAGACCTCCTCACCGACAAGCAAGCCGCCCGCCTGAGAGCGCTGTTCGCCGACGAGGCCCACGTCGAGGTCGAAGCCACCTGGGGCATCTACCAGCGCATGATCACCGCCTACCGCGAAGAGGACCGCCGTCGTGGCCGCGAGCTGATGGTCAAGCTCATCGACTCCCTCAGCGCCGGTGTCCCGAAG
>NZ_BAAIFY010000114.1:0-246 GCF_054653575.1 Nocardioides pyridinolyticus | reverse complement strand
GGCGAGGAGTCGGCGCAGGTTGAGGCCCGCGGCACGGTGGTGAAGCCAGCTGTTGTTCTTCTCGACCCCGCGGTACGGGACCCGGCGGGCGCCGCGGGTCAGCCAGGCGATCGATCGTTCGACCATGGGACGGTGTTGCCGGTAGGTGGCTTGGAAGCGCTCGTCGGTGGCTCGTTTGCGGTGCTCGCGTTGGAGCTGGTCGTGCTCACCGACCACGAGCTTGCGACCGCGCGCAGAGTTGGTGCA
>NZ_BAAIFY010000113.1:0-253 GCF_054653575.1 Nocardioides pyridinolyticus | reverse complement strand
CGAATCCATCGCCCGCTACTGCACGCGAATTACCGACTCAGGACACTAGTACCCGACCAGCACCGGCCGCGCCGTCACCACCCGCAGTCCCTCCGGTGTCCCCGGGATCGTCACCGTGCCGTTCACCGCACGCCACGAACCATCGCCCACCCGGAACTGCGCCGCATACGTCGTGTCCACACTCGGACTCACCCGCCCCCTGCTCAGATAACGATGGGTGATCTCCAGGTCCGGATACCTCGCCCCCGGCTCC
>NZ_BAAIFY010000112.1:0-254 GCF_054653575.1 Nocardioides pyridinolyticus | reverse complement strand
CCGGGGTGGGACGGTAGATCGGGCCGCGGGCGACGACCACGTCGAGGATCCCGTCCTCGAGGTAGGACTCGGCCTCGTCGGGCAGCGCGGGGTTCTTCATCGGCGCCGGACCCGGGTAGCCCAGCTCCCGCCGGACCCGCGGGTTGATCAGGTAGGCACCGGCCACCGCCATCGCGAACGACCCGAACAGCACCGGATCCTCGACCCGCAGCCGGTCGACCACCTCCGCCGGCTCACCCTCGCGCGCCAGCACC
>NZ_BAAIFY010000111.1:0-263 GCF_054653575.1 Nocardioides pyridinolyticus | reverse complement strand
TGGTGGTGAGCTGGAAGCGGATGAACTTGACGATGTTGTCGTAGATGCCGCGGCCCTGGCGGACCGCGCGGACGATGGTGGCGAAGTTGTCGTCGGTCAGCACCAGGTCGGCTGCTTCCTTGGTGACGTCGGTGCCGGTGCGTCCCATGGCGACGCCGACGTGGGCGGCGCGGACCGCGGCGGCGTCGTTCTGTCCGTCGCCGGTCATCGCGGCGACGTGGCCGCGGCTGGTCAGCGCGGCGACGATGGCGACCTTGTGTGCC
>NZ_BAAIFY010000110.1:0-288 GCF_054653575.1 Nocardioides pyridinolyticus | reverse complement strand
CCTGGCAGGTCGATTGTCTGTTTCGCTGTAAAGACCGTGCACTCGACTGACGCCCAAGGCTCAGGATCTCTCCTCAGATAGCCGACTTCGAAGTCGCGTGCCGAGCCCTCGCCGCCCCGGATCTCACCTCCCCGGGCATAGATGTCGACGATGGAATCCGTCCCGCCATCGCACCCATCGCATAGGCGGGCCAGGGCCTGCAAGCCAGCCACGTCCCCCGTGGTTTGCGCGTAGGTGACCATGTCGAAGAAGAACTCAACGAACGCCTCAGCAGCGGCGGCGTCCGTC
>NZ_BAAIFY010000109.1:0-288 GCF_054653575.1 Nocardioides pyridinolyticus | reverse complement strand
GGGCAGTCGCGGCAGGCGATCCCGAAGGTCACGTTGCCCTTGGCGCTGATCTTGCGGGTCACGCCGGCCGGACAGGTGACGGTCCGGGCCTGGTGGTCGACGTCGAAGTCATCGACGCTGAACCCGCCCTCGACAGCGGGCTGGATCGGCCACGGCTTGAGCAGTGGCGTCCACCGCTTCTCGTGGAGCTGGTCGAGCATGTCGCCGGTGGCGTAGGCGGAGTCGCCCAGTACCTCGATGTCTTCTTCGTCGATGGTGGGGTCGGCCATGACGAGCTTGGCGCCGACG
>NZ_BAAIFY010000108.1:0-301 GCF_054653575.1 Nocardioides pyridinolyticus | reverse complement strand
GCAGCTGATATGTAGGCCATTCCTGTCAACAGGCAGGGTGAGGCGCCCGTCCCGATCGCTCGGGGCGGGCGCCTCTGCTTCGTCGACGGGATCGTGTGGCTGAGCGTGTCGTTGGCGACGCGCGGTCAGGCTGATATGCGCGGGTTGGCTACCGCAAGACGGGCTGTTCGGCTGGAGCGGATCGCGTGTCTAGAGTCGAGCGTCGCGCCGATCTCTCGGCGTTGCTCATAGCTGCTTCGCGGGTCGCTCCTCGCGCTGCTGCCACCGGTCGTGTCGATGAAGCGGATCGGGGTGTGGCTAT
>NZ_BAAIFY010000107.1:0-316 GCF_054653575.1 Nocardioides pyridinolyticus | reverse complement strand
GCCTGGCTGTACGCCGAGACCGTCCGCGCCATCCACGAGCTCAACCCCGACACCGGCGTCGAGAACCTCATCCCGGACTTCAACGGCAAGCCGGACCTGCTCCGCGAGGTCTTCGAGTCCCGACCCGAGGTGCTCGCCCACAACGTCGAGACCGTGCCGCGGATCTTCAAGCGGATCCGCCCGGCGTTCCGCTACGAGCGCTCGCTCGACGTGATCACCCAGGCCCGCGACTTCGGCCTGGTCACCAAGTCGAACCTCATCCTCGGCATGGGCGAGACCCGCGAGGAGGTCAGCCAGGCGCTGCGCGACCTGCACG
>NZ_BAAIFY010000106.1:0-322 GCF_054653575.1 Nocardioides pyridinolyticus | reverse complement strand
CCGTTGGTAGGAATGGACCCATGGCCTCCAAGATCCGCGTCTACCTGCTCGACGACCACGAGGTGGTCCGCCAAGGCCTCCGCGCGCTGTTGGAGAGCAGCAGCGACATCGAGGTCGTGGGCGAAGCCGGCACGGCGACCGACGCGGCCAGCCGGATCCCGGCGCTGCGCCCGGACGTGGCGGTACTGGACGCGCGCCTGCCCGACGGCTCCGGCATCGAGGTGTGCCGGACGGTCCGCGCGGTCGACCCGTCGATCAAGGGACTCGTCCTCACGTCGTACGACGATGACGAGGCGCTGTTCGCCGCGATCATGGCCGGCGC
>NZ_BAAIFY010000105.1:0-333 GCF_054653575.1 Nocardioides pyridinolyticus | reverse complement strand
TGGGTCGAGTTACATGAATCCCTTCGTTCGCAGCGGTGATCCCGAGCCGCCTGATCCCTGATCCATCGCTGAAGGTGGTGGGTTGAGCGTGGCGTAGAACGAGAATGCCCTTGCTGGGCAGGAGAATCGGAGTTCTCACACAGCCGTTTCGCCGCCGAGCAAGGGACACCTCGTAAGTGGTGCGACACGAGGTCGCATGCGCAAGTGGCGCGTTAAGTTGGAGGTCGGCGGTGACGTTGATGACGTAGCCCGGGTAAGTGTTCGATGGCCCGTCCCCACCCGGGCGTGCGTCGCTGGTAACGGCGGGGTGCGAAGCCTCGGGGCAGAAGCCTA
>NZ_BAAIFY010000104.1:0-348 GCF_054653575.1 Nocardioides pyridinolyticus | reverse complement strand
CTAGACGGTATGACGTGACCCGGTCGCGTTGACGGGGTTGCGGGCCGGGGCCTCACTCACAAATGGTCGTGGGTTACCGAGTAGGGGCTGCCTGCTCGGCCTATCCAACAGTTGTGGGAGGCCCCGGTGTTCACCGAGCGTACGAGTGTTGGGCTCGACGTGCACGCACGATCTGTCGCCGCTGCGGCGATCGATGGCGTCACGGGCGAGCTCGTCCAAGCCAAGCTGACCCCGTCACATGAGCACATCCGGTCCTGGCTGGGGGACCTTCCGGGTCCGGTGGCGGTGGCCTACGAGGCCGGCCCGACCGGGTTCGGTCTCTCCCGATCGTTGACGGCAGTCGGCATC
>NZ_BAAIFY010000103.1:0-380 GCF_054653575.1 Nocardioides pyridinolyticus | reverse complement strand
AGGGGGTGGGAAACCTCATCTTGAAACGTGCTTCCCGCTTAGATGCATTCAGCGGTTATCACTTCCGAACGTAGCTAACCAGCCGTGCCCCTGGCGGGACAACTGGCACACCAGAGGTTCGTCCATCCCGGTCCTCTCGTACTAGGGACAGCCTTTCTCAAGTTTCCTGCGCGCGCGGCGGATAGGGACCGAACTGTCTCACGACGTTCTAAACCCAGCTCGCGTGCCGCTTTAATGGGCGAACAGCCCAACCCTTGGGACCTACTCCAGCCCCAGGATGCGACGAGCCGACATCGAGGTGCCAAACCATCCCGTCGATATGGACTCTTGGGGAAGATCAGCCTGTTATCCCCGGGGTACCTTTTATCCGTTGAGCGACG
>NZ_BAAIFY010000102.1:0-397 GCF_054653575.1 Nocardioides pyridinolyticus | reverse complement strand
GCGATCATTCCCCGCGACGCGTTCGAGCGAAACCAGGCGCCCCAGCCCTGTGGAGAACCAACCGCGCGGACCCCCTGGATCCGGTAGATCGAGAGCGGCAGGTCCTTGTACGACGAGTAGAGGTCCTCCACCACCAGGGTGACCATCTCCTCGTGCGTGAGGCCGAGCAGGAAGTCGCCGTCAATGAGAACCTGACCCGACCAGCACCGGCCGCGCCGTCACCACCCGCAGTCCCTCCGGTGTCCCCGGGATCGTCACGCTGCCGTTCACCGCACGCCACGAACCATCGCCCACCCGGAACTGCGCCGCATACGTCGTGTCCACACTCGGACTCACCCGCCCCCTGCTCAGATAACGATGGGTGACCTCCAGGTCCGGATACCTCGCCCCCGGCCCG
>NZ_BAAIFY010000101.1:0-401 GCF_054653575.1 Nocardioides pyridinolyticus | reverse complement strand
CCCAGGTTCTCGTCGAGCTCGCGCTCGTCGGCGTACCGCTCGTCGCCGAGCCAGGTGTCCTCGGGGCCCCAGAAGATCTCCTCCGGCTCCCACACGTCCTCGCGGCCGAAGCCGAAGCCGAACGTCGTGAAGCCCATGTCCTCGAGCGCGACGTTGCCCGCCAGGACGAGCAGGTCGGCCCACGAGATCTTCTGGCCGTACTTCTGCTTCACCGGCCACAGCAGGCGACGCGCCTTGTCGAGGTTGCCGTTGTCCGGCCAGCTGTTCAGCGGCGCGAACCGCTGACTGCCCTCACCGGCGCCACCGCGACCGTCGTAGATCCGGTAGGTGCCGGCCGCGTGCCAGCTGAGCCGGATCATCAGACCGCCGTAGTGGCCGAAGTCGGCCGGCCACCAGTCCTG
>NZ_BAAIFY010000100.1:0-440 GCF_054653575.1 Nocardioides pyridinolyticus | reverse complement strand
CTGGATTTCACGTACGAGAACATTGACAAGGTCATCGACCGGTCGGCCATGGTGTCGACGTCGATCGATCCGAAGAAGACGCTGCTCCTGGTGCTGGACATGCAGCAGGCGTGCGTGACTCCGGGTGGGGCGATGTACATCGAGAGCATCGCTGGGGCTCCGGAGGGCAAGGACACCGTGCCGGTGGTGGCGCGGGTGATCGAGGCGTGCCGTTCGGTGGGGATCCCGGTGGTGTGGTCGCTGTGGGGCCTGCGTCCGGATGGCAAGGACGCGGGTGTGGCGGACAAGAAGTGGCCCGGTGTGCTGCCGCTGTCGTCGTTCCCGGGTGCGTGGGGCAACGGTGGGGACGAGCTGGACCCGGCGTTGAAGCCGCTGGACGACGAGCCGGTCATGCGCAAGCACCGGTTCAGCTCGTTCTACGGCACCGCGCTCAACGAGTA
>NZ_BAAIFY010000099.1:0-440 GCF_054653575.1 Nocardioides pyridinolyticus | reverse complement strand
GCGGTCCAGATGGGCCTGATCTACGTCAACCCCGAGGGCCCGAACGGCAACCCGGACCCGCTGGCCTCGGCCCGTGACATCCGCGACACGTTCGCCCGGATGGCGATGAACGACGAGGAGACCGTCGCCCTCATCGCGGGCGGCCACACCTTCGGCAAGACCCACGGTGCCGGCGACGCCGACCTCGTCGGCCCCGAGCCGGAGGGCGCTCCGCTGGAGGAGCAGGGCCTGGGCTGGAAGAGTGCCTTCGGCTCCGGCAAGGGTGCGGACACCATCACCTCGGGCCTGGAGGTCACCTGGACCACCACGCCGACCCGGTGGAGCAACGACTTCTTCAAGCTCCTGTTCGGCTACGAGTGGGAGCTCACCAAGAGCCCCGCCGGTGCCTACCAGTGGGTCGCCAAGGACGCCGAGGACATCATCCCGGGCCCGGCCGCGGA
>NZ_BAAIFY010000098.1:0-443 GCF_054653575.1 Nocardioides pyridinolyticus | reverse complement strand
TCGACTGATATGTGGGGCATTCCTGTCAAGGGCAGGGTGAGGCGCCGTCGGGTCGGTTGACCTGACGGCGCCTCGCTTGGTCTGGGTGCCGGTGGCTGCGCAGCGTGTCTGTGCGACGCGCGGTCGAGACTGATATGCGCGGGTTGGTTACCGCAGGACGGCGTTCGGCAGGAGCGCTCCGCTTCTCTGAGGTCGAGCGTCACGAGCCGGGCTCGTGGCTCACAGTCGAATCGCGGGTCGGCTCCTCGCGCTGCACGCAGGGACCGGTTCCAGACCAAGTCAGGGTCGGCTCACTCCAAGGTGGCCAGGGACCAGCACCAGCCGGCGAGCTCGCGGGCGATCGCGGTGTTGGCCACGGTGTGCTTCTTGCGGCGGGCGACGTACTTGGTCCACTGGTGGTGCAGTCGTTGGTTGCCGAGATGGCCACGGGCTCGAGCCGACGG
>NZ_BAAIFY010000097.1:0-461 GCF_054653575.1 Nocardioides pyridinolyticus | reverse complement strand
CCGGCCCGCAGGTAGTTGCGGAACCCGTCGGCGCGGGGCTCGAGGACCTTGAACGAGTCGACATCGGTCTGCTCCTGGGTGGCGTCGGTGCGGCCCGCCCGGAACGGCACCGTGACCTCGACCCCGGCGTCCGACGCGGCCTTCTCGACCGCCGCGGAGCCGGCGAGCACGATGAGATCGGCGAGGGAGACCTGCGCCCCGCCCGCGGCGTTGAACTCCTGCTGGATGCCTTCGAGCGTCGACAGCACGGTCGCGAGCTGGTCGGGCTGGTTGACCGCCCAGCTGCGCTGCGGCTCGAGCCGAATGCGGGCGCCGTTCGCGCCGCCGCGCTTGTCGGTGGAGCGGAAGGTCGCGGCCGAGGCCCACGCCGTGGAGACCAACTGGGCGACCGAGAGGCCGGAGTCGAGCACCTTCGCCTTGAGCGTCGCGACGTCGGCGTCACTGACCTGCTCGCCGGACGC
>NZ_BAAIFY010000096.1:0-473 GCF_054653575.1 Nocardioides pyridinolyticus | reverse complement strand
TGTTCCTGCGGGCGTTCACCTTCGGCCACGTCCGCCAGCTCGACGCGATCGCATCACGGTTCCTGACCGCGCTGGCCGGGCTGACCGGGCTGCTGGGCGCCAGGGCCGCGTCCGGGGCGAACGCCGACGGAACCGGGTACGCGTTGCTCGATGTCGACGACACGATCATCGAGGTCCACGGCTACGCCAAGCAGGGCGCCGGGTTCGGCTACTCCGGTGTCCGTGGCCTCAACGCGCTGCTCGCCACGCTCGCGACCGCGACAACGGCGCCGGTGATCGTGGCCCAACGACTCCGCAAGGGCGCGGTCGGGTCGCCACGCGGCGCGAAGCGGCTGGTCGGCGACGCGGTGCGGACCACCCGACGGCTGCTCGGCACGACCCAGCCGGTGCTGGTGCGGATGGACTCGGCGTTCTACGGCCGCGGACCGGTCCACGCCGCGATCAACGGCGGTGCCGCGGTGTCGGTCACGGTC
>NZ_BAAIFY010000095.1:0-494 GCF_054653575.1 Nocardioides pyridinolyticus | reverse complement strand
CGGTCGATGGTGGTCAGGAACTTCTTGAACTCGATCGTGCGGTGGCGCGAGTGTAGGGAGCCGATGACCTGGCCGGTGGCGATGTCGAGGGCGGCGTACAGACTGCTGGTGCCGTGGCGCTTGTAGTCGTGGGTGGCTCGCTGCGGGGTGCCGGGCAGCATCGGCAGGATCGGGGCAGTGCGGTCCAGTGCCTGGATCTGGGACTTCTCGTCCACGCAGAGCACGACCGCTCGCTCGGGCGGATCGAGGTAGAGCCCGACCACGTCCTTGACCTTGTCCACGAACAACGGGTCCTTCGACAGCTTCCACGACTCCTGGCGGTGGGGCTGGAGCCCGAAGGCCCGCCAGATCCGCGAGACCGCCGACTGGGTCAGGCCGACCTCGGCGGCCATGGACCTGGTCGACCAGTGCGTGGCATTACGAGGCGACGACTCCAAGGTCTTGGCGATCACCTCCTCGACCTGCTCGTCGGTGACCGTGCGGGGCCGGCCCGG
>NZ_BAAIFY010000094.1:0-515 GCF_054653575.1 Nocardioides pyridinolyticus | reverse complement strand
GGGCAGTCGCGGCAGGCGATCCCGATGGTCACGTTGCCCTTGGCGCTGATCTTGCGGGTCACGCCGGCTGGACAGGTGACGGTCCGGGCCTGGTGGTCGACGTCGAAGTCATCGACGCTGAACCCGCCCTCGACAGCGGGCTGGATCGGCCACGGCTTGAGCAGTGGCGTCCACTGCTTCTCGTGGAGCTGGTCGAGCATGTCGCCGGTGGCGTAGGCGGAGTCGCCCAGTACCTCGATGTCTTCTTCGTCGATGGTGGGGTCGGCCAGGACGAGCTTGGCGCCGACAGCGGCGTCGGAGTTCGCCGGCCCGTTGGTCTTGGTCAGCTCGCACACGGTGGTCAGGCCGGTGTCGGGCTCGACGACCACGTGGGCCTTGAACCCGTCCTGGCGACGTTCCCGGGTCTTGTGGGCGTGCCGGGCGTCGGGGTCGACGGTCGAGATCACCCGGTCCGCGGCGGTCTTGCGGGCGATCCGCCACCGGCCGTCGGTGCCGTCGGAGCCCTCGGCCGGCTC
>NZ_BAAIFY010000093.1:0-516 GCF_054653575.1 Nocardioides pyridinolyticus | reverse complement strand
CCAGGCAGGGCGGACGACGAGACGTACCCGGCTGGACGCACGGACGTCAGGCTCTTGCTTGAGCCAACCTCCGATGCGTGGGTCGTGCGGTCCTTGGTGACGCGATGAAGTCAATGCTTGTGCTGGTCGTCTTATCCGTCGTCGCGGTCTCTCCCGCGTATGCAGACCCCCACGTCTCGCCTGGATCAACCGCCTACTTCGTAGGTGTTCACGAGCAGCGGGCCGGCTCTAGTGGCAGCAGTCAGACGGTCGGGTCCGCTCCGGTAGATCCTGTCGTGGACAGCGTTGAGTCGATTGCCTGCAGTGCGATGCGGGGTGACCAAACCTGCGCTGAACCTCTTCACTGCGAGAACGGGGACATCATGGTGGTGACCACCGTGATCTTCCAGAGTGGCCGCCAGACAGACGTGGGATCGAACTGTCCTGAGGAAGTAGTCAGCGCGCCGACGCCGACGGTGATCCCCGGCATGGTGGCGGCCGCGTTCCGGCGGATCCCGTTGCCGGCGTCTGAGTTGA
>NZ_BAAIFY010000092.1:0-520 GCF_054653575.1 Nocardioides pyridinolyticus | reverse complement strand
TTCGCTTCCGACTACGACGCCGTGCTCACCGTCAAAGCCCGCCGGGACCGCCTCGACCTGCTGATCGAGCAGATGGCAGCTGCCTGTGAGTTCACCCCGCTGCTGCGACGACTCGGCTGTCTGCGCGGTGTCGGCACCCTGACCGGGTTCGCGTTGGCCGTCGAGGTCGGCGACTGGGACCGGTTCACCGGCAAGACCATCGGCTCGTTCATCGGGCTCGTGCCATCGGAGTACTCCTCAGGACAGTCCCGGGTCCAGGGCTCGATCACCAAGACCGGCAACAGCCACCTGCGCCGATTGCTGGTCGAGGCCGCCTGGCACCACCGCGCCCGTTACGTGGTCGGCAAGACCATGCGAGATCGGTGGGAGCTGGCCGGACCGGCGGCTCGCGCCCGCGGCGATGAGGGCAACCGGCGGCTGCACCACCGGTGGGACACGATGCGAGCCCGGCACAAGCGTCACGTGGTCGCCAACGTCGCGATCGCCCGCGAGCTGGCGGGCTGGTGCTGGTCCCTAGCCG
>NZ_BAAIFY010000091.1:0-532 GCF_054653575.1 Nocardioides pyridinolyticus | reverse complement strand
CCGCGCCGGTTGCCGAGGGACGAAGGTCCCGCGGGCGGCGAGATCGGCCGAGAGTGCCACGATGTCTCGGGCCGCGTCGCCGTCCTCGGCCACATCCAACCGTTCACGCCCACCGCGACGACCCGAGTTCGGCTACCGGTTCCTGGTCGACGAGGCCCGTCAGGCAGGTGATCCGATGGCGGAGCGGACCGCCTGGCCCGCAGGTGCGCGGCGGAACTTTTGCTCCGGGGCCTTGCCGGCTACGTGTCTTCGACCGCAGGGTGGGCCCCACGGCCAGATGACCTTTGGTATTCGATCATCTCGGGGGTTCCACATGATCCAGGCAGCCTCTGCGTGCCAGGACCACCTCGACCACCTGTGGTCGGGCCCTCGGTGGCAGCTGTCGACCCACTCGGCCGAAGTGGTTGTGCGGTGAGAGTTCAGACCAATAGAGTTCAGACCACCTGATAAGCGGGCGCCGCCTGCTTCGGTGCAGCTCGGGAACACCAGGGTCTCATGCGAAGCCGAGGAGAGGGACCGACTGATGTCGTCG
>NZ_BAAIFY010000090.1:0-533 GCF_054653575.1 Nocardioides pyridinolyticus | reverse complement strand
ACGCGGGTGATGATCGCGCCGACGGTGCGCCAGGCGATCCGCATCAGCTCGGTGATCGCGGACTTCGAGCACTGTGTCGCCAGCCAAGCGACCTGCTGGTCGAACACCAGCGTGTGCCCAGCGCTATGGCGGGCCCAGGGCACCTGACGGACGGTAGGCCCGTGGGTCGGACAGTCCACCCGCGGCGCGTCGGCCTCGAGGAACACCTCCATGACCCCAAGATCGAGGCTCCGCCAACGCCTGCGTCCCTCACCGCGGTCGTACCACGGTGACCGGGTCCCACATTGTCCGCACCGCCCGCGACCGGCTCGCTGAGGGCGGACGTGGACGATGACGAACTCGACGTCCTCGTCGTACTCGACATCCTCGATCACGGTCTTCTCGACGCCCAACAGGGCACGCCATAGGCTGGCGTTTCGCACGCCGTTCTCCGCTCTGCAGTTCCTGAGTCTCGACAACCCAGAAACCTAGAGCGGGAGCGGCGTGTGGCCGTTCAGGCGCGAGCAACCACCCACGGAAGCGTCACAAGAGCC
>NZ_BAAIFY010000089.1:0-573 GCF_054653575.1 Nocardioides pyridinolyticus | reverse complement strand
TCCGTTTCGGTGTCCTTCTGGCTCCACCCTGCCGAGGCGAGGCGCAGGAGGTGAGAGGCGTCCGCCTCGACCTCCGGGGACTTTGGTCCCAGCCCTCACGCGACCAGCTGGCCAGAAGGCCTTCCCGGACGGTCAGGCGGGCTGGGCCTCGCCGACCGGGTCGACGATCATCACCGGGCACCGCGACTCGCGCAGCACGGCGCGACCGATCGATCCCAGGTGAGCGACGGGAAGAGAGGTCCGGTGCCGCCCGACGACGAGGAGAGCGGAGCCTTCCGACTCGGCGACCAGGGCGTCGGCCGGCCTGGCTTGGCGGACCACCAGCTCGACGGGTACGTCGGCGAACGTGGCCGCCACGGGGTCCAGGTGAGCGCGGATCTGGTCGGTGAGCTGGTCGGAATGGCGTCGTGCCTCCGCCCCGGGGAACACGACGTCGTCGTAGACGCTGTAGTGCCAGGCGTGGACGACCCGCAGGCCGACCCCTCGCGACCGTGCCTCCCTGAACGCCGTCGTGAGGAGGTGGGCAGGTTCGCCCAGGGCGTCGACGCCGACGGTCACCTGTCCCGTGTCAGG
>NZ_BAAIFY010000088.1:0-590 GCF_054653575.1 Nocardioides pyridinolyticus | reverse complement strand
AGCTCGCGCAGCGTGTGCTGCGCCTGGGCGACCGCGAGGCCGTAGCCGGGGACGATGATCACGCGGTCGGCGTACCCGAGCAGGATCGCGACGTCCTCGGGGCCCGCCGACCGGACCGGCCGGTCCGAGGCCTCGCCGGCGCCGAGGGTCGAGCCGCCCTTGAGCGCGCCGAAGAGGATGTTCGACACCGAGCGGCCCATGGCACGGGCCATCAGCAGGGTCAGGTAGGTGCCGGACGCGCCGACGAGGGTGCCGGCCACCAGCAGCACGACGTTCTCGAGCACGTAGCCGCCGGCGGCGACCGTGAGGCCGGTGAACGCGTTGAGCAGCGAGATCACGATCGGCACGTCCGCGCCGCCCACCGGCAGCACGAGCAGTACGCCGATCAGCAGGCCCAGCAGGGCGAGCACGACGCCGATCGTCACCGTGGGGCCGGTGACGGTGAGCACGCCGAGCACGATCGTGGCCAGCCCGGCCAGGCCGAACGCGATCGGCAGGCCGGGGAAGACCACCGGCCGCGACGTCATCAGCTCCTGGAGCTTGGCGAAGGTGACGATCGAGCCGGAGAAGGAGATCGAGCCGACCGCGAT
>NZ_BAAIFY010000087.1:0-606 GCF_054653575.1 Nocardioides pyridinolyticus | reverse complement strand
TGGTGGGGACTCATAGGAGACTGCCGGGGTCAACTCGGAGGAAGGTGGGGATGACGTCAAGTCATCATGCCCCTTATGTCCAGGGCTTCACGCATGCTACAATGGCCGGTACAAAGGGCTGCGATGCTGTAAGGCGGAGCGAATCCCAAAAAGCCGGTCTCAGTTCGGATTGGGGTCTGCAACTCGACCCCATGAAGTCGGAGTCGCTAGTAATCGCAGATCAGCAACGCTGCGGTGAATACGTTCCCGGGCCTTGTACACACCGCCCGTCACGTCACGAAAGTCGGCAACACCCGAAGCCGGTGGCCTAACCCTTGTGGAGGGAGCCGTCGAAGGTGGGGCTGGCGATTGGGACGAAGTCGTAACAAGGTAGCCGTACCGGAAGGTGCGGCTGGATCACCTCCTTTCTAAGGAGCACACACCCCGCACGCCCAGCGAACGACTGGGTGGCACTGGTGGTGTTCACTAGTGGAATCGTCGATGAATGGCTCGAGGATCCGATGTGGGTCTGCCTCAGTACTGCCAGCTCCTAGCGATAGGACTGGCGTGGAACCTGGCCGGCACCACGGACGACGATCGAGTCGAGACACACTGTTGGGCTTTGAG
>NZ_BAAIFY010000086.1:0-653 GCF_054653575.1 Nocardioides pyridinolyticus | reverse complement strand
GGCTGGATCGCCGCCGTGGTCGCTGAGCGCTGTCCCAACGCGGTCCGATGCGCCGATCCCTTCCACGTCGTGAAGTGGGCAGGCGAGGCCCTCGACGAGGTCCGCCGCCAGGTCTGGAACGAGGCACGCGCCGACGCCCGGACCCTGCGAGCCCGGCGAGCAGCGGGCAAGGAGAACAACTCCTCCGGTCACGCGAAGGCGTTGAAGGACTCGAGGTTCGCGTTGTGGAAGAACCCTGAGAACCTCACCGCCCGACAACAGGCGAAGCTGGCCTGGATCGCGAAGGCCGAACCCCGACTGCACCGCGCCTACCTGCTCAAAGAAGGCCTGCGGCTGGTGTTCCAACTCCCGGTCGACGAAGCTACCGATGCCCTGGACGCCTGGATCGGATGGGCGCGACGGTGCCGCATCGAACGGTTCGTGAAGCTCCAGCGCACCATCGTCGAACACAAGCCAGCGATCCTCGCCGCCATCGAGCATGGCTTGTCCAACGGCCTCATCGAGTCGGTCAACACCAAGATCCGGCTCATCACCCGCATGGCCTTCGGTTTCCGCTCACCCGACGCACTCATCGCCCTGGCCATGCTTAACCTCGCCGGCCAGCGCCCAACGCTCCCCGGCCGCCGATGACCCACGGATCAGTCACAAGAGCC
>NZ_BAAIFY010000085.1:0-667 GCF_054653575.1 Nocardioides pyridinolyticus | reverse complement strand
CGATCGGGGTCCACGTATCCTCACCAATGGCGGCGATCGCGGCCTTGACTTTGGGATCCATCCGAACGGTGACTGACACGTCGGCGCCGCCGCGGATCGCGGCCCGGACGGCTGCGTGGCCGTAGAACGCGCTGTCGGCACGCACCAACGCCTTGGTCGAGGACAACGAGGCGTTGGTCTTCAACGCGTCGGCGACCAGCCGGGCCGCGCCCCCGCGGAGAACCACACGATCCCCTTGCGGAGTCGTTGGGCCACGACCACCGGCGCCGACTGGCTGGTGCTCACCGTGGCGAGCAGCGCGTTGAGTCCGCGGACCCCGGAGTAGCCGTAGCCCGAGCCCTGCTTGGCGTAGCCGTGGACCTCGATGATGGTGTCGTCGATATCGACCATCACCCGCTGGCTCGACTCCTGGGTCATAGCGATGGTCGTAGCGATGAGCGGTGTCTGGTTCGCCAGCCGGGCCAGGAACCGGGAGGCGACCGCGTCGAGCTGGCGGACGTGGCCGAAGGTGAATGCCCGCACGAACGACCCCAGCGTCGAGGGCGCGTAGGCGTGGGTGAAGACCCGGCCCATCCCGCCGTGGCGCAGCAGGGCCATGTCGTCGATGGAGTCCGCACCGGCGACCATCCCCGCCACCAGGGAGGCGACCTTCAGACCGGCGTTGGCG
>NZ_BAAIFY010000084.1:0-718 GCF_054653575.1 Nocardioides pyridinolyticus | reverse complement strand
TCGACGCCGGACCGGGCATCTGCGACGGCACGTTCTGCCCGCCCCAGACCTGGGCGTTGCCGATCCGCACCACCTCACCGGCCACCGCGCCCTCGACGTTCCCGCCGGTCTCGGCCGCGAGGTCCACGACCACCGAGCCGGGCCTCATCTGCTCGACCATCGCGCCGGTCACCAGCAGCGGCGCCCGGCGGCCCGGGACGGCGGCGGTCGTGATCAGCGCGTCCGCGGCCGCGACGTACGGCGCCAGCCGCTCCATCTGGAGCGCGGCCCGCTCCTCGGTCATCTCCCGGGCGTAGCCACCCGCGCCCTCCAGCGTGTCGAGCTCGAGGTCGATCGCCTGCGCGCCCATCGAGCGGATCTCCTCCGCGGCGGCCGCGCGCACGTCGTAGGCCTTCACCACCGCGCCGAGCCGCTTGGCGGTCGCGATCGCCTGGAGACCCGCCACACCGGCACCGAGCACCACCACCTCGGCCGGCGGCACCGTGCCCGCGGCCGTCATGTTCAACGGGAAGAACCGCCGCAACATCCCGGCCGCGACGATCGCGCACCGGTAGCCCGACACCAGCGCCTGCGAGGACAGCGCGTCCATCGACTGCGCCCGCGAGATCCGCGGCACCAGCTCCATCGCGAACGACGTGACGCCGCCGTCGCGCAGCGCGACCACCACCTCCGGCTCAGCACCGCCAGAACCCGTCGGCAGGAACGACACCGTCGCCGC
>NZ_BAAIFY010000083.1:0-782 GCF_054653575.1 Nocardioides pyridinolyticus | reverse complement strand
CACTTCACGCTGCCGCTGATCGGGGAGTTCTTCCTCTACGAGTGGATCTCCGAGCTGTTCACGGTCGTGATGATCGTGGCGATCCTCGGGTTCATCACCTACCGCGCCACCCGCCCGAAGGAGCGGGTCCGCGGCGTGAAGGGCCGGCTCTACCGGTCCACGATGTGGCAGGGGTACTTCGTCGAGGCGGTCATCCTCGGCGTCGGCCTGTGCATCATGGTGCTGCGCGGCCTCGAGTACGCGCTGTTCGAGCACGCCGGCTCCGACCACGCCTCGCTGGCCCACTTCCCGTTCACCGCCTGGCTCGGCCAGGCCTTCTCCGGCCTGTCCCAGAGCGGCGTCGAGAACGCCATCTACCTCGTCGCGATGCTCAAGATCGTCATCTCCTTCACCTGGATGATCACGATCTCGCTCAACCTCACCATGGGCGTCGCCTGGCACCGCTTCACCGCGTTCTTCAACATCTTCTTCAAGCGCGACCCCCAGCGCACCGCGCTCGGCGCGGTCAAGCCGCTCACCTCGGCCGGCAAGCCCGTGTCGCTCGACGACATCGAGGACATGGACGAGGACACCACCCTCGGCGTCGGCGCGGTCGAGGACTTCAGCTGGAAGGGCATCCTCGACTTCACGACCTGCACCGAGTGCGGTCGCTGCCAGTCGCAGTGCCCCGCGTGGAACACCGACAAGCCGCTCTCGCCCAAGCTGCTGATCACCGCGCTGCGCGACGCGACGTACGCCAAGGCGCCCTACCTCCAGGCCGCCGAGGACGCCCGCCCGGCGCT
>NZ_BAAIFY010000082.1:0-821 GCF_054653575.1 Nocardioides pyridinolyticus | reverse complement strand
ACTTCGAGGACGAGATCGTCGCTGGTTCGTGCGTCACCCACGCCGGGGAGATCCGGCACGAGCCCACCCGGGCCGCTGTGGAAGGAGCGAGCTGATGGAGGCGTCGATGAACGAGGCGGTCGTGTGGCTGACGATCTTCATCCTGAGCGTCTTCGTCGGCATCGAGGTGATCTCCAAGGTGTCCTCGACGCTGCACACGCCGCTGATGTCGGGCGCCAACGCGATCCACGGCATCATCCTGCTGGGCGCGGTCCTGGTGACGGGTACGACGGACAACGACGTCGCCCTGGTCGTCGGGTTGGTCGCGATCGTGCTGGCCGCGGTCAACATGGTCGGCGGCTTCGTGGTGACCGACCGGATGCTCCAGATGTTCGTGCGGAAGAAGAAGCCTGTTCCCGCCAAGACCGAGGGGGAGGCGGCCTGATGCCGACCTGGGTGCAGCTGGTCTACCTGGCCTGCGCGGTCTGCTTCATCCTCGCGCTCAAGGGCCTCTCCGGGCCGAGGACCGCGCGCGCGGGCAACCTCGTCGGCGCCGCCGCGGCCGTGGTCGCGGTCGTCGTCCCGTTCGTCTACCTCGACCTCGACCACGTGCCGCTGATCGCGGGCGCGATCGCGGTCGGCACCCTCGGCGGCGTCGTGGGGGCCCGCAAGGTGCAGATGACGCAGATGCCGCAGATGGTCGCGCTGTTCAACGGCGTCGGCGGCGGCGCCGCCGCGCTCGTGGCGTTGCTGGAGCTGCACGAGCTGCTGGGGCTGGTCGCGCACGAGGACGTCTCCCCGGGGTCGGTCGGCTGGTTCGTCTTCGCCGCGACCGCGTTCAC
>NZ_BAAIFY010000081.1:0-846 GCF_054653575.1 Nocardioides pyridinolyticus | reverse complement strand
TGTCAACGGCGGCTGAAAACTGACCCCTTTCCGCCGGTTGAAAACTGACCCCCTCGGTCTTCTAGTTCTCTTCGTTGACGGCCGCGGGGACGCGGCCGAGTTCTCGGTTCTTCAGCCGGTAGGAGTCGCCCTTGAGTGCGATGACCTCGGCGTGGTGGACGAGCCGGTCGATCATGGCCGCGGCGACGGTGTCGTCGCCGAAGACCTCGCCCCAGCGGGCGAAGTTCTTGTTGGACGTCACGATCAGGCTGGCGCGTTCGTAGCGGGATGAGACGAGCTGGAAGAACAGGTTCGCTGCCTCGGGCTCGAAGGGGATGTAGCCGACCTCGTCGATGACCAGCACCGGGTAGCGCACCAGTTTGCGGAGCTCGTCTTGCAGCCGGCCGGCGTGGTGGGCCTCGGCGAGCCGGTCGACCCACTGGGACGCGGTGGCGAACAGGACCCGGTGCCCGGCCTGGCAGGCCCGGATCGCGAGCCCGGTGGCCAGGTGGGTCTTCCCGGTGCCGGGTGGGCCGAGCAGGACGACGTTCTCCTTGGCGGCGACGAAGTCCAGGGTGCCCAGGTGCGCGATGGTCTCCCGTTTCAGGCCGCGGGCGTGGTCGTAGTCGAAGTCCTCCAGGCTCTTCCTCGCCGGGAACCGTGCGGCGCGGATCCGTCCCTCGCCGCCGTGGGTCTCGCGCGCAGCGACCTCGCGTTGCAGGCAGGCCGCGAGGAACTCCTCATGGGTCCAGGACTCCTCCCGGGCACGTTCGGCGAGCCGTTCGACCGATTCGCGCAGGGTCGGCGCCTTCAACGCCCGGGTCAGGTACTCCAGCTCACCGGTGACATCGCGACCGGTCCTCGCCG
>NZ_BAAIFY010000080.1:0-853 GCF_054653575.1 Nocardioides pyridinolyticus | reverse complement strand
GTCCCAGTCGCCCAGCTCGACCGCGAGCGCGAACCCGGTCAGCGTGGAGATACCTCGCAGGCAGCACAGCCGGCGCGTCACGGCGGTGAACTCGCTGTCCGCAGCCATCGCCGCGATCGCGGCATCGAGGCGGGCACGTCGCGCCACAGCGAAGTCGACGGCTTCCCGGTCGGCCTCGTAGGCGGCCTGGGTGGCTGTCTGGTCGAACCGGATCGAGTTCAGCCACGTCGTGTGCTTCCCAGTCCAGGCGTTCCCGCCGTAGTACACGTGACCGTGGCGCAACAGCAGCTTGGACACCCGATGCCGGGCACGCATCAGATCGCCGCGGACGTCCTCACGGGCCCGGACCAGGTCCCGGGCGGACTCCTCGCTGACGCTCGGGACCCGCACCGGCACGATCTGCCCGACCTGAAGCAGCTGGGCCAGCAGCAGGGCGTCCTTCGCGTCGGTCTTGACTCGATCGCCGGGCGGCCGGGTCAGCTTGGACGGTGCGGCCACCTCGCAGCGGATCCCGGCTGCGGTGATGGCTCGGTACAGCCCGAACCCGGTCGGCCCGGCCTCGTAGGTCACCGCCACCGGGCCAGGCATGCTGCGCAGCCACTCCACAACCACCGCGCTGCTCGGAACCAGCCGCTGCTTGAAGACCTCACCGGTCACGGCGTCCAGACCGGCCGCCACGACCGACCTTGCGTGCACATCCAGCCCGACACTCGTACGCTCAGAAAACACCGGGGCCTCCTATGCCTGTGGATAGGTCGAGCAGGCTGCTCCTGCCCGACAACCCACGTACATGCATGTGAGAGGCCCCGGCCTGCAACCCCTCAACCCGAGGCGGTCACCTCATACCGTCTGA
>NZ_BAAIFY010000079.1:0-854 GCF_054653575.1 Nocardioides pyridinolyticus | reverse complement strand
GCGGAGCGACCCGGTGCGGGATGGGCTCGCGGAGCGACCCGGTGCGGGATGGGCTCGCGGAGCTCGCAAGCGGATTCCGCCGCGGCTGCAGCTACACGGTGCCGAATCGCACGACGTAGCGCCTCTGCCAGGGCGTCTCGACCGCCCGGCGGTCGTAGCGCTCGCGTACAAAGGCGACGGCATGATCGGCCGGTACGCCATCCAGCACCGCAAGACAGGCGAGCGCAGTGCCTGTCCTGCCGCGCCCTCCGCTGCAAGCGACCTCGACTCGCTCGCGCCCAGCTCGACGCCACGCTTCACACAATGCGTCCCACGCGTCAGCCTTGTCGACAGGCAACCGCAAGTCCGGCCAACGAACCCATCGCTCTTCCCAGTCCATGGGCGGTGCCGGGGGCCTGCTCAACAAGTAGAGCCCGAAGTCCGGAGACACACCACCAGGCACCGGCTGCCGCAGGCCACGGCCCCGGACCGTTCGACCGGACGGCAGACGAAGCACGCCTAGAGCGGTCGGGCACCAGGTTTGGGTCACAGCCTCAGCGTATGCAGCGGATCGGCTCGTAGCGCGCCAGTGCAGGATCGGCTCGTGCCAGTTGACGCCGAGTTACACTCGTCGCGCAATCAGACTGTCGGGGTGTTCACCGACGACCTGTACGGCGGCTTCGCGTATCTGTTTCTCGATTTGAGGTCGCTCCGTTGGAACTGCTAGCCAAGAGTTGTACAGGCCTCGCAGTGTGGTGATCTGGTGACCATGGGGGTCGTCAAGAATGCGGTAGGCGCCATACCAACAAACGCACGCCGACGCGACGATGGGCGGGATCTCGTCGCGGACGAGCCGGCTTAGGTGCACGCGGTCG
>NZ_BAAIFY010000078.1:0-889 GCF_054653575.1 Nocardioides pyridinolyticus | reverse complement strand
ATCTCCGGTCACCCGACATAGTCGGTGGGGCCCTCTTGTTGAACGCCCGGCCATCTCGCTCGGCTCCGATGGGTACCACATAGTCAGCACAAGCGACGTCCGAAGTTGCCCGAGGTGCTCCGAAACAATGGGACAGCGTGGAAGCCAGACACATTGGTTCGATCTGTGGCGGGGCTGCAGATCGAGTGGGTTAGGCAGAGATAGACCGACATTCGACGAGGGGTCGAAGCGGCTCGTCCATCTGAGAAGGTCAGGGGTTCGAATCCCCTCAGCTCCACCCTGTGATCGCTCAGGAGATCCCGGACTATCCGGACCCCGGTTGGGGTCCGGGTTTTCTGTTTCTGGGGTTTGGCCCTGGGGTTCGGCCGAGCGGCTGGTAGTCGCGGGCGGGGTCGATGAGCAGGTCGCGGATGAGTTCGCCGGTGGCGGCGTCGACGATGCGGACGTGGAGGTCGTCGACGATCTTGAGGACGCGGGTGCGGCGGTGGGCGTAGCCGATGCCGATGTGGTGGAGTCGTCCGTGGATGCGCAGGGTGAGCTTGCCGTTGCTGTCCACGACGTCGTGCAGCACCCGGTAGTGGGGGTCTGAATCGCCCCGGGTCTGGTGAAGGCTCTCAAACCATGGAGGATGAGAGTCATGGCAGCACCCAGGAAGTACCTCGCCGAGTTGCGTGAGCGGGCCACCAGGATGGCCGGAGCTCCGGGCGGATCCGGCAACGAAGCAGGGCGCGATCGCTCGGGTGGCCGAGCAGCTTGGCATGCACCCCGAGACCCTGCGCAACTGGGTCCGGCAGGCTGAGATCGACGGTGGTGTCCGGCCGGGCACCACGACCAGCGATGCGCAGCGGCTGGCGGAGCTCGAGCGGGAGACTTGGACACGGGGTGTGAT
>NZ_BAAIFY010000077.1:0-949 GCF_054653575.1 Nocardioides pyridinolyticus | reverse complement strand
ACCAAGAAGCTCCAACGCGGCGCCCACACCAGCGTCCGCGCCCTCAACGCCGACATCCGCGCCTGGATCAAGACCTGGAACGACAACCCCCGCCCCTACGTGTGGACCAAGACCAGCGACCAGATCCTCGAATCCATCGCCCGCTACTGCGGCCGAATTACTGACTCAGGACACTAGGAGCCTGTGGCCAGCACGAACGCGACCCACAGCGCGACCGCAGCGACCGCGATCCCCGGAACCCACGTCGGGTGGAGCGTCCACCACGCGCACGCCACCACGAACAGCGCCAGCCAGGCGACGACCAGCAGCGCGACAGCCCACCAGGGCAGGAACAGCACGCTGGCGCCGTACAGGAACAGCACGGAGGCCATCCCGGCCATGCCGACGAACGGCCAGGGCGAGACGGGCGCCCGGTCAGCCGGCATCGTCACTCGTCATTCCAGTCGGGATCGTTGTCCCACTCCTCGTTCCGCTGCTCCGCCTTGGCGAGCGCGCCCTCGGCCTCCTCGCGCGTGGCGTAGGGCCCGAGACGGTCGATCGACGGGCAGATGCCCTCGCCCTGCTCGACCCGGTGGTGCTTCACGCAGAACCAGAAGTCACTCATGCGGCCGAAACTACACGCGCTGCCGTACACGACGTCTCTCTGTCGAGGCTTGTGCCTTGGTGCCTTGGTGCCTGGGCGAACTGGCGCGGGCTGGGGCGGCGGGGCGGCGGGGCTGGCGCGGGCTGGCGGTGGCTCAGCCACCGTTTCCCGCGCCCGAACGGTGGCCAGCCCACCGCTGGCGGGTGCGGCGAGGGGCTGGCGGTGGCTCAGCCACCGTTTCCCGCGCGCGAACGGTGGCCAGCCCACCGCTGGCGGGTGCGGCGAGGGGCGGGTCGGGCTCCTAGTGTCCTGAGTCAAAAGTTCACCTACAGCGGGTACGCTGATGTGTGCCGGACTCAAGGTTGT
>NZ_BAAIFY010000076.1:0-1041 GCF_054653575.1 Nocardioides pyridinolyticus | reverse complement strand
TCCAGGCACGCAGCGCCGTGCGGACCGTGTTCAGGTCCTCGAGAGTCAGAGAGCGAGTCTCGGACCTCTCGCGGTGGATGCGCGAGGTCTGCTGGACCGGGTTCACGGCGAGCGCGTCGTGACGGACCGCCATCCCGAGCATCGCGCCCATGACCACCTTCGTCTTCCACTGACGGCTGGTGCTGGTTGCGCGGAGCCGGACAAGGAAGAGGTCGAGCCGGCTGGTGGTGATCTCCCGGAGGCGAAGCCGGCCGAGTTCGGGGATGACCACCTTGGAGAGAATGCGTTCGTACTCATTGATGGTGGTGGCCTCGATCCGACCTTCGTCGCGGAGGTACTTCAGCCACAGCGACGCCAGCTTGGCGACTGTGGTGTCGGAGGTGATCGCCTGCCGGGTGGGTGTGGCGCGATCGACCAGCTTCTCACGCAGCGCGCGCTCAGCCGCCGCCTTCGTGGTGCCGGTAGCCGTGACCTCTCGAGTCACTCCGTCCTTGTCCCGGATCCGGGTGCGCGCCCGGTACGCACCTTCTCGAACTTGTGTAATCCGGATCGTGCCCCAGGTGCCCAACGCCGTCGGCGGGCGTCCGCGTGCCATCTCGAACCCTTCCTCAGCGCGGCCGGCTTGCCCGGGACAACGAGACGCCGTCGCCGGAGCGTTGCTCGGGGACGAGCGGGAGGTCGTCAAAGTTGTCGACGTGCTCCTCGACCCAGGCGTCCAGGTCGGATCGGCGGTAGCGCAGGCAGCCGCCGATCTTCACCGCTCATGGGCCGAAGCCCGCGCGCCGGGTTCTCCAGGTGTAGAGCGTGGCCTTCGGAATCGAGAGATACGCGGCGGCCTGGTCGATGGTGAAGATGCCGCCTTCCATGTTGGTGTCGGTCGTGGTGCTCACGGTGTGCTCCTTCGTCGTGACGAGAACAGGTTTGCTCTCGTAGTGAAGGTGTGCACCGGCGACCGCCGCGCTTGTGGAGAACCGAAGCGATGGCTGTGCCATGTAGCTGCCGGGACAGCTTGCCCGGCATGAGGGTTGCATTTTAGCCACG
>NZ_BAAIFY010000075.1:0-1109 GCF_054653575.1 Nocardioides pyridinolyticus | reverse complement strand
CTCGAGGGCAGCGACACCCTCACCCGGGAGGTCGAGCGGCCGCTGGTCGGCGACACCGGCGACTCGTGGTTCTACATGCCGCAGGACGGCTCGGCCGTGATCGACCCGGACGTGCTGTGGTCCTGCACCTCGTGCGGCGCCTGCGTGCAGCAGTGCCCGGTCGACATCGAGCACGTCGACCACATCGTCGACATGCGGCGCTACGCGATCCTCGTCGAGTCGAACTTCCCCGCCGAGCTCAACGGCCTGTTCAAGGGCCTCGAGAACAAGGGCAACCCGTGGAACATGTCGCCGACGGCACGCATGGACTGGGCCAAGGGCCTCGACTTCGAGGTCAAGGTCGTCGGTGACACCATCGAGTCGCTGGACGAGGTCGACTGGCTGTTCTGGGTCGGCTGCGCCGGTGCCTACGAGGACCGCGCCAAGAAGACCACCCGCGCCGTGGCCGAACTGCTGGACATGGCCGGCGTCTCGTTCGGCGTCCTCGGCAACGGCGAGACCTGCACCGGTGACCCGGCCCGCCGCGCCGGCAACGAGTTCGTGTTCCAGGGCCTCGCGCAGCAGAACGCCGAGACCTTCAAGGAGTACAAGGTCAAGAAGGTCGTCTCGACCTGCGCCCACTGCTTCAACACGCTCAAGAACGAGTACCAGGACTTCGGCGTCGAGCTCGAGGTCATCCACCACACGCAGCTGCTCAACCGGCTCGTGCGTGAGGGCAAGCTGACCCCGGTCGGCGACGGTGCCGGCGCCCACAAGCGCTCGATCACCTACCACGACCCCTGCTACATCGGCCGCCACAACGGCGTCTACTCGCCGCCGCGCGAGCTTCTCCAGATCCTGCCCGGCGCCGAGTACGTCGAGATGGAGCGCAACTCCGAGCGGTCGTTCTGCTGCGGCGCCGGTGGTGCCCGCATGTGGATGGAGGAGAACCTCGGCGAGCGGATCAACCTCAACCGCACCAAGGAGGCCGTCGGCACCGGTGCGGACCAGATCGCGGTCGGCTGCCCGTTCTGCCGAGTGATGCTCTCCGACGGCCTCACCGCCCAACAAGCCAGCGGCGAAGCCCGCGAGGAGGTCGAGGTCCTCGACGTCGCCCAAATGCTCCTCGC
>NZ_BAAIFY010000073.1:0-1358 GCF_054653575.1 Nocardioides pyridinolyticus | reverse complement strand
AAGCGCCCCAGGTTTGATGCCGCATCCTTTTGAGTTGGAAGGATGCATGTCATGCCGAAGAAGATCGATCCCGCGGTCAAGGAGCGGTGCGTGCGGCAGGTGCTGGAGCACTTGCCTGAGTACTCCTCGTTGACCGCGGCTGCCGAGGTTGTCGCTCGCCGCGAGGGGCTCGGCAAGGAGACCGTGCGGCGCTGGGTGGTCCAGGCCCAGATCGACGGCGGACAGCGCCAGGGCGCGACGAGTGAGGAACTGGCTGAGATCCGGGAGTTGAAAGCCAAGGTGCGCCGGCTCGAGGAAGACAACGAGGTCCTGCGTCGGGCCTCGATTTTCTTCGCGGGGGAACTCGACCCCCGCAATCGCTGATCGTCGCGTTCATCGACGAGCTGCGGGCCGAGGGCCGCGCGGTCGAGTCGATCTGCCGGGTCCTGCGCGAGCAGGGCTGCCAGATCGCCGCGCGGACCTATCGCGAGTGGGCACGAGCCAACCAGGTCGTCGCCCCTCGAACCATGCGCGACGCCGTCGTGGTCAACCAGGTCCGGGACCTAGTCTGGAAGGTCGACCCTGAGGGCGTGCGACGGATGACCCCCGAGGGCCTTTACGGGCGTCGGAAGATGACCGCGCTCGTGCGCCGCACGACGCCATTCGCCTCCCCGGGCAGCGTGGACCGGGCGATGAGATCGCTGGGCCTGCAAGGGATCCGACGCTCGAAGGGGATCCGGACCACGATCCCGGCCAAAGACGGCAACCGGGCCGGCGACCTGCTGGATCGCGACTTCACCGCCGAAGCCCCGAACCGGACGTGGGTCATGGACTTCACCTACGTCCGCACCTGGGCCGGGTTCGTCTACGTCGCGTTCATCCTCGATGTCTTCGCCCAGAAGATCGTCGCCTGGAACGTCGCGCCCACCAAGGCCGTCGAGCTGGTCGACGCGCCGCTGCGGATGGCGCTATGGCAACGCGCCCGTGAAGGCCGCCCCGTGGTCCGGGGCGAGCTCATCGGTCACGCCGACGCGGGGTCGCAATACACCTCGATCACCTTCACCGAGCATCTCGCCGATGAGGGCATCAGACCTTCGATCGGGACGGTGGCCGATGCGTACGACAACGCGCTGATGGAGTGCGTGATCGGCCTGTTCAAGACCGAGTGCATCCGCACCACGGTCTTCCATGCCAGGCCCTACCGAACCATCGGCGACGTCGAGTACGCCACCGCCGGCTGGGTCGACTGGTACAACAATCGACGCCTGCACAGCTCGCTTGGGATGATGACCCCGGTCGAGTTCGAGCAAGCCCACTACGCGGCCCTCAACCGAGAGCCGCAACCCGTATAGGAGCGGCAGAAGACCTGGGGCGCTTCA
>NZ_BAAIFY010000072.1:0-1376 GCF_054653575.1 Nocardioides pyridinolyticus | reverse complement strand
TGAATCGCCCCGGGTCTGGTGGAGGCTCTCAATCCATGGAGGATGAGAGTCATGGCAGCACCCAGGAAGTACCCCGACGAGCTGCGTGAGCGGGCCACTCGGATGGCGGTTGAGTTGCGGGCGGATCCGGCGACGAAGCAGGGCGCGATCGCTCGGGTTGCCGACCAGCTTGGGATGCACCCCGAGACTCTGCGCAACTGGGTTCGGCAGGCCGAGATCGACGGTGGTGTCCGGCCGGGCACCACGACCAGCGACGCGCAACGGCTGGCCGAGCTCGAGCGGGAGGTCCGCGAGCTGCGCCGGGCCAACCACATCTTGAAGACGGCCTCGGCTTTCTTCGCGGCGGAGCTCGACCGCCCCACCAGCAGGTAGTGGCCTACCTCGAGGCCCATCGCCACGACGTGGTCGATGGGCGTGAGGTCGGGGTCGAGCCGATCTGCGCGGTGCTGAAGGACGCCGGCGTGCAGGTCGCCCCGAGCAGCTACTACGCCGCCAAGACCCGGCCACCGTCGGCACGCGCGATCCGTGACGCCGAGCTGGTCGAGGACATCAAGGTCGCACACAAGGCCAACCTCGGTGTCTACGGTGCACGGAAGATCCACGCCGAGCTCAACCGCGAGGGGATCGCGGTGGCTCGGTGCACCGTGGAGCGACTGATGCGCGCTGAGGGGCTGCGTGGGATCCCGCGGGAGAAGACCCGAAAGACCACCGTCGGCGACGGCGCTGAGACCGAGCGACCCGAGGACCTGGTCAAGCGGAAGTTCGTCGCCACGGGCCCGAACCAGCTCTGGGTGGCCGACCTGACTTACGTCAGGACGCATGCGGGCTGGACCTACGTCGCGTTCGTCCTCGACGTCTTCTCCCGGATGATCGTGGGCTGGCAGGTGTCCACGTCGCTGCGCACCGACCTGGCGCTCGACGCCCTCGACATGGGCTTGTGGAACCGGCAGCGGGCCGGGCAGGACGTCACCGGCCTGGTCCATCACTCGGATAGGGGCGTTCAGTATCGAGCGATTCGCTACACCGAGCGGCTCGCCGAAGCCGAGGCCGTCGCGTCGGTCGGATCGCGCGGCGACTCGTATGACAACGCGATGGCCGAGGCGCTCAACTCGCTGTTCAAGGCCGAGTGCATCCGCAACCCGGTCATGCGCCCCAAGGGCGGCTGGAAGAACGTGAGCGACGTCGAGATCGCCGTCGCCGAGTACGTCGACTGGTTCAACCACAGGCGACTCCACGGCGAGATCGGCCTCGTCCCGCCCGCCGAGTTCGAGGCCAGCCACTGGGCCCACATCAGGCCCGAGCACTACCCTCAGACACCTGTCCCGACCGGGGCTGGTTCCAAGTAGCCGAGCCTCCACGAAACCCGGGGCGATTCA
>NZ_BAAIFY010000071.1:0-1380 GCF_054653575.1 Nocardioides pyridinolyticus | reverse complement strand
GCTGGTCTTCGTGGTCGACCTGGCCGCCATCACGACACCTCCCCATCGACGAGGCCGAGTGCTCGGTCGTAGAAGCCGAGCGAGCGGATCTCGACCTCCTCACCGGTGACCGCGTCCGCGACCGGGCGCAGCAGGTCCGCGCGACCGTGGCGCAGGTGCTTGGCGGCGACGGTGTGCTCGAAGTCGGTGATGGTCTGGTGCTGGGCCCATACGCGGGCGTGGTCGGCGACGATCGCGCCCTCACAGGTCACCCACACTCGGTCCAGGTCGGCGTGGACCTCGATCCGCCGCCCGACCACGGCAGGGTGGACGGAGTAGTCGTTGGAATCCAGGCGCACGTAGTGGTCGCGCGGCAGCCGCAGCGACTGACGCCAACCGACCTCGGGCGCGACCGGCGGCAGCGGCAGCATCGCTGCCCGGTCAGCGACCACCCGGTCACCGGGCGTGCAACCCAGGACCCGCATCTTCCGGGCATTCGCCTTCACGAAGAACCCGGCGAGCTGGGTGTTGAAGTCGGCCGGGGACTCGAACGTCCGGCCCGGCAGGAACGACCGCTCGAGGTAGTCGTGGAGCCGCTCCAGCATGCCCTTGGCTTCGGGGTCAGCGGGCTTGCAGATCACCACCTTCGCGCCCAGCACGCCGCGGAACGCCTGGCAGTCGACGGTGAGCTCGGGTTGGCGGGCACGCCACCGGCCCACCGCGGCTTCGCCGTCCCACACCAACGTCTTCGGCACACCGAGCAGCTGCTCGGACAGCAGCCGCCACCAGCCCGCGTACAGGTCCCGCGCGTCGCGCGAGGGGATCAACAGCCCGCCTGACCAGCGTGAGTAGCCGGTCACCGTGGTCATCACGGGCAGCCGCTTCGCGGTGCGGGTCTGGCCGTAGCCGACCGGGATCTCGATGTCGGGGAACCAGAAGTCGAACTGCGCCAGCTCCCCGGCCTCATAGGTCGTGCGGGAGGCCGGGTCCGGCGGCAGGTAGGCCGGCCGCAGCTCGCGCACACGCTCCTTGAAGACCGTCATCCCACGCGTCCAGCCGACCCGCTCGGCGATCACCGTGGCCGGCATCGTCGGAAACGCCTGCAACTGCTCACGGATCCGGGGCTCGAACGCATCCACAGCCGACCCCGTCGGCTTCCGCACGTACTTCGGCGGCCCCTCGGACGCCAGCGCGGCGCGCACCGTGTTCCGCGAGACCCCCAACGTCCTGGCGATCATCTTGATCGGCAACCCCTCGGTCCTGTGCAGCCGACGGATCTCAGCCCAATCCTCCACTGACAACACTCCTCGTCCCCCTGCCTCACGACTGGTGAGGACAGGGTCTCGGAGGGGGTCAGTTTTCGACCGTCGATAGGGGGTCAGTTTTCAGGCGCCGACGACA
>NZ_BAAIFY010000070.1:0-1414 GCF_054653575.1 Nocardioides pyridinolyticus | reverse complement strand
GGCTCTTCCCAGATGAGGGTGTAGGTCGGTGTGGCGCGTCGGTCCCGAGTAGGAGTCGAGGTCTCCCGAAGATGGAAGTTCTCACGCTCGCCATCTGGAAGACCTCGACGTGCCCGACGCTACTCCGCCGGCCGGCTTCGGCCGCCCTGATCTGACCACCTTCGCTCGTCTTGATGGTCTCGGCCTGGCTGTGGTCGGACAGCGACTTGAACCGGATCGAGCGGTCCTGGCTTGTCGAGTCGTAGAGCCGGACCGGTGGTGTCGGCGTTGCGGCGCCGAGGGGGTCGCACGCGACACCGTGGTCCGGCGACTCGCGCATGAGCCGTTGGGTTGGCGACCGACCACGCTGGAGATCGCGGTTCGCCGCTACCGGTGCCGCGAGTGCGCAGGGGTGTGGCGCCAAGACACCACCGCCGCGGCCGAGCCGCGAGCGAAGTTGTCGCGGGGCGGGCTGCGGTGGGCGCTGATGGGCATCGTGGTTCAGCACCTCACCGTCGCCCGGGTCGCTGAAGGCCTCGGTGTCGCGTGGGACACCGCGAACAACGCCGTGCTGGCCGAGGGCAAGCGAGTCCTGATCGAGAAGGAGGGCCGCTTCGAGGGCGTCAAGGTCATCGGCGTCGACGAGCACGTGTGGCGCCACACCCGGCGTGGCGACAAGTACGTGACCGTGATCATCGACCTCACCCCGGTCCGCGACGACATCGGACCCGCGCGGCTGCTGGACATGGTCGAGGGCCGATCCAAGGCCGCGTTCAAGACCTGGCTCGCCGAGCGCGACGACGTCTGGCGTGAGGGGATCGAGGTGGTCGCGATGGACGGGTTCAGCGGCTTCAAGACCGCCGCTGCCGAGGAGGTCCCTGACGCGGTCGCGGTCATGGATCCCTTCCACGTCGTGCGCCTGGCTGGTGACGCGCTGGATCGGTGTCGACGGCGGGTGCAGCTGGCGATCCACGGCCACCGCGGCTTCAAGGACGACCCCCTCTACAAGTCGCGGCGAACGCTGCAGACCGGCGCAGACCTGCTCACCGACAAGCAGTGCGACCGCCTACGGGCACTCTTCACCGACGACGCGCATGTCGAGGTCGAGGCGACCTGGGGCATCTACCAGCGGATGATCGGCGCCTACCGACACCCCGACCGGCGCCGCGGTCGGGAGCTGATGGCCAACCTGATCAACGACATCAGCGCCGGAGTCCCGAAGACGCTGACCGAGCTGATCACGCTGGGGCGGACGCTGACGAAGCGAGCCGAAGACGTGTTGGCCTACTTCGACCGCCCAGGCACATCCAACGGACCAACCGAGGCGCTGAACGGCCGACTCGAACACCTGCGCGGCAGCGCGCTCGGATTCCGCAACCTGACCAACTACATTGCCAGATCCCTGCTGGAGACCGGCGGCTTCAGACCCCAACTC
>NZ_BAAIFY010000069.1:0-1793 GCF_054653575.1 Nocardioides pyridinolyticus | reverse complement strand
GAGGCGGCCACCCAGCTGACGGGCGCGAGGTACGGCGCCCTCGGCGTGCTCGGCCACGAGGACTTCCTCGTCGAGTTCGTGACGACCGGGCTCAGCGCCGAGGAGCGGACCGCGATCGGCGACCTCCCGCACGGGCGCGGCATCCTCGGCCTGTTGATCCACCATCCGGAGCCGATCCGCCTCGACGACCTGACGCAGCACCCGCAGGCGGCCGGCTTCCCGCCCCACCACCCGCCGATGGGCACCTTCCTCGGCGTCCCGGTGCGGATCCGCGGCACGGTGTTCGGCAACCTCTACCTCACCGAGAAGTCCGGCGGGACGGCGTTCACCGAGCAGGACCAGGCCCTGGTCGAGGCGCTGGCCAGCACGGCCGGCTTCGTCATCGACAACGCCCGGGCGTACGGGCTGAGCGAGCGGCGGCGGCAGTGGCTGGAGGCCACGGCCGTGCTCGCGGAGGCTCTCCAGCCGCCACTCGAGATCGAGGACGGGCTGGCGGAGGTCGCCCGCTCCGCACGTGCGATGACCCGGGCGTCGGCTACCGCCGTGCTGCACCTCCAGGACGGTACGGCGGTCCACACGGTCTCGGCCGAGGCCGGGGCAGAGCACGCGGTCGAGGAGGCTCTCGTCGAGCTTGACACGAGGCCGTGGCCGCGCCCGGACGCCGACGCCGTGGACGTGCCGCTGGGTGGCTTCGCGGCCACCCTCGTACCGATGCGCACCCACCTGCTCGGCTCCGCGCTGCTGGTCGTGCTGCACCCGCCGGGCACCGCGCCGGCGGCGTACGACGAAGGCGCGCTGCTCGCGACGTTCGCCGAGCAGGCCGGGCTCGCGCTGGACCGCGCCCAGGCGATCGAGGAGCGCTCCGAGCTCGCGGTGACCTCGGACCGCGAGCGGATCGCCCGTGACCTGCACGACGTGGTCATCCAGCGGCTGTTCGCGACCGGCCTCCAGCTCCAGGGCGCGGTCGCGATGGTGCGTGTGCCCGAGGTCGCAGAGCGCATCGACGCGGCGGTCGAGGCGCTCGACGTGACGATCCGCGACATCCGCAGCACGATCTTCGAACTCCAACACCACGGCCATGGCGACTCGCTGCGGGCCGACCTGCGACGGCTGGTGGAGGAGTACGCGCCGCTGCTGGAGGTCACGCCGACGGTCCACACCGAGGGTCCGGTCGACACCGTGGTCTCGCGCGAGGTGCGCGAGCAGCTGGTGCCCGTGCTGCGCGAGGCGCTGTCCAACGTGGCCCGCCATGCCGCCGCCGAGCACGTCGAGGTCCACGTGGCCGTCGACGACCGTGAGCTCCGGATGACCGTCCTCGACGACGGCGTCGGCGTCCCGCCCGACGTGGCCGAGAGCGGCCTACGCAACGCGCGCCGCCGTGCGTCGGCGCTGGGCGGGACGCTCGGGATCGGCTCGCGCAGCCCGCGGGGCACGTCGTTCGTGTGGCGGGTGCCGATCCGTTAGCCGAGGAGCTTGCTGGCCAGGACGGCGGCCTGGGTGCGCCGCTCCAGACCGAGCTTGGCCAGGATGCTGGAGACGTAGTTCTTCACGGTCTTCTCCGCGAGGAACATCCGCTCCCCGATCTGCCGATTGGTCAGGCCCTCGGCGATCAGGCCAAGCAGCTTGAGCTCCTGCTCGGTCAGCTGCGCGAGCTCGGGTGCGGTGGTCTGCGGGTTCCGCACGCGCTCCAGGACACGCGCGGTCAGGCTCGGGTCGATCAGCGAGTTGCCGGCCGCCACCTGGCGGACCGCCTCGACCAGGTCGTTGCCGCGGATCTCCTTCAGCACGTAGCC
>NZ_BAAIFY010000068.1:0-1797 GCF_054653575.1 Nocardioides pyridinolyticus | reverse complement strand
TGCGTGTCGGGTTGGGAGACGCTCTGCGAGGAGCAGCAGAACACCGGCTACTCGGTGGACGGCGGGTTCGCGGAGTACACCTTGGCGGACGCGGACTACGTCGTTCGCGTGCCTGCCGGGATCAGCCCCCACGACGCCGCTCCGCTCACCTGCGCCGGCGTGACCACCTACAAGGCGATCAAGGTGGCCCGCATCCGCCCAGCCGAGCGGGTGGCGATCTTCGGGATCGGAGGGCTGGGGCACCTCGCGGTGCAGTATGCGCGTCTGGTCGGGGCGACGGTCATCGCCGTCGATGTCGACGACGACAAGCTGGAGCTGGCCGCCGAGCTCGGCGCCGACCATGTCATCAACGCCGGCAAAACCGATCCCGCCGTGGCCATCGGCTCGCTCGGGGGGGCCGACGTCGCCGTCGTGCTCGCGGTGATCCCGTCGGTCTTCGAGACCGCGTTCACCACCCTGCGTCGCGGGGGCCGCTTGATCTGCGTGGGCCTCCCTCCGGAGCAGGACGGTCCGATGAGCCTGCCGATCTTCCCGACCGTGCTGAAGGGGATCTCGGTCATCGGTTCGATCGTCGGAACCCGTCAGGACCTGGCCGAGGTCCTCGAACTCCACGCGCGCGGACGCACCAAGGTCGTCGCGGAGACCCGGAAGCTGGACGACGTGAACGACGCCATCGGCGACGTGCTCGCCGGCAGCGCGATCGCCCGGATCGTCTTCGACTTCTGATCCGTGCTCTCATGCTGCTCGACTGGCCACCGCTCGTCGTCGCGCTCCCCGACCGCGACGACGAGGCGCTCCTGCGCTTCGCCGCGCGCGAAGCGCTCGTCCACGGGTGCGCTGTCCGCCTAGTGCGGGTCCGGCGGGACGACGGCCCGCGCGAGGAACGCCTCCTCGCCGCAGCGATCGCGAGAACCGAGGTGCTCGCCGGCCCCGGAGTCGTGGTCACCGGCACGATCATCACCGGCCAGGCCGTCGCCTCGGTCCTGCAGGCGTGCGGCGACGACGACACCCGTGTCGTCGTCGTCCGTCGCCGGGACGTCCTTCACCTGACGCGCGCCATCGTCGAGGGCGGACGCGCCGGTGGAGACCCGCCGATCGCCTGCGTCCCGACCTCCTGGTCACCGATCCCGGACGACCCACGCCCGGTCGTGGTCGGCGTCGACGATCCGGCGAGCTCGAGCGACCTTCTCGGCGCGGCACTCGAGATCGCCCAGGTCCACAACGCTCCGTTGCGGATCGTGCATGCGTGGCGTCTGCCCGACAAGTACCAACGGATGGTGGGCGACCGGATCGTCGGGCAGTGGACCGAACAGCTCCGAGCCTCCCTCGACGAGCTCGTCCGCCGGTGCGGCGTCGCAGCGGACAGCCACGTCGCGACCTGCATCGTCGTCGTTCCGGGCGTCGCCGCCGACGTGCTCGCTGTGGAGGCGACTCGGGCGCAGTTCCTCGTCATCCGGCGCAACCACGAGGCCGGCGGGACCGAGCACGTCGGACGCACGACCCGGTACGCGCTCCACGAATGTCCGTGCCCGGTCATCCTGACCCCCCGCACGCGGACGCTGGACGAGGACGCGGGACTCCCACTCCGCTCAGGTCCCGGGGTCACCGGGCCCTACGGCCCTGTCGGCAGCAGCCCGAGAGGTCGAGTCTGGCCCTGACCGAGAAGTCACCACAGGAGGTCGTCATGTCCAACGAACAGCCCACCATCGTCGTCGGGGTCGCAGGACGAGAAGACAGCGCAGCAGCAGTCCGTTACGCCGCCGCCGAGCACGAGCGTCAGCACCTCCCCGTGGTCCT
>NZ_BAAIFY010000067.1:0-1840 GCF_054653575.1 Nocardioides pyridinolyticus | reverse complement strand
CCGTACGGCGTGGAGCGTCGTCGTGACGGGCACGGCTCGGCTGGTGCCGGCTGACGACGTGCCAGATGCCGCGATGGAGATGCAGGTCTGGCCGGCGGGGGTCCGGAACCTGTTCGTGCGGGTCGAGCCGATCGAGGTCACCGGTCGTCGGCTGTGACCCTCCCTCGACGCCGATCCCGCGTCGCAGTGCTTCGGCAGTCGTGAGGTCGAGGTGCTGTCCTGCAGACCCCTGGTCCGACTGCGACGAGGTCGGTGGCGGGCGCGCTGGTGCTCCGCCGCGACGGTCACAGTGAGGTCAGACCCACGGGCGGTCGTGCTGACGCGTGGCGATGATCGCGGCTTGGGTGCGGCTCTCGACCCCGAGCTTGGCGAGTAGACCCGAGACATGGTTCTTGACCGTCTTCTCCGCGAGTTCCAGACGACTGCCGATCTGGCGGTTCGTCAGGCCCTCACCGATGAGGTCCAGCACCTGCTGCTCCTTGGGCGTCAGCTGGTCGGTGGCCGGCACCTCGGGCGACCCGCGGCGCACGCGCTCGAAGACCTGTGCGGTCACCGCGGGGTCGAGCATGGACTGCCCGTGCGCCACCCGGCGCACGGTGTCGACGAAGTCACCACTTCGGATCTGCTTGAGCAGGTAGCCGGAAGCGCCGGCCATGATCGCTGCGAAGAGGGCCTCGTCGTCGTCGTAGGAGGTCAGCACCAGGGCCGAGATGGCAGGGTCGGCCGACCGCACCACGCGACACACCTCGATGCCGGACCCGTCCGGCAACCGGCAGTCGAGGATGGCCACGTCCGGTCGCAGCTGCGGGATCTCGCGGATCGCCACCTCGGCGAGCCCTGACTCGCCCACGACCTCGAAGCCGCCGTTCTCCTGGAGCAGGTCACGGATCCCGCGCCGCGTGAGCTCGTGGTCGTCGAGGAGGTAGACCCGGAGGTCTCGCCCTCCCGCATCGACCACTGACTCCGCCATGGCCTCACCGTACGACTTACCGACCGCAGCAGGTCTCGGTCGATCGCCCCCGCTCCCCCGGGACCTTCGTCCCTGCCACGAAGTCCCGCCTCGGGAGATCGTCGGTTCGAGGGCACGCCGTCCTCGACGGTCTCGAAGGGGTGGTCCGTGATGCTGGTGAGGGACGTGATGACGACGGATCCGGTCACGGTGAGGCGACGGACAACGATCAAGAGTGCCCTGACCACCCTGGCCGAGCACGGCGTGACCGCGCTACCCGTCCTCGACGACGCGCGGATGGTCTACGGAATCGTGAGCGAGGCCGATCTGATCGCCGAGGTCGTCCCGACCGACCCGCGTGCGCACGAACGTCTCGTAATGGTGGAGCCGCTCGAACCGCCGCGGACGGTCGAGGAGGTGTGCACCCGGTCGGTCATCTCGGTGCACCCCGCCGATGACGTCGCCAGGGCCGCAGACCTCATGGCGGTCACAGGGGCGAAGAGTCTGCCCGTGCTCGACGAGGCCCGCCGCCTCGTCGGCATGGTCAGCCGCAGCGACATCGTCGCCGCCCTCGCCCAGGCAGACTCGACCATCGCGGCCGACATCACGGACTTGCTCCGCTCGTGCGGACACGCGGACTGGATCGTTGAGGTTGACGAGGGCGCGGCTCGCATCACCGGCCCACGGGACGCCGCGGAGCACTCGCTCGCCCACACCGTCGCGCGCACCGTGCCAGGCGTGATGCAGGTCCTCATCGACCGGTGAGCTGGATCCGCTGCCCGAAGGTCTCCGTGCCCTGTGACGTCCGGCCCTGACCGACTGTCCGGGAGGCCTGGACGCTGGACGCGCAGGAATTCGGACACAGCGAGTGCATCATCGGCCAGCACCACT
>NZ_BAAIFY010000066.1:0-1850 GCF_054653575.1 Nocardioides pyridinolyticus | reverse complement strand
CTAGGAGGCTGCTGAACAAGGTGCGTTCAGGAGCGGCAGTGGTGGGCGGCGGGTGGAGCGCCTCAAGGTGGGCCGTCGAGCGGCATTTCTGGTCAGCACTCTGGGTGCGACAACGAGGGTCGTTCCACCCGCCTGCAGCCATGCTGAGCGACTGGCGGTGGACGGCGCAAGGGTCCGCGGGCTCGCGCTCAGGCGAGGACCCAGGTCCCGTTCTGGACGGTGAGGCCCATGGCGAGGAGGCGGCGCAGGTTGAGGGCGGCGACGCGGTGGTGGAGCCAGTTGTTGTTCTTCTCGATCCCGCGGTAGGGCACGCGGCGCGCGCCTCGGGTGAGCCAGGCGATCGAGCGTTCGACCATCGGTCGATGCTGGCGGTAGACGGCTTGGAAGCCGTCGTCGGCGGCTCGCTGCCGGTGTTCGCGTTGCAGGTGGTGGTGCTCGCCGATCACCACGCTGCGGCCAGATGCTGAGGTGGTGCACTGCTCGCGTAGCGGGCAACCTCGGCAGGCGGCGCCGAAGGTGACGGTGCCCTTCGGCGACGGGCTGCGGGTGAGGGCACCGGGACAGGTCAGCGTGTTGGCGATCGCGTCGTAGACGAAGTCGTCGATGGTGAAGCCACCCTCGACGGCCGGCTTGATCGGCCACGGCTTGACCAGAGGCGTCCAGTTCCTCTGGTTGAGTTGATGGAGCATGTCGCCGCTGGCGTAGGCCGAGTCGCCGAGCACCTCGACGGCCTCGCCTGCGCCGATGGTGGTGTCGGCGGTGACCAGGTCCGCGCCGACGTTCGCGTCGGAATTCTCAGCGCCGTTCGTCTTGGTCAACCTCACCGCCGTGGTCAATCCGGTGTCGGGCTCGACCACCACATGCGCCTTGTAGCCGTCCTGGCGCCGTTCCCGGGTCTTGTGCGCGTGCCGGGCGTCGGGATCCACGGTCGAGATCACCCGATCCGGAGCCGTCCGGCGGGCGATGCGCCAGCGGCCGTCGGTGCCATCAGAGTCCTCAGCCGGCTCCACGTCCTGCCCGGCGACCAGCGCCAGCAACGCGACCGCCTCAGCCGGCCGCCCGCCCGCCCTGGTGATCTGCTCGAGTCCGACCTCATCATCGAGGGCCGCGAGCAGCGCCAGCGCGTCGCCCACCAGCGCGGACACCAGCTCGTCGCGGGCAGCCCGGTCGTCCCACGCGATCGGCGGCTTCCCCGTCGAGCTGTAATCCTGCCCGGTCAACGCAACCAGTCGGGTGCAGTGCGCCCCGATGAGGTTCTTGGCGTCGGGGACCTCGCGGCCGACCCGGCGGATCTGGGCGATCAGCTGGGTCACGGTGTCCTGTCGCGCGACCGCGTCATCGAGGACCGTGGAGTCCAGCGCCCGCCGCGTCTTGCCCGCCACCGCCCCGGTCTGGTCGATCACGTCGCGGACCACCTCGAAGATCCGCTGCGGCCGCTCGCTGGCCGCCAGCCGGCGCCGCCAGTAGGTCAACGTCGAGGCATCGAAGCCCTTCGCGTCGATCGCATACCCACACGCCGCCTTCCACCGCAGATCGAAGGTCAACGCGTCGACCGCCTCACGGTCCGAATGGCCGTACAACGCCTGCAACACGATCACCGAGGCGACCACCTCGCCCGGGATCGAGGGCCGCCCACGCCCCGACGGGAACAGATCGGCGAACAACTCGACCGGGAACAACCGGTCACGATGCTCAGCCAGCAACGCGAACACGCCGCCCGGCTCGAGCAGATGCCCCGCCACCGACTCCACGTCCAGCAGTTCACGCTGCCGATCCGACTCACCCTGCATACCCACAGGATTTCACCACCACCGGGCGACCGTGGGAGGCGCGCCTTTGTTCAGCAGTCT
>NZ_BAAIFY010000065.1:0-2041 GCF_054653575.1 Nocardioides pyridinolyticus | reverse complement strand
AGTTTTCTTCCGTCACACTGGCCACTCTAGTTTCTGACTACGATGTTCGGTAGTAGATCGCGAGTGCGGGCATTCGGTAGCACGTCCGAAATGGTTGAGGTGATCGGTCATCTGGGAGACGCGTCTCCCGAGGCGCCGGAGGGGGCGTCGTCGTTCGAGTTCATTCGGTTCAAGCAGTTGCTTGAGCGGGTGCTTGGTCGCAGATCGATCTGGTCGAGTATGGCGGCTTGAAGCCGAAGCTGGATGACGACATCCGCCGACATGCGGCGGGATGACGCGCCAGGTTTCTGCGTCCCGACCACACCTCCGGCGCTCCGACCAGGTTCCGACATCTGTACTCAGATTCGGACGGGTTAGCGAGCCAAGCGGCGGAACTTGGTCCACCACCGAAGCTTGTCCTCGTATCGCATCGTCGCATGCGCTCCGCTGCTGTTCGGGACTACGAACACCCGACTGGGACCGATCGCCCACGGTTGCTCGCCGAGCGCCACCTCTTTCGGGCGCCGAAGGCCGAGTTGCCGAGCCGCGGCCCGCCCCGCGGTCAAGCCGTTGAACGCGACCCACTGCGGAGCCGCAGAGATGAGGTGGCCGGCTGCCGCTGCCACCCCGCCATAGTCCAGACCGCGGTCATGGCTCTGCGCGACGTCTTTGACGAGATCGGTCATGCCGATGCCGTATGAGAGCAGCGAGGCGTCGTCCTGAGGCGCCAGGCGGATCGGGGTGAATCCGGACTCGTGCAAGTGCCTTCCATCGACCGCTGCTCGACCGCGAGCGCCCCGACCTGCCGATCGGGGTGGCCTCGGCCGGCGAGATCGAGCACTGGGTCACGGTGAATGACATGTCTCCTGGCCGAGTCATTCTCGATGCCCGTACCCAGCGTGAGGAGCACCCTTGGCCGATTGCTGCCGGCGTTGCGCTCAAGCAGCAGCTGTACGGGCGAAAGCACCGCCGGAACCCGATCATCGAAAAGGCGTGGTCAGAAGGTCCTTGGCAGCAACTGGCGACGCTCGATCGGGAGAAGCGCACCTCTTGATCATTCGATCGCCAAGGGTGAGGACGGTCCGCAGGGCGTGGAACTGGCGCCTGTACGCAGGAGTGGGCAATGAGGGCCGGCTTACTGATCGAACATGACCAGTCGGGCACTGTTTCAGTGTCATCTGTAGTTCGCAACGCAGACGCGCATGCCTCTGTCTTCTCGCCTGCTCACTCCGGGTGTTCAGGGCCTGACGGTCCGGTGGTTGCTTCTGAGACGCACAAACCGCGGCGGACCCCGGGTCGAGCGGTTGCTCGGCCCGTCTCGGTGCGGCACGGACTGCGTTCGCCCCACGTGCGTCGGCTCACCGACCTGAGACGGTAGGTGTGGTCGGGTCCGCCAGCAACATGGCAACGTCCTCCGACTGGTCCAGTCGGAGGACGTTGCTAGAAGCGGGCTACCGCAGGATCGGGAAACGGCGCACCAGGTGGGTGTTGGCCCAGGCCCGGCCCAGGCCCCAGGTGTCGCCAGCCAGGGTGGCGGCGAGGACCACGACGGTGATCGCGCCGAGGATGTGGTCGTCGATGATGGGGTTGTTCTCGAGAGGAAGCGAGGCCAGCCACATCAGGAGGTAGAGCACGGCGCCGCTGATGGCCGCGATCCTCATGCCGATGCCGAGGGTGAGCGCGAGTCCGATCCCGAGGAGACCGGCCATGAACAGCCAGTTGGTCCAGCCGTCGCCGGCGATGCTGGTGAACGTTCCGTGGAAGGGGTTGTCCGCGGGTACGCCGAACGACAGGAAGCCGAAGGTGGGGCTGCCCCCGTTGACCCACGCGTCGGGCCCGAAGTAGTCGACGTTGCCGGTCTCGGCGCTCTTGCCGGTGGCGAAGCCCAGGGCCAGCAGCTTGTCGAAGAATGCCCAGAGGAAGGTGAGCCCGAAGCCGATGCGCAGGACGGCGAGTGCGCGGCGGGCGAGTCCATGGGTGACGAGGTCCTGTTCAACGAGGACGGGGGCGTGGGTGTGGTGCTGGACGGCGGTCATCTCAGTCTCCTTGTTCTCGGACCCTT
>NZ_BAAIFY010000064.1:0-2268 GCF_054653575.1 Nocardioides pyridinolyticus | reverse complement strand
TATGCGTCGTGCGGGTGCGGACACCATCGTCATCGCGGGTGTCTCGACCGGGAACTGCGTGATCACCACCGCGATCGACGGTGCGAACCAGGACTACAAGGTGATCACCCTGGCTGACACCAACGCCGCCATCCCGGCGTCGTTGGAGGACCAGCCGCTGGGCTACGGCCAGCACTGGGAGGCATTGCGCAACATCCAGGCCAACCACGGTGACGTGCTGCTGAGCACCGAGTTCCTGAAGATGATCGGCGTCGAGTAACAGCTGGCACGAGAAGCGAGAGTGGCGGGCGCGCGGTCGCAACCGACGGCGCGCCCGCCGGCTTCTGATGAACGAGGGGCAGGAGACGGTGACCGACCGCAGGGTGGAACAAGACGAGTTGACGCGACTCGCCACGGGCTTCTCGTTCGTCGAGGGCCCGGTGTGGCACGCGGACGAGGGTCGACTCGTGTTCAGCGACATCCCGGCGGACTGCATGTACGTCATGTCTCCGGACGGGGCCGTCGAGATCTTCCGCGCCCCGAGCAGGATGGCGAACGGCAGCACCCTGGACCGTGAGGGCCGGCTGCTGACCTGCGAGCACGCCACCAGCCGGCTGGTGCGGCGCAACCTCGACGGCACGCTGACGGTCGTCGCCGACCGGTTCGAGGGCAAGGAGCTGAACAGCCCGAACGACGTGATCGTCGCCCGCGACGGCACCATCTACTTCACCGACCCCCTCTACGGCCGCGGCTCGATGTACGGCGTCCTGCGGGATCCCGAGCTCGACTGGCGCGGCGTCTACCGGATCTCTCCCGACGGCGACCGTATCGACCTCGTCGCCGCCGACTTCGACGGACCCAACGGACTCTGCCTCTCCCCGGACGAACGCTTCCTCTACGTCAACGACACCGAGCGTCGCCACATCCGCCGGTTCGCGGTGGACCGCGGTGAGATCCGGGGCGGCGAGGTCTGGGCCGAGGTGACGGGTGAGGGCGTCGGAGTCCCCGACGGCATGAAGTGCGACCGCCTCGGCAACCTCTACTGCACCGGCCCCGGGGGGATCCACGTGTTCGACGACGAGGCGCGCGCGGTCGGGCTGATTCGCGTGCCCGAGGACACGGCGAACTTCACGTGGGGCGACGAGGACCTCCGCACGCTGTACATCTGTGCGAGCACCAGCATCTACTGCATCCGCACGGCCATTCCGGGGCTCCGGCTACACCTTCCGGCCGACGCGAGGTCGACATGAGCCTGACGCCGGGTATCCGCCCGGTCCGTCGGCTGAAGGTGGCGGACTCTGTGGCGGCACAGTTGGAGCGCCTGATCACCGACGGCGGTTTCGCGCCGGGTGACCGCCTCCCTGCCGAACGCGTGCTCGCCGAGCAGTTCGGGGTGGGACGCAGCTCCATGCGCGAGGCGCTCCGCATGGTGGAGGCGCTGGGCCTGGTCCGCACCGATCACGGAGTCGGCGTGTTCGTGGTGCGTGCCGAGAAGCAGGCGCCCTCCGCGTCCCAGCTGTTGCTCTTCGACGAGTTCACCGTCGGCGACCTCTTCGAGGTGCGCCTGCCGCTGGAGGACAAGGCCGCCTCGCTGGCGGCCCGTCGGGTGACGCCGGCGACGGCCACGAGGCTGCAGGAGCTGCTCGAGGCCGCGAGCGATCCCGACCTGAGCGACGCTCGGTTCATCGAGCTCGACGGTGCCCTGCACCAAGCGATCGCGGAGACCGCCGGCAACCCGCTCCTCGTGGAGCTGGTGAAGAACCTCGCCCCGCTGTTCGTGCGGTACTCCGAGCGGGTGATCGCCCTGCCCGGCCGGCGGGCCCGAGCCCACCTCGGCCACCAGGCCATCGTCGAGGCGATCATCGGCCGACGCGTTCGGGACGCCCGGGAGGCCGCGGTGCGGCACATCCGCGAGGTCGAGCAGGACGTGCTGGACCACCTCGCCCAGTCGGGCGGGGCGGTCGACGACGCCTGACCGGGGAAGCGCGGATCTCTCCCACGTGTGTTGACACCGGCTTGTGGCGCTCGTTACTGTTCAGACCACCTGATGACCGGCTAAGACGACGACGAGGTCCACTCGGCGCAGGGGGTCCGCTACCTCCAGGAGTTGGGATGGCAATCGAGCCTTCGCGCGCGACGGGACGGCTGACGGCCCCCCGGGCCGAGCCGCCGGCCAGCGAGGGTCCGGGGGGCCGGATCGACAGCGGCGGTCACCACTCGGCACGACGCAGCGTCAACCGAAGAAGTCGAAGTACACCAACCAAGTAAGAGGAGATGGGCATGTCGTCC
>NZ_BAAIFY010000063.1:0-2352 GCF_054653575.1 Nocardioides pyridinolyticus | reverse complement strand
TGCGGGCAATGTCCTGCGTCTCGAGCAGGCCCCAGCAGTCGTATCCCGTGAGAGTCGCCAGCGTCGGAACCCCCGAGCTCTGACTGGTCATCACGTTCTCCTTCCGTGTGTGTCGTCGGGGACGACGGCGACCGGACAGGTCGCGCGCTCGACGACGGGCACGACGACCGAGCCGAGAAGCAGCTCGGCCATGGGTCGACGGTGGTGCGTCCCCAGCACGATGAGGTGCATGTCCTTCCCCAATCGGAGCAGCACAGTCGGCGGATCACCGCGCTCGACCGTCGTCCGGACCGGCACGTCGGGGTACTCCTCGCGCAGCCCGGCGACTGCCTCGGCGACGGCCAGCCGCTGTTCGGGCTCGTCCGAGGGCTCGCCGTAGGTGAGCTTCTGGCCCACGTGGACCACGGTGAGGGGTCGGTCCGTCGTGGACGCCTGCTCGAACGCGAACCGCAGGGCGGTCCGGGCGTGCTCGGTATCGTCGATACCGACGAGCACGCCTCGGCGAACCTCGCCCGGATGCATCCCGTGGACCACGACGACCGGACACGGCGGGCGGCTGGTGACGGCCGAGCCGGTGGTGCCGAAAAGACGCGACCACACGGTGCGATGCCGGCGGGATCCGACCACGAGCATCCGTGCCTCGCACGCCATCGCCAGGAGCTCGTCTCGGACGGCACCACTGCGCAGCACGGCATGGACCAGCAGATCAGGTGCACGCTCGACAGCGCGCGACCGGGCTTGATCGAGCAGCAGGTCGCCGACGCGAGGCGCGGCCACGACACCGACCCGGCGGTCGCGGCCGCCGGTGTCGTGCCAGATCTCTTCGGCGGTGTCAGTGACGTGCACGAGTGTGAGTGCACGGTTCTCGCGGACGGCCTGGTCGACGGCCCAGTCCACGGCTTCCTGCCACGGGCTGCGGTCGTCCAGGCCCACGACGATGCTCTTGCTGGTCATGTCGGTCCTCCTCGACTCGCCTCCAGCGTCCGCCGCCAGGGCCGGCGGGTGCAGGGGCCGACGCCCGTTGCCAGCGGGACGAACGTCCCGGCGCTCTGAGTCCAACGGCTCTGCCGGGCAGCCCGTTCGGGAGGACGCTCGAAGCATGAGCATGTACCGAGTCATGTGGCAGACGGCGGTGATGAGCGTCGCGCTCGCGGCCTTCGCCGGTGGCGTCGCGAGTCTCGGCTGGTTCGTCATGCTCGTGGTCCCGGCCACCCTCGCGGTGCTCGGTGCCTGCGGTGGCTTCACGTGGGTCGAGGAATCCCCCAGACGTCGCGCAGTCATGGCGCGGGCAGCGTCCGGGGCAGGGATCGGGGCCGTCCTCTGGCTGGGGCTGCCGTTCCTGATCGGCGCGTGGATGCTGCTTGCCGTGGCGTCCCTTGCGGCGTCGGCCCCGCCCCTGGTTGGGCGGCTCGCCGGATGCTGGCGGCGTTCACACCCGGCGCGGACGTCCCGCCAACTCGGCAGGCTGCCCATTCCTGAGCTCGAGCAGTGGTGGCGTCGTAGCGGTCGCGAGCTGGCTTCCCGGCGCGCCGACCCGGTCGTCGTACTCGCCCTCGTGCAGGAGCGGGCGCTGTTGTTGGACGAGATCGAGCGGCGCGACCCGGTCGGGTTCCACAACTCCCTGGTGCGCGCCGGTTGGCGCGAGCCGCAGGACCTGTAGCTCGACGAAGACGAGGAACCGGCGATGTACAGGGCTGCGTGCCGATCGTGCTCGAGTTCCGCCGGAGGGCTCCCGAGTTCGGGACCTTGGACCTCTCGTCGTACGCCGGCGGGGGCGCACCATAGAAGACATGCACGAGTCCATCGAGTTGACCACCGAGGAGTGCGGGCGCCTGCTCCGCGCCGGCGTCGGCGGACGGATCGCGCTGTCCTCGCCGGACGGGCCGCACATCGTGCCCGTCAACTACTCGGTCGTCGACGATGCGATCGTCGTCCGGACGTCGCCGTACAGCATCTTGGGTACCTACGGCCGCGACAGCATGCTCGCGTTCGAGGTGGACCAGTTCGACCATGAGCGCCACCGCGGGTGGAGCGTCGTCGCCCGCGGTCGGGCGCAGGTCGTCACCAGGTCCGAGCAGCTCGACCACATTCGCAGCACCTGGGATCCCCGCCCCTGGGCGGCCGGCGTGCGCTCCCTCTACCTGCGGCTGCGCTGGACCGAGCTCAGCGGTCGCCGGATCGGCGGAGCCTGGGACCTCGAATCGATGCTGCCGGTCCGTCGCTCCGTGTGAGGATCGAGGTCGTGACGGACATCCGCGACGGCGCCTTGCCCGACTCCACCCGAGCGCTGCTCGAGGCGGTCACCGCGATCTCCTCGGACCTCGACCTGAACTCGGTCCTGACCCGGATCGT
>NZ_BAAIFY010000062.1:0-2450 GCF_054653575.1 Nocardioides pyridinolyticus | reverse complement strand
GTGGTAGGGCGCGGGTCGGTCAGGCACTCCGCGGGTCCGGCTCCCTACGCGTCCAGCGTCCAGGCCTCCCGGACAGTCGGTCAGGGCCGGACGTCACAGGGCACGGAGACCTTCGGGCAGGGACGCAGCTCACCGATCGCTGAGGACCTGTACGACCCCAGGCACGGTGCGCGCGACGGTATGGGCGAGCGAGTGCTCCGCGGCGTCCCGCGGCCCGGTGATGCGAGCCGCGCCTTCGTCAACCTCGACGATCCAGTCCGGGTGTCCGCACGCTCGGAGCAAGTCCGTAATGTCGGCCGCGATGGTCGAGTCTGCCCGAGCGAGGGCGGCGACGATGTCGCTGCGGCTGACCATGCCGACGAGTCGGTGGTCCTCGTCGAGCACGGGCAGGCTCTTCGCCCCGGTGGCCGCCATGAGGTCCGCGGCGGTGGCGACGTCCTCGGCGGGGTGCACCGACACTACTGAGCGGGTGCAGACCTCCTCGACCGTCCGGGGTGGTGTGAGCGGCTCCACCGCCAGGAGACGTTCGTGCGCACGCGGGTCGGCCGGGACAACCTCGGCGATCAGATCGGCCTCGCTCACGATGCCGTAGACCACCCGCGAGGCGTCCAGGACCGGGAGCGCGGTCACTGCGTGCTCGGCCAGCGTGGTCAGGGCGCTCTTGATCGTCGTCCGTCGCCTCACCGTGACCGGATCCGTCGTCATCACGTCTCTCACCAGCATGACTGATCACCCCTTCGAGTCCGTCGAGCGCGGCGTGCCCTCGAACCGACCATCTCCGGAGTTGCCGTCCCCCGGGCAGGGACGAAGGTCCCGGAGGAGCGGGGCCATCGACCGGACCCGGCACGGTCGGCGAGTCGTACCGTGAGGCCATGACGGAGTCAGTGGTCGATGTGGGACGGAAAGACCTCCTGCGGGTCTACCTCCTCGATGACCACGAGCTCACGCGGCGCGGGATCCGTGACCTGCTCCAGGACGCCGGCGGCTTCGAGGTCGTGGGCGAGTCGGGGCTCGCCGAGGTGGCGATCCGCGAGATCCTCCAGCTGCGACCGGACGTGGCGATCCTCGACTGTCGCTTGCCGGACGGCTCTGGCATCGAGGTGTGTCGCGTGGTGCGGTCGGCCGACCCTGCCATCTCGGCCTTGGTGCTGACCTCCTACGACGACGACGACGCTCTCTTCGCAGCGATCATGGCCGGTGCTTCCGGCTACCTGATGAAGCAGGTACGTAGCGATGACTTCGTCGACACCGTGCGCCGGGTGGCGCATGGGCAGTCGATGCTCGACCCTGCGGTGACCGCACACGTCCTGGAGCGGGTGCGCCGCGGGTCCCCCGAGCCGCCGGTCACCGGCCACCTGACGTCCAAGGAGCAGCAGGTGCTGGACCTCATCGGTGAGGGCCTGACGAACCGCCAGATCGGTAGTCGTCTCGAGCTCGCGGAGAAGACGGTCAAGAACCATGTCTCGGGCCTGCTCGCCAAACTCGGGGTCGAGAGCCGCACCCAAGCCGCGATCATCGCGACGCGTCAGCACGACCGCCCATGGACCTGAGCAATCTGACCTGATGTGACCATCGCGGCGGAGCGCCGTCGGCCGCCACGCTCGGGATGACGTCGCGCGTTCAGAGGAGTGCGGGTGACCACGGACGCAGAGCGCCCGCCGCCCGAACTCGCGGAAGTGGGCTTTCGACTTGGCGCATGAGCTGACGAGGCGGATGCACGGTGCCCTCGACGATGGCGCCCGGTGGCAGCTCCTGCTGGACGCCGTCGTGGGCATGGTCGCCGACGACCTTCTCGGTCGTATCGTTGGGAGCGCCACGACCTCGCTCGCACCAGGTACGCCGCGCTCGGGGTTGAACGGGCTAGCCGCCCGGAGTGCTCGTCGCCGCGGGGCCGGAGTGTCTGCAGACGGCACCCGTCCCGGCAAGTCATTGGGTCCGTCGCCGCCGACGTCACCGAGAGCGCGACGACGAGCGACCTCAGTCGTCCTGGAACGACGAGACCCCCTGCAAGAGGCCCCCATTGCAAGAGGCCCCCATTCAAGAGACCCGTTGGGGTTCGACGGTCTGGCTCTGCCAACCTCCGCCTGCGCTGTCTGTTAGTCCGCGACTCGTAGAGCTGCTTGACGAACGCTGCTCAGCCAGGTGGGGGCAGAACCTAGCCCGTAGCGACCCCGCTTGAGGTTCTGCATGCACTCTGGCGGCCGCAGGGCCGTCGCCAGAGGCCGGCCAGGTAGACAGTCTGTTTCATACGATGCAGCCAGGCTACGGCTCGCGAGAACCCGCCGAGGGGAGATCACAGCCGACGACCAGTGACCTCGATCGGCTCGACCCGCACAAACAGGTTCCGGACCCCCGCCGGCCAGACCTGCATCTCCATCGCGGCATCTGGCACGTCGTCAGCCGGCACCAGCCGAGCCGTGCCCGTCACGACGACGCTCCACGCCGTACGA
>NZ_BAAIFY010000061.1:0-2676 GCF_054653575.1 Nocardioides pyridinolyticus | reverse complement strand
CGCTTCCACATGCCGACGCCGGATCACTAGTTCCGACTTTCGTCCCTGCTCGACATGTCTGTCTCACAGTCAAGCTCCCTTGTGCACTTACACTCAACACCTGATTGCCAACCAGGCTGAGGGAACCTTTGAGCGCCTCCGTTACATTTTAGGAGGCAACCGCCCCAGTTAAACTACCCATCAGGCACTGTCCCTGATCCGGATAACGGACCTAGGTTAGACATCTAGTACGACCAGAGTGGTATTTCAACGTTGACTCCACCCAAACTGGCGTCTGGGCTTCACAGTCTCCCACCTATCCTACACAAGCCGAACCAAACACCAATACCAAACTATAGTAAAGGTCCCGGGGTCTTTCCGTCCTGCCGCGCGTAACGAGCATCTTTACTCGTAGTGCAATTTCGCCGAGTCCACGGTTGAGACAGCGCCCAAGTCGTTACTCCATTCGTGCAGGTCGGAACTTACCCGACAAGGAATTTCGCTACCTTAGGATGGTTATAGTTACCACCGCCGTTTACTGGGGCTTAAGTTCTGAGCTTCGCTCACACAAGGTGAGCTGACTCGTCCCCTTAACCTTCCAGCACCGGGCAGGAGTCAGTCCGTATACATCGTCTTACAACTTCGCACGGACCTGTGTTTTTAGTAAACAGTCGCTTGGGCCTGGTCTCTGCGGCCATCACCGCTACCGGAAGCAAGTTCCGTCACGGATCCGGCCCCCCTTCTCCCGAAGTTACGGGGGCATTTTGCCGAGTTCCTTAACCATGGTTCGCTCGATCGCCTTGGTATTCTCTACCTGATCACCTGAGTCGGTTTGGGGTACGGGCGGCGCGTAGCTCGCTAGAGGTTTTTCTCGACAGCATAGGATCACCCACTTCGCCCATACGGGCTCGGCATCACATCTCAGGGTCGTGATCAAACACAACGGTCCGGATTTGCCTAGACCGTCCCCTACCTGCTTACCCACGCAACAACCATCGGCGTGGTTGGGCTACCTTCCTGCGTCACCCCATCGCTTGACTACTACCAGATCGGGTCCCACGCTCCGCTCGAGCGCCTCACCCCGAAGGGATCGGTCACTCGAGTTTCGGGTGGTTAGCATCACCGGGTTCGTCATGGGCGCTACTTTGCCGGTACGGGAATATCAACCCGTTGTCCATCGACTACGCCTGTCGGCCTCGCCTTAGGTCCCGACTTACCCAGGGCAGATTAGCTTGACCCTGGAACCCTTGATCATTCGGCGGCAATGTTTCTCACATTGCATTCGCTACTCATGCCTGCATTCTCACTCGTGTCGCATCCACCCCTAGATCACTCTGGGACTTCACTCGCGACACGACGCTCCCCTACCCATCCAGAGTTCTGAACCACGAAGGCTTGAATATTCTCTGAATGCCATAGCTTCGGCGGATGACTTGAGCCCCGCTACATTGTCGGCGCGGAATCACTTGACCAGTGAGCTATTACGCACTCTTTCAAGGGTGGCTGCTTCCAAGCCAACCTCCTGGTTGTCACTGCGACTCCACATCCTTTTCCACTTAGTCACCGCTTAGGGGCCTTAGCTGATGGTCTGGGCTGTTTCCCTCTCGACTACGGAGCTTATCCCCCGCAGTCTCACTGCTGCGCTCTCACTTACCGGCATTCGGAGTTTGGCTAACGTCAGTAACCTGGTAGGGCCCATCGGCTATCCAGTGCTCTACCTCCGGCAAGAAACACACAACGCTGCACCTAAATGCATTTCGGGGAGAACCAGCTATCACGGAGTTTGATTGGCCTTTCACCCCTATCCACAGGTCATCCCCTCAGTTTTCAACCTAAGTGGGTTCGGTCCTCCACGCGGTCTTACCCGCGCTTCAACCTGCCCATGGATAGATCACTCCGCTTCGGGTCTTGATCGTGCTACTCAACCGCCCTATTCGGACTCGCTTTCGCTACGGCTCCCCCACACGGGTTAACCTCGCAACACAACGCAAACTCGCAGGCTCATTCTTCAAAAGGCACGCCGTCACCCCAACACCACAACAAGTGCGGCAGCCGGGCTCCGACGGATTGTAGGCACACGGTTTCAGGTACTATTTCACTCCCCGCCAGGGGTACTTTTCACCTTTCCCTCACGGTACTTGTCCGCTATCGGTCATCAAGGAGTATTTAGGCTTAACGGGTGGTCCCGCCAGATTCACACGGAATTTCAGGAGTTCCGTGTTACTTGGGAACACACTCGACAGACCAGGCCTTACAACTACGGGGCTATCACCCTCTACGGCGCCACTTTCCAGCGGACTTCAACTTCAACCTGGTTTTCTTACTGTCTGGACCGCCGGCAGACGATCCTGAATGGTCCCACAACCCCCCATACGCAACCCCTGCCGGGTATCACACGCATAAGGTTTAGCCTCATCCGATTTCGCTCGCCACTACTCTCGGAATCACTGTTGTTTTCTCTTCCTGTGGGTACTGAGATGTTTCACTTCCCCACGTTCCCTCCACACACCCTATACATTCAGGCGCGGGTAACACGACATGACTCGTGCTGGGTTCCCCCATTCGGACACCCCCGGATCACAGCTCGGTTGCCAACTCCCCAGGGCTTATCGCAGGCTCCTACGTCCTTCATCGGCTCTTGATGCCAAGGCATCCACCATGTGCCCTTCATAGCTTGTCTCACAAACACTCAACAAA
>NZ_BAAIFY010000060.1:0-3841 GCF_054653575.1 Nocardioides pyridinolyticus | reverse complement strand
TTAGAGCTCGCCACTCATATCGGCTCGGTGGTCGGTTCGAGCCCGGCAGGCACCCTCCTGTGATGTCTCAGGACATCACATGGGTCACCCTTCAGCCGAAGGCGCACCTCACATGGGTGCCCCAGGCAGGAGTCGAACCTGCGACCTTTCGCTTAGGTTCGGCGGGCTTCACAGGGGGTCACTCCTGACCACCCTAGATCGACGTTTGCCCCGTGGTTGACCGGGAGCGACGCCTAGCGAACATCCCAAGAGGTCACATCGGGTCACGGGGGTTTAGGTCCAAAGTGGGGACGTTTGTGGGGAATCTGGGGAGCGCCAGCGGGCTACAGGTGTCCGGCTATGTCGCTCTTGTCGCCCTCAAAGTCCCGCCCGAGGTAGACGCGGGCAGTCATGGCCGGGTCGGCGTGTCCCAACTGGTCGGCAATGCGAACGATGGGGACGCCTGCCTCATGCAGCAACGTCGCCACGGTGCGCCGGAACGTGTGCGGGACTGCCCACGAGAACCCGGCACCGTCGAGAACGGCCCGGACGGCGTTCGCGCTGTTGGACTGGTCCCACGGCTTCTCAGGATCGGCCCTGAGTGCCGGAGAGGCGAACAGGTAGCCCTCAGCCCCAACCCGAGCCTTACGGGCGTCTAGGCGGTCCTGTAGCCATGCGGGGAGGGTCACGACCCGATCCGCGCTGCCTGACTTGGTGCCCCGGATGCGGCATGCCCCGGTGCCGGGGTCGTAGTCGTCCCACCGAACCGACCGGGCTTCTTCGATCCGTGCCCCGGTACCTGCGAGGAACGCGACCAGATCGGCAGTCGCCTGCCGCTTCCGGACAGAACGGGGGTTGAGGTCGAGAGCCGCCGCGTCGGCGTCGGCGTAGGCAATCACCGCGTCTCTCTCGTCGCGGGTGAACGCCCGTGTCCTGTCGCGTCCATCGTCCTTCGGGGTCTGCGACCGGATCGCCCGCACCTGACGCATGGCGTTGGCCGTCAGCACGCCGTTATCGACGGCGAACGTGAGCACGTTGGAAAGGACTGTCCGGGTGATCTTGGCCGCGCCGGTGCCGTGGTTGTCTGCGAGCCTCTGCAGGAAGATGCGCAACCGCTGGGGATCGTTGGCTTGCGAGAGCGTAAGTCCACGCACCGATGAGCCGTTCGCGTCCACGTAGCGGTCGAAACTCCCGGTGTAGTCGGTGACGGACCGGGCCGAGAGGCCCGAGTCTCTCCGTTCTGCCTGTGCAAGCCATAGCCGTCCCGCCGTGACTAGCGGCGTGATTGGCGTGAGCGTGTTCCCGCTGCTGTCGCCTTGCCGGAGCCGTTCGGCTAACCGCTTCTCGCATGCCTTGATCGCGGCGTGCTTGGTCCGTCCTACCGCGGAAACTTCCCGTCGTACGCCGTCCCAGCCTCGGAAGTACGCCCGCGCTCGGTGGCGCTCTGCCTTGCGCGCGTTCTCAGTGGCGACCCACCGCCCGTTGTCGTTGACCTGTGCCGTCGTCTCAATCTCTCCGTGCCCGCCGAGCGGGAGCGCCTTGCGTGCCATGCCGGGGATCGTACCTGCCGCCCGCGACCCACGTAGGGAGCGGGCATCCCTCCAATGCCCCTCTGGAAATTGCAGAAAAATGCCTCTCGCGGCCGAGTAGCCGCCGAGGGGCCAGGGACGCCGGGCCAACGCTGCGAGCCGCTAGAGGCTTTTATACGGCTTCCAGGACTTCCGCTCTGGGCTTTGCCGTTATCAACCCGTAATTCAGCGCGTTCCCGCTGGTGAGCGCGGACCTTTCTGAGACTTGCACGTTCGCAATCGTCTGGGGCCGCGCAAGACTGCCTCACTTTGCCGGGACCGGTTGCTAGAGTATGAATCGAAATTACCGCTCATGTTGTCGCCAGTATGACCGCTGGCGGCAGGCTTCGGGGGCCGCGGTCCGGAGCGCCAAGGGTCAGTGACGCGCCTGTAATCGGGCGTGGTTGCTGGCCCTTTCTCTATTTCCAGAAACGAAAGGGGAGCGCATGGAGAGGAACGAACTTCTTACGCCAGACGAGTTGGCGAGCCGTTGGGGAGTGAGCAAGGGCCACCTTGCAAACCTCCGTCACCGCAGCGAGGGGCTGGGATACCTCAAGATTCGCGGACGAGTCGCCTACCGTCTTGCCGACGTCCTCGCGTACGAGGACTCGGTCTACGTACCGGTGAGCGCATAAACCACCAAACAGAAAGGGAAGTGCCTATGGCAACTGACTGCTACACGATTGACGCCTCGCCGGGTCGAATCCGGGACGCTCGAAAGAAGAATGGCCGGGTCATCGGTATCCGGCTGCCGCGCCGACCGCTAACACTCTGCGGCAATAGCCGGTGCGTCCGTCCCGACCACATGGGACCGGCGAACACTCGCGGGGACCACCGTTGAATCGGGTCCGCGAAACGGAAACACTTTTCGAGACCAAGCGCGTTGAGCGCGAGATTGAGACGGCGCTCCGTCAGGGAATGTGTCGACCGTGCGCGGTCGAGACTGCCGAATGGACTGTGATCGGCCTAAGCCACATGCCCCGGATGAGCCTGAGCCTCTGCCGCTCCTGTGAGCGTCGGCTGAACCCGAAACCTCGGAAGAACTACCGGACTGGTCGTTACGAGTGCCGCCCGGTGAACCGGACGCGACCAGGCCGAAAGTCTCGGGCGCGGACTAACGCGATGTGCCGCCACTGCACGGGCAGTTTCGCCGCGAAGCGCTCCGATGCTCGCTACTGCTCTGGCCGGTGCCGAGAGGCGGCCCGGAGGGCGCGAAACGTGACGGCTATCCCGCGTGATCGGGGCAGGGTGTGAGCGCTCCGAAGGTGATTGCCCAGGCAGGGCCTTTCGCGGTCGTAGCCGTCACGCTGGCGGGCTCTCGTGGCTAGGCGGGCGAAGCGGAGTGAGGGCGGCGTACCGGGCTGGCAGGTGATCACCGGGACCGGTGACCCGTGGTCGAACGCCAACGAAACCGAGCGCTTGCAGGCGCTCGCTCTGGTCGAGCGCTACGGCGATGAGGCCGAGTGGACGACTGCGGGGCTTGCCGAGTTCTACGGCACCACCGAAGCGCCCATCCGGAATGCGCGGTGGTTGGCCGTCACTGCCGGACTGCTGGTGAAAAGCCGTGGCCGATGGAACGTGACCGACAAGGCGAGGGGGCTGGCATCGTGAGGCATACGTGGGAGTCACTGGCGCTCTCCGACCCGACCTTTCGCCGGGACGCGCTGCTAGTCGCAAAGGCTCTGGCGCGACTGGCCGACGAGTGTTGCGAAGTCACGGTGACGACTCGCTCTCTGGGTGACGCGATGCTCGGCCCGGGAGGCCGACACGATCCGGGGATGAGCCGTCCGCGTGACGGTTGGGAGCGGGCTGCCCGCCGTGGCCTGACAGCGCTGCTTCATGCGGGCTACGTCACCCGGCTGAACCGGTCTGCACCGCGACGGGAGCCCGGCCGCTATCTGCTGGTCATTCCAGCGCCGAGGCTGGTCGATGCCTGACCTTTGCGCAGACCTCTTGCGACGGGCTGAAAAGCGCTTCTGACCTGGGCAAACAACGACCTTTGCGGGTTAGTAGAGCAAGTCTTTGCGGCAGCCACGACCGGCGCTTGAGGTCGGTGCAACTAACTCATCCAGCGTCAGGCCGTCGCCTCAAGGCGTAAGGCCGGGGCCATTCACCCATTGACGGCGGGTAACCACAGGGTAGAAGTAGGTAACCGCCTTCCGTCGCATTTCAGAGAAGAGATGGAATCCCCACGGGATTCCGACTAGTTCAACTGAACCAACGCACGCGTAGGGATTCCACCGGTTGTTATTGACCTGGTGGGCGGCTAGCCCCCCCCTGGGGAGGGGGCGGTA
>NZ_BAAIFY010000059.1:0-4532 GCF_054653575.1 Nocardioides pyridinolyticus | reverse complement strand
GCCGTCGTGACCGGGCCTGAACATCCGCGGACCGGCTACCGGGCGAGCGAGCCGCGCGACGGCCTTCGGCCACCCGGACTCGGCGTCCTGGCCGCCGGGGCTGAGACACCCGCGAAGAGGGCGCCGGGACTGCCGCCCAGTGGCCGACCCGACGCCCTCGTCTCTCGATCCCCCACACAACGACCAATCCCCCGATGCGGGTCGTGACGCGGCGGATGCGAGCGAATCGTCCCATTGACCGGTCCCTGCCAACGGAGAAATGGAGACGCTGGCATCAAGATGCCATTCGGCGTACGGTCGGCGGGTGCCACGTCCGGCTGCCACGTCCGTGCTCACCGCGCTCGGCTTCACGCCCGCGGTCGACCGCGCCTACCGTCGGCTGCGCACGATGTCGGGCCGCGAGCTGAGCCAGGTCGCCGCCGCGATGGTGCGTACGCCGGACGAGCTGCTCGCGGAGATTGAGCCGCTCTTCCGCGCCGGCATCGCCCGGCTCGACGGCGACCTGCTGGTCGTGGAGCCGCCGAACGAGGCGGTCCGGATCATGGTCGCCGCCCAGGCCGTGCACGCCGAGCGGATGCGACGCTGGCTCGAGGGCCTCACCGACGCGGTGGGCTTCCTGCCGGCCGAGGACGCTCCGGCCCCCGCGGCCGACCCGGACAGGACGCTGCGGATCGAGGGCGAGGTCATCACCCTCGACAACCGCACCGACGTCTACGCGATGGTGCGCGACCTGGTGCTGCGCAGCCGCGGGGACCTGCTCTGGATGCGCCCCGACCAGTGGCGCAGCCCGCGCGAGGACATGATGACGACCCTCGTGGCCGAGGCGCTGGGCCAGGGTGGGCGCACCTCGCGGGCGATCTACCCCCAGCATGCGGCCCGCGAGGCCCCGGGCATCCTCTCCGCGCGGGCCGACGCGGGCGAGCAGATCCGGGTGCTGCCCGAGGTCCCGACCCGGCTGCTGGTCATCGGCGACTCGCACGTGGTGATGCCCGATCCGCTGGGGTACGCCGACATGCCGCTCGCCGTCGTCCGGCAGCGTGGCGTCGTGGAGGCGATGACCCGCTGGTTCGACCTCCTGTGGCAGCAGGGGGCCGCGCCGGCGGTGGCCGTGCGCGGGGCCGGCCACGACCAGCGGCGGTTCCTGCTCCAGCAGCTCGCGACCGGGCAGCACGACGAGCAGATCGCCCGCCGGCTCGGGCTCAGCCTGCGCACGGTGCGCCGCCGGGTCGCCGACCTGATGACCGAGCTGGGCGCGGACTCGCGGTTCCAGGCCGGCGTCGAGGCCGCCCGGCGCGGGTGGGTCTAGCGTGGATCAGGGCCAGGCAGCACCATGCGGTAGGCGTCGGGCTCCACGTGCCAGGTGCGGTGCCGCTCCGGACCGTAGATCTCGCCGTCGGCGCTGCACCAGAACGGCCCGCCGGACACCGAGACCGTCGAGCCGCGCAGGTAGGTGACGTCGTCGCGCTCGTGGTGCGTGGCGAAGCCCAGGCGGACGGCGTAGGCCAGCCGGGCGACCGGCCCCACGGAGCGGGAGATCATCACGTCGACCCGGCCGTCGGCGGGATCCGCCTCAGGGGTCAGCTCGGCGCCGCCCCCGACCGAGGGCCCGTTGCCGACGGCGGCCATGAGGATCGGCTGGTCCAGGTCGGTGACGCACTCCCCGTCGACCTCGATGCGCACGCGGATGATCGGCGGGCTCCACGCCGTGAGCAGCGCCCCGATCGGGTAGCCGAGCTTGCCGAGGTTGACCCGGCCGACCCCCACCGAGTGCAGCCGGTCCTTCCAGCGCTGGCCGCGGCGGCTGGCGTTGGCCCCGGCCCCGACGTGCACGCTGTTGACGACGACCTCGCCGACCTCGTCGACGACCAGGTCCATCGGCGTGGGCGTGCCGTCGAGGACGACCCGGGCGGCCTCCGCGACGTCGAGCGGGATGTCCACGCCGCGGGCGAAGTCGTTGCCGGTGCCGAGCGGCAGCAGGCCGAGCACCGACCTCGACAGCTCCTGGCGGCGGTGCAGCGCGGCGATGACGGCGTGCAGGCTGCCGTCGCCGCCCGCGACCACGATCCGGCGTGACCCGGCCCGGTGCAGGACGCCGTCGAGCTCGCCGGGCTTGGAGGTCGCACACACCTCGACCGAGGCCCGCTCGCGGAGTACGGCGAGCGCTGTCGCCAGCTTCTCCTCGTCCGCGGTGCCGGCCTCGGCGTTCGTGATCACGAGGAGGGGGTCCACGAAGCGGACCCTATCCCGTCGCTTCGGTCCGACGATTCACCTTTTGGTAGCGTGACGCCGCAAGAGCTCCGGTGCTGTTGTGCCGGGGCTTCTCTCGTTTGCAGGAGGCCCACATGCCGGCCATCGCCATCATCGGCGCCCAGTGGGGCGACGAGGGCAAGGGCAAGGCGACCGACGTCCTCGGCTCGCGCGTCGACTACGTCGTCAAGTTCAACGGCGGCAACAACGCCGGCCACACGGTCGTGATCGGCCAGGAAGACGGCACCAGCCAGAAGTACGCGCTGCACCTGCTGCCCAGCGGCATCCTGACGCCGGGCTGCACCCCGGTGATCGGCAACGGCGTGGTGATCGACCTCGCGGTGCTCTTCGAGGAGATCGAGGGGCTGGTCGCGCGCGGCGTCGACGTGAGCCGGCTCCAGATCAGCGCCAACGCGCACGTGATCGCGGAGTACAACCGCACGCTCGACAAGGTCACCGAGCGCTTCCTGGGCTCGCGCAGGATCGGCACCACCGGGCGCGGCATCGGTCCGACGTACGCCGACAAGATGAACCGCATCGGCATCCGCGTGCAGGACATCTTCGACGAGAAGATCCTGCGCCAGAAGGTCGAGGGCGTCCTCGAGCTCAAGGGCCAGGTGCTCACCAAGATCTACAACCGCCGTCCGGCCACGGTCGACGAGACCGTCGAGGAGCTGCTCGCCTACGCCGACCGGCTGCGCCCGATGGTGTGCGACACCGGCCTCCTGCTCAACCAGGCGCTCGACCGCGGCGAGACCGTGCTGCTCGAGGCCGGCCAGGCCACGCTGCTCGACGTCGACCACGGCACGTACCCGTTCGTGACCTCGTCGTCGGCGACCTCCGGCGGCGCCTGCACCGGCTCCGGCATCCCGCCGACCCGCCTCGACACGATCATCGGCATCGTCAAGGCCTACACGACCCGGGTGGGCGAGGGTCCGTTCCCGACCGAGCTCCACGACGACGCGGGCGAGCACCTGCGCAAGGTCGGTGCCGAGTACGGCACCACCACCGGTCGCCCGCGCCGCTGCGGCTGGTACGACGCCGTCATCGCCCGCTACGCCGCGCGGGTCAACGGCGTCACCGACTTCGTGCTCACCAAGCTCGACGTGCTCACCGGCCTGGAGAAGGTCCCGGTCTGCGTCGCCTACGACGTCGACGGCACCCGCCACGACGAGATGCCGGTCAACCAGAGCGACTTCCACCACGCCGTCCCGATCTACGAGTACCTCGACGGCTGGGGGGAGGACATCTCCGACGCCCGCGCCTTCGAGGAGCTGCCGGTCAACGCGCAGCGGTACGTCGAGGCCGTCGAGGCGATGTCGGGGACGCGCATCTCCGCGGTCGGTGTCGGCCCCTCCCGGGCGGCGACGGTCGTGCGACACGACCTGATCTGAGGGACTAGCGTCCGGTCATGGCACTCGACCCGGTGCAGGCCGTGAACCGGCTGCGCGCGGCGTTCGGCGGCCCCGACCGCCACCGCACCCTCCACGCGAAGGGCCGGTTCTACGCCGGCACCTTCACCGCCACGCCCGAGGCGTCCGCCCTCGGCCGGGCCCGGCACCTCTCCGGCGAGCCCGTCCCCGTGCTGGTCCGCTGGTCGAACGCCGGTGGCAACGCCGACGTCCCCGACCCCGCGCCCGACATCCGCGGCATGGCCGTGAAGTTCCGCCTGCCCGACGGGACCGCCACCGACCTGCTCGGCCAGACGGCCCGGCGGTTCCCGACCGACAGTCCGGAGGACTTCGTCGCGATGACGGAGGCCTCCCGCAAGCCGGCGCTGGTCCCGCTGTTCATGCTCCGGCACCCCGGCATGGCGGGCGCGATGCTCGACGGCCTGCGGAGCAAGGCGGTGGCACCGCACCGCAGCTTCACCCAGCCGACGTACTACCCGATCCACGCCTACGGGTGGCGGGACGCCCACGACCGGCTCAGCTGGGTGCGCTACTCGTTCGCCGCCCAGGACTCCGAGCCGGGGGCGGAGAGGTTCGACGGCCCGGACCGGCTCTTCGAGGAGATGGCGGCCCGGCTCGCGCAGAGACCGGTCCGCTTCCCCGTACGCCTCCAGGTCGCGGGCGCCGGTGACGACCCGCACCGTGCGACGTCGGTGTGGAAGCACGCGCGGGACCTGCTCGGCGGCACGATCGAGGTCACCGAGGAGCTCCCGCACGCCGAGACCAGTGGGCCCGTGGTGTTCGACCCGACGCGCGTCGTCGACGGCATCGAGCTCTCCGACGATCCCATCCTGCGATACCGCCCGCTGGCCTACTCGGAGTCGATCGGCCGCC
>NZ_BAAIFY010000058.1:0-4644 GCF_054653575.1 Nocardioides pyridinolyticus | reverse complement strand
TGATTTTGGTCCGCGTCGCGCGAGCCGACGGTCCTAACGCGGGAAGATGGCGAGGAGGTCGCTGACCATCGCCGTTGACTCCTCGGGGTGGCGCAGCGGTCCGTCGGGGTGTACCTGGTAGCGGTTGCGCCGCCCGACCTTGGTGCGGCTGAGGTACCCGGCAGCCTCCAGGTCACGCAGGATCGTGCGCGCGGCACGCTCGGTGATCCCGACACGTTGACTGAGTTCGCTCAACAGCACCCCGGGCTCGCGTGCCACCAGCACCAGCACGTGACCGTGGTTGCTCAGAAAGGTCCAGGAACGCTCAGTCGAACTCACCCATCCACCGTAGCGAAGCCATCCGACGCGCGTGGCGCCGCTCACACCCCCCTCATCGGCATCACACTACCGGTACTGTACTTCCTATGACGGTTCTCCGCATTCTTCGTCCGGTCCTGCTCCTTGTCATTGCCGCTGCGATGGCGGTGCTGACGTATAGGCTGACGGCGAGTGGGACGACGTTGGTGCAAGCGGGGCCGCTGCGCTTCGAATTCGGTGTGGTCAATCTGCTGCTGGCCACCTACATCGCAGGGTTGACGTGGTTGCTGGCCGGGTACAGCTCGACCAACTTGCGTGGGCAGCGCCGGTTGCGGCGTTTCGGGGCCCTGTATGTGGGCGTCACGCTGTCCCTGCTGCTGCTTGTGCTCGCCGGCGACCTCTTCACCGTCGCGGTGTGGTGGACGATCAGTGGAGTGCTGCTCGGCTACCTGGTCTCGCACGCGGGAAGCGCGAACGCTGATCGGGCAGCCAGCCGGGTGCAGCGGGCGATGGCGCTGTCCAGCGGGCTGCTGTGGGCGGCGGTCGTTGGTGCTGCTGCCGCCGGGCTCGCGCTGGACGGCAGCGATCCTGCGTCGGCACTGGCCTCGACCCAGGCCACCGTGGTCGCGGTGCTGGTGGTTGTGGCGGGAGTTCTCCGTTCGGCGCTGGCACCGTTCCATCGCTGGCTGCCCGAGACAGCGGAGGCACCCTCGCCGGTCTCGGCGCTGCTGCACGCCGGGATCGTCAACGCCGCCGGGGTCGTCGCGGTGCTCCAGTGGGACCTGCTCAGCGCGCAGCCGACGGTCCTGCTGGTGCTCGCCGTCATCGGTCTGTCCACGGTCGTGTGGTGCTCGTTGGAGCAGCGGGTGCGCCCGGACGTGAAGGGCCGGCTCGCGGCCTCCACCTCAGCCCAGATGGGGTGGATGGCCCTGCAGGTCGGCCTGGGCGCGCCCGCCGCCGCGCTGCTGCACCTGATGGGTCACGGCGCGTGGAAGGCGTGGCTGTTCCTGCGCGCAGGCGGCGCGGTCGTGCGGGCACGACGCGAGTCCGTCAGGGGCCCCGTGACTTGGACGCAAGCGCGGGCACTATCGGTCCTCGCCTTGACCGTTCTGGCCCTGGCTCCCCCAGTGGCGCTGCTGACCCTGGCCGGTCTCGTTGGATGGGGCGGCGTGTCGGCCTCGCCGGTGCACCTGCTCCTGTTCGGAACCGCGATGGCGCTGGGGCTGATCGTGGGTGTGGAGGCAGCGGCCCTCGAGCGCACCACTGCCGGGGTGCGGTGGGTGGTCGCCTCGAGCGGGGGTCTCGTGCTCGCGACCTACCTGTTCGGAGCGATCGTCTTTGAGCAGCAGGTCGCTGCCCGGACCGACCTGTCCCATCCCGACCTGGGGTGGGGCGTCGCGGTGGCGGTCGCGGCAGTCATCGCAGTAGCCCTACTCGCCTGGGGGGCCGCCAGACTGCACCCGGGCAGCCGCCACCCCGTGGCGACCCTGGTCTCCTCGACCTCCCTGCCCCCGCGGACTCGGCCGCTCGGAGGCCAGCGCCGACCCTCCGTCTCACGGTCGCATCACGCGACGATCGCGGCCCCCGCCGAACCGCACGTGGCCACCCACGGTGAGCCGGATGCGGCGCTGGTGCGAAAGACGGTCGAGATGGCCGGCAAGCTCATGGGCCCCGCCTGGCCGTTGCGTGCCACCGTCGCCGTCAACCCCCTGGCGGGTTTGGAGGTCCTGCCCTTCGACACCGCCCTGACCTTGGGCGAACGGTTCCACGGCATCGCGCTGCGGCCCTCCTTCACCTGGTTCCTCGACCTGTACGACCAGGACCGAATCAGCGACGAGACACTGCAGCGTGCCATGGACGACCACGGCGTCGGCGGCGGACCTGCCGGGGTCGCCGGGCTCCTCGACTTGACCCGCGGCATCGTCGCCATGCAGGTGCCCGCCGCCCGGCCCGACGAGTCTGCACCAGCCGCGTCGACTGCAGGTGCGAACCGGGCCGTTGCCGAGGCGCACATGTGGGCGGCGCGAGCCTGGCACCGCGCCGAGGACCGGACCGCGGACCTGCACGGCCCGTGGGACCTGTGGAAGCGGTCAACCCGCCACCCGACGTACCGACTCATCACTGGCTCCCGTGACGCCCAGGCGTTCGCCGCGTCGCTGCCCGATGACCCCGCCCACGCCCTCATGGAGCTGCTCGATCGTGCCGGGCACAGCCGCCAGGACCTCTTCGAGGTAGTCACGAGCCTCCTGGCGGCAGGACCGGGGTGGGTGGCACATGCCCAGTGGCGCGCACACCGCAGCGGCACCGCGAGTCCGCTCGTCGAGCTCGTCGCTCTCCGACTGGCACTCGCCGTGCTGCACGGCGCCCCGATCCTCCCCCCGCCCCTCGAGACCCACGCTCCGGCCAAGGGACCGACGAACTACCTGCTGTTGCAGAAGGTCTGGCTCGACGCGCTCGACCAAACCACCCAAGACCTGCTCTGCCCCCCGCTCGCCGAGCGCCAGGCCCAGCCCATCGATAGCCCCTCGCCCACCCAGGAAGCGGTCAATTCGGTGAGTCAGTCCGTGTGGTGCATCGACGTCCGCTCCGAGCGAATCCGACGGCACCTAGAATCGAGTGGTGCCCACGAGACGTTCGGTTTCGCCGGGTTCTTCGGCATCCTTGGCCGCGTCAACCTCCCCGAGGGCACCTCCTTCGACCAGTGCCCCGTCATCGTCACCCCGACCACCGCGATCGACGTCCCGCACCAACGGCTCCAAACGCTACCTGCGATGACTCTCGCCGCGACCCGCGTCGCGGCCCGGCCGGGACTGGGTTTCGCAGTCGCCGAAGCCGCCGGAGCGGCCGCCTTCGCCGCCGCGCTCACCGCGAACATCGCGCCACGGACATGGCGAGGCATCCTCGACCGAGGCGTCCGCGGCAGCTCCAGCCGCTCTAGCGCCCGGCCCCCCTCGACCACCGACACCAGCACCGACACCCACGCCGGCACTGGCAGCGCTACCGACATCGGCACCGGCGCGGTGGTGCTGCGCGACCTCGCTGACCCCGGCCGGCACCTCACCACGAGTGAGCGGGCCGATGCCGCCGAGGCGATGCTTCGCACGATCGGTCTGACCGCCGGGTTCGCTCCCGTCCTGCTCCTGGCCGGGCACGGCTCGACCACCGAGAACAACGCCTACGCCACCGCCTACGACTGCGGCGCCTGCGGCGGCAACCCCGGCCTGCTCAACGCTGTGGCCATGGCACAGGTCCTCAACGACCCCGCCGTCCGGGTCGAGCTCGACCGCCGCGGCATCCCCATCCCAGCGACCACCCGGGTGCTGGCCGCCCTGCACGACACCACCACCGACGGTGTCACCATCCAGATCACCTCACCAGCCGATGCCCAGGCCGCAGCACGCGTCCAGCCGGCACTCACCGACGCCGGCCGCCGGACCGCAGCCGAACGCCGGACCCAGCTCCCCACCCAAGGACGCCGAACCACCCCGCTGCGGGCAGCCGCCGCTCAGAGCCTGGAAGCACGCGCCACCGACTGGTCCGAACCCATGCCCGAGTGGGGCCTGGCGGGTTGTGCGGCCATCATCGTCGGCCCGCGACACCTCACCCGCGGCATCGACCTCGCCGGCCGCACGTTCCTGCACTCCTACAACCGCCACGACGACCCCGACGGCAGCATCTTGACTGCGATCCTCAACGCGCCGGTGATCGTCAGCCAGTGGATCACCTCGCAGTACTGGTTCTCCTCCGTCGCCCCCACCGTCCTCGGTGCCGGCGACAAGACCACCCACAACGTCCTGGGCGACATCGGCGTCCTCACCGGCGCCCACGGCGACCTGCGCACCGGATTGCCCTGGCAGGCCCTCTTCGCCCACGACCCCGGCACCCGCCCCGACGCCGGCAGCCGCCCCCAGCACGTCCCCTCACGGCACCTCGTCATCATCGACGCCGACCCTGCCGTGCTCGCCACGGCCCTACGCCAGAGCCCGGACGTCATGACGCTGCTCGCCAACGGGTGGCTGCGGCTCGTCGCCCTCGATCAGGGACACGTCGTCGACATCACCACCGTGCTCGCCACCGAGACCGACGCACCCGGGGCCACTCACCCACCCACGCCCCGACCCGGCGACCAGTCCAACCACCAGTCCGGCCATGCCGAAGTGCGGTTCGATGACCGATGAGGTTCGCGCGCCGCTGCCGCAAGGCCACGAGATGGCAGGCGCCTCCGCCGCGGTCGCCACCAAGCATCACAAGACCGCCATCATCGCCCGCGCCCTCAGCGGTCCCTCCGGGCTCCACCTACAGACCGCACCTGTCGACACCGACACACTGGGAACGTTCACCGGAGTG
>NZ_BAAIFY010000057.1:0-4763 GCF_054653575.1 Nocardioides pyridinolyticus | reverse complement strand
GGGACTCCAGGATGTCGTTCTCGACCTCCCGGATGTGCTTGACCGCAGCCGTGCGCGCCTCCCTGATGCGGCGGTTGACGATCGCCGTCACGATCCGTTCGTGGCCGAGGTGTGCGCGTTCGCGCCGCCCCGGGAGCGCGATGACCCGATGGGAGTACGTGAAGAAGAGAGGCGCCACGCTCTTGCAGAGCTGGAGCAGGAGGGGGTTGTTGGTCGCCTCCGCGATGGCCTGGTGGAGTGCGCCGTCGAGCTCGATGAACTCGTCGTCGGTCAGCGTCGGGTCGGACGCGGCCGCGATGATGCCCTTGAGCTTCTCTGCCGCGGCCGGCGTGATCCGTTTGGCCGCCAGGCCGGCGGCCTGGTCCTCCAACGGGACCCGGACCTCGAACAGGTCGGCGACCGAGAAGTCGTCGACCAGCAACACCTGCGACAGCGAGGGCGCCTGCAGCTTGTTGCGCACCACGAACACGCCGATTCCGTGGTCGGTACGGATCAACCCGTTGGCCTCGACGATGGTGAGGGCCTCGCGCATGGAGCTTCGCCCGACCCCGAACTGCTCGGCCAGGACGCGCTCCGCCGGGAGCTTCTCGCCGAGGGCGTACTGCCCCTCGGTGATCAGCCGCTCGAGCTGCTCCGCCACGGCGTCCGCGACCTTCATACGCCGCACCGGCTCGATCATGATGCTGCCCCCTTCGCCCCCACTGGACCCGTCCAGCCGAAGCTGCCTCCGGAATCCGACCCAGAGGTGTGTTGGTGGTCTGAACACTACATCACGACGGGCGATGGATCCGTCAGGCCCGGGCCGACTCGCCGAGGGGGCCGGGCGATCGATGGCCGGCCGCGTCCTCGGGTCCTCAGCGCTGGACGCGGGCGCCGGCACCCCCCACCAGGGCCTCCACCTCGGCGCGGCTGGCCATCGAGGTGTCCCCGGGCGTCGTCATCGCCAGTGCTCCGTGGGCGGCTCCCAGCTCCACCGCCCGCTGGAAGTCGTCCCCCTCGAGCAGGCCGTAGATCAGACCGGCGGCGAAGCTGTCGCCGCCGCCCACCCGGTCCCAGATGTCCAGCTCGGGGCGGGGCTGCGAGCGAACGACCTGGTCCGCGCTCCAGGCAACCGCGCTCCAGTCGTTGACCGACGCGGTCTTGACGTCACGGATCGTGGTGGCGACCACGCGCAGGTTGGCGAACTCCTTCGACACCTCCTGGGCCATCGCGACGAAGTTGTCGGCCTCGAGCCCCGAGAGGTTCGAGCTCGTGCCCGGCACCTCGAACCCGAGGCAGGCGGTGAAGTCCTCCTCGTTGCCGATGAGGACGTCGACCTGGCGCACCAGCCTCCGGTTCACCTCCTGGGCGCGGGCGGTCCCGCCGATGTCCCTCCACAGGCTCGGCCGGTAGTTCAGGTCGTAGGAGACGATCGTGCCGTGGCGGCGCGCCGCGGCCATGGCCTCCTCGACCACGTCCGGGGTCGTCTCCGACAGCGCGGCGAAGATGCCCCCGGTGTGGAACCAGCGAGCACCGAGAGTTCCGAAGAGCTCGTCCCAGTCCACGTCGCCGGCGCTCAGCTGGCTGGCCGCGGTGTGCCCGCGGTCCGAGACGCCCAGGGCGCCGCGGACGCCGAACCCCCGCTCGGTGAAGTTCAGGCCGTTGCGGACCTTGCGGCCGATGCCGTCGTACGGCACCCAGCGCACGTGCTCGGTGTCGACGCCGCCCTGGAGCATGAAGTCCTCCAGGAGCCGACCGACCTCGTTGTCCGCGAGCGCGGTCACGATGGCCGAACGCAGGCCGAACACTCGACGCAGGCCACGCGCGACGTTGTACTCACCGCCGCCCTCCCACGCCCGGAACGACCGGGCGGTGCGGGTACGCCCGTCACCGGGATCGAGCCTGAGCATGACCTCGCCCAGCGAGACGATGTCGTAGCGACACGTGTCCCGGGGACGGAGATCCATTCCGTTCACTTCGTTGCCTCCGTGTCTGCCGTTGAGGGGCGGGCGGTCGCGCTGCCGGACACGATGCGCACGGCCTGACCCGCCAGTTCTGTCACCCGAGCGAAGTCACCGGCCGACAGCAGGCTGGCCGCGACCATCCAGCTCCCACCGACAGCGGCGACGGACTTGTGGGCGAGGTAGGAGCCCAGACTGTCCACGGTGATGCCCCCGGTCGGCATGAAGCGCACGTCCCCGAAGGGCGCGCTCAGGGCGGACAGCGCTGCGAGACCGCCGGAGGTCTTGGCCGGGAAGAACTTGACGTGCGTCAGTCCCGCCTCGAGCGCCATCTGGATCTCCGTGGCGGTGGCGACGCCCGGGATCACCGGCACGTCGAGCTCGAGGCAGGTGTCCACCACCGACCGGCTGAAGCCGGGAGAGACGATGAAGCGCGCTCCGGCGTCGACCGCGGCTCGCACGTGGTCGGGCCGGGTGACCGTCCCGGCGCCGACGAGGAGGTCGGTGTCGGCCGCGAGCGCGGCCAGGGCCTCGAGGGCGTTGGGCGTGCGCAGTGTCACCTCGACGCACGGCAGGCCACCCTCCTTGAGCGCGGCGCCCATCGGCGCCGCCCACGAGGTCTCGTTCAGGACGGCCACGGGGACCACCCGGAGGGCTTCGAGCTGGGCGATGACCGACCCATCGCGGTAGATCATGCCGACACCGCGAATCGCTCCAGCGCGTCGTCGGCGAGCTCCACGCCGAGACCGGGCAGGTCCAGGGCCGCGAGGTGGCCGTCCTTCACGGTGAGCGGCTGCGTCAGCATGCCGTCCCAGCCGGGTCCCCCGTAGGCGTCCACCTCGACCAGCGGCGCGTTGTGGCACGCCAGGATCATGTGGAGACCGGCGGCCAGCGCGATCCCCGTGCCGGAGGAGCACGCGATGTGCGGGACGCACTCGATGTTCCAGGCGCTGGCCATGTCGGCCACCCGCTTGGCCTCGGTGATGCCCCCCACGCTCGTGCAGTCGGGCTGCAGGATGTCGAATGTCTTGCGGCTCAACAGGTCGATGTACTCGAAGCGGGTCAGCAGTGACTCACCGCCGGCGAGCTTCAGGGAGACCCGGTCGCCCAGCCACGTGTGGTCCTCGACGTAGTGCGAGAGGCTGCGCGAGAGGATCGGCTCCTCGAGCCACGCCACCCCCAGCTGCTCGAGATCCCTGGCCAGGGCGAGGGCGCCCCGGCGGTCGTACAGCATGTTGCCGTCGACCATGATGTCGATGTCGTCACCTACGGCCGCACGGACCTGAGCGACCATGTCGACCGTGTCGTGCCTGTCCGCGGTGGCCCGCAGCTTCATGGCGGTGTAGCCGTTCTCCACGGCCTGCACGGCCTCCGGGAGGACCTCGGAGACAGGCTTCAGGGACGGGGCGAAGTACGCCCGCACGCTCGACCTGGCCGCCCCCAGGAGGCGGTAGACGGGCAGGGCGCTGATCTTGCCGAGAAGGTCCCACAGAGCGATGTCGATGCCGCTGAGCGCATAGGTCTCGATCCCCCGACGGCCCCACATGTGGGTCGCCTCCAGCATCTGCTGCCACAGACCGCCGATCTCGGTCGGGTCCTGCCCGACCAGCATGGGACCGAGCTGGTCGTTGACGATGGGACCGACCGTCGGAAAGTACTCAGCAGAGAAGCCGGCCTCTCCGTAGCCGACGTATCCCTCGTCGGTCGAGACGCGCACGACGATCCCACCCTTGACGTTGACCACCATCGCTCCCCACTGCAACGGCTCGTCCAAGGGGCTCGCCAGCGGAATGGCTCGAACCTCTGTGATCTTCATCTTCCGTACCTTCTGTTGATCAGCGATGGAGAGCCGCACGCACTACGGCTCCGAGCCCACGTCCGCCGCCCGATCGGGCGGCGGACGTGGTCGCGCACGGCGACGAGACCGGCCTGGATCGTGTCCGGCTGGATCGTCACGGCATCGGGACGATCAGGCCCGTCCCGAGGCGGCGTTCTCCTCGAGGTAGTCGATGATCGCCTCGACGAAGACCGGCAGGTCCGGGGGCGTCCGGGAGGTGATGAGGTTGCCGTCGACGACGACCGCCTCGTCCACCCAGGTGCCGCCGGCGTTCTGGACGTCGTCCTTGATCGGGAGGTAGCCGGTCGCCCGACGTCCCTTGACCGCCCCTGCCGAGCACAGCATCCAGCCGCCGTGGCAGATGGCCGCCGCGAGCTTGCCGGATTCGAAGACCTCGCGGACGAAGTCCACCATCGCCGGGTAGAGGCGCATGTTGTCGGGCGCGAACCCGCCCGGGACGACCACGGCGTCGAAGTCCGCAGCCACCGCCTCGTCCGCCGACAGGTCGGCGTCCATGGGGTAGTGCTCCTTGCTGTCGAAGGAGTCCTTCCGGCCACTGCCGATCACCTTGACGTCGACTCCGGCGGCCTGGAGTCGGAGCAACGGGTACCAGCCCTCGAGGATCTGGTACTCGTCCTCGATCAGCAGGGCCACCCGAAGGCCGCTCACACTCATGTTCTTCTCGCTTTCGGTCGTTGATATCGCGTGCGTCGGCGGTCGACGACTACTCGGAGACGCCGATCATCTTCAGGAACTCGGTGCTCAGCAGCACGTCACCGTGGTTGGCCTGGATGTTGCGCAACGCCTCCCAGTGCTGGCCGTAGCCCAGCGGCTGGTCCTCCAACGACGCCGGGATGGCGGCGTTGGTGTCGGCCAGGGTGATCACCTTGTAGTCCTGGTTCGCACCGTCGATCGCGGTGGTGATCACGCAGTTGCCGGTCGAGACACCCGCGATGACGATGGTGTCCGCACCCGCACGACGCATG
>NZ_BAAIFY010000056.1:0-4931 GCF_054653575.1 Nocardioides pyridinolyticus | reverse complement strand
GAGCGTCAAGGATCGAGTTGCTTCCCGTCGACGCCCCCACGACACCATAGGGCCGCTGGTCCAGCCCGAGGTACCGAACCACGTCCACCAGATCCCGAGCGTGCGCCACCGGGCTCAACGACGCCCCCGCGTCAAGGCGGCAGCTTGGCTTCTCCCGGCTGGCCAAGTAGTAGAGATCGAAATGATCGACCAACCGGGGCAGCACCAGATCCCAGGTGCGATCTGTCGATGCCCAGCCCGCGACGAAAAGCAACGGCATCCGGGTTGACGGGCCGGCGCTCTCCTCGTGCCGGCGCCAATCGGTCACGCTGAGCAAGGCACCCTCAACCGGGACGCGGATCCTCTGCACTAGTCGTCCTCGAGGCCGGTAGCGCCAAGCTTGCGCCGCCGCACGAACTTGTAGATCTGGACAAGCACGAAAATCAGCAAGATCGCCGCGAAGGCAATCTGGATGTACTTTCCGAGCTCGATCGCGATACCCATCTCGGCCGACGCGGCGCCCACTGCGTAACCAGCACCCCCGACACAGCTCACGAACAGAACTGACGCCACCACGTCGATAGCGATCCACCTCGCCCACGCGTATCGCGAAACACCCGCCACGACAGGAACCAGCACACGGGTCGGCATCGGGAACTGAAAGAAGTAGAGCGCGACGTTGCGGGGCCGAAGCGCCCGCTCGATGCGATCGCGACGTGGAGCCACATACTGGCGGAGCCTTCGGAAGCGATCGAGTCCGAAGCGACCAACGGAATACGTGAGGTTGTCCCCAACCAAGAGCCCGAGAGCTGCTACGAAGAACGCGAGCGCTGCGTTGAGTTCTCCGGTTCCTGCGAAGTAGCCCGCCACTCCCAGAACCGTGACGCCAGGAAAGAAGAGCCCTAAAACGATCGTGCCCTCGAGGGCAAGCAACAGAAACAACAATCCGTACGAGGCTTGGTGTGTATCCATCTATATTCTAGAATACATTACAGTGTTACGAAAGGATAGGGTGAAGTGGCAATACCCAGGGATTCGCTTCGACCAAGGTTCGCCGCGTCGCTTCAATAATGAACGCTCTCCGCTCATCAGTCGTGGCATAGTTCGCGAGAGCCTCCCGGGCCATCTGCTCGTGCTCCTCATCGAGTTCGATGTGGCCCGGAAAGTACTCAAGGTCGTTGTCGGAGATTGAGCGTTCGCCCGCAATTTTGGCCAAGACCTGCTGCAACGGCTCGGCTATTCTGCGGATCATCGACTCCCAAGAATACGAGATTGCCAGTTCGTTCAAAACGAGCGACTCCGATGGCGGCGCCATCAAGAGATACGAGTAGTTGGGCCAGTACCCTTCAAACTCTGCGACCAGCTCCTGCTCCGTGAGGCCGATGGCCTGGCAGAACGTCGCGAACAGGTGTGCATGGTTTCGGCCCGGCTGGAATTCTCCCTGCTCCTCGACGTAGAGCGCCGAGAAGTACGCCTTCGCTCGGTAATCCTCAAACGGACATATCCGAAGGCGAGACGGAAGCTTCACATCTATGAAGGTCCGAACCTCGGCATAGTGACGCCGCGCAATGAAGGGAAGGTCGCGCAGATCGACTGTCCCATTGGCGATGTCTCTAATGATCGGGGCCTCGGTCTGAACCAGCTCATCGATGTAGACATCAAGCTCGTCCATCCAGTCAGTTCTCAATAGGGGCCTCCCGAGATCACGGCTTCCGGCACTTAGGGTCCACATTAGGGTGCCGCGCGACCACTGGCCAGCGATCCGGAATCGATTCGACCTGCGGTCTGGACCGCAATTGATGACGTTCCCACCGCCGAGCGGTCGCTAGACACGGACAACCACCCGGTGCTCGCCACCGAGGACCCCGCGTAGCGTCGTCGGTTAGCCGAACAGTGCCTTGGGCCACAGGGGCACTCACCGGCGGTCGACGTCACGACCAGGCAGACCAAGACTGCTCCCGCGGGTTGGCCACCACCCCTGCGACCCAACCCGAGAACAAATTCCCATCCTTGGTCGCTGGCCTCTGGCTTCCCCGCGACGCTGTCGCAGCGATAATCACCGCATCCGGGCGACATTCGGCTATTCACAAAGTCGATTAGATCGGTCATAATTCAAGCAGGTATGAACGATCGTTCCACACTGTTGTCTCGCGTCCACCGCCTCAAACTCCTCGTTGTCGGAGCCCTGCTCGTCATCCTCGGTCTCCTGACCTCAGCACTGGCCGAATGGCTCGACACGGTGGAGACTCCACACCTGGCGGTTGCTCTCGTCAGCGGGCTGGCCGATGTCTTCCTCGTCACCGGTGCCATCGGCATCGCCGTGGACTTCTTCACGGGTCGCGACAAAGAGGCAGCCGACACCGAGCGGCTGCGTAACATCCTCAAGGAAGCTGCGCCAGACATCAGGAACGCCGTCGTCGCCGGCTTCGCCGAGACTCCCAACAACATGCGCGGCGTCGCAACCACCGAGACCCTCGACAAGCTGGCCACCAACGCCCTGGCACTCCGCTTGGGTGACGAGAAGTTCGCCAGCGAAATCTACTCCGGTCTTCTGTCCCAAGCCATCCGTACTCCGGAGCGCTGGTCTGACGTCGACATCAACGTCCGGCTCTCATCTATAGATGAGAGCAGCGCCAGAGGTGCTGCTCGGCCCTCTGTACCCGCTCCGTGGTTCGACGTGGTCGTCACATGGGAGTAGACGCTCGTTCCGAGTACCCGGTTGCAGCGGTTCGCCTCGACCAACGACCTGGAGGAGTTCCGTGAGTATCTCGATGACGTTCCCGCGACGACGAGTTGGTATCTCGATCCGCAGTCGGGTGCCGACGCTCGGGAGCGCAGCGCCTTCGAGGTTCTTGCCTACAGCGTGGACGGCCAGGATCTTCCGATTCGGCGCTCAACCCGCAAGTACGGCCAGACCTACTCCGTCGATCTGGGTGACGTACGACTCCTCGAGAAGGAGCCCGTGCGCATCCGCCACGTCTATCGGACGATCTCCCGGCGCGTCGGGCATCGGTTCCGCATCGCGCTGACGCAACCCACCCACGGCATGCGCCTCGTGCTCGACTACAGCGACACCGACATCGCGGAACTCAAGGTTGGCGAGATGCTCTCCACTGCCGTTCCTGCACAGGTGAAGTTCCTGCCAACGGAAGCGCCAGCCAAGCAGGTCGAAGTCTCCGTACCTGGCTGGCTACTCCCGAAGGCTGAGGTCAGCTTCGTCTGGACGCTCAGCGACGAAGCAGCCGCTGGAACCACGACCGCACACTCTCGCGCAGCGTGATCGTCTCCGTGTGAGTCCAGTCGCCACCGCTCATCTGAGATCTCCTCTGTCACCCTGGGCGCCACGACAGCGCCCCTCCCGGGCCGTCCGGGTGGCCCGACGATAAGACTCAAAGTATTGGGATTCAAGGTCTCTGGATGCAGAGTCTTGGGATCGATGGGGTTGCTGCGTGCCCCGTCCCGCTGGCAAGCCACCGCTCTCCTCGGCCACCGCCGAGTTCGGCGCGCGTGTCCGGCAGCGCCGGACAGAGCTTGGCCTCAGCCAGGAAGCCCTCGCCGACATCTGCGAGCTCCACTGGACCTACATCGGCCAGGTCGAGCGCGGCCAGCGAAACATCTCACTGCACAACATCATCAGGATCGCCGGCGCCCTGCAGGAAGACCCGGGAGCCCTAGTTCAGGGGCTCGCGATGACCGACGGCGGGTGACCAGAACCCGCCCAACGACAAGTTCGTTGTCCTGAACTCAGGCTTCTGAGTCGTCCGGACTACTGTCACCGATCGTGGACCGTCGCGTGAGCCCGCGCCAGCTTGAAGTCCTCCGGTGGATCGCAGCCGGGTGCCCGAAGCGCGACTGGCCGAACGAGAGCCACAAGAACACTGCACGCGCCCTGGCGAGTCGCGGGCTCGCGACGGTGGGCCGCAAGCACAAGGTCTGGACGGCGGCGATCACCGAGGCCGGTGCCTACTACCTGGCGCACGGGCACCACATGCCTCTCCCCGATGAGGACTTGGATCCCACACCCAGCGCCACCCCGTCGCGGCCCCCGAGCCGAGGGCGTCCACCCGGACCCCCGCCGACTCCGGACGCAACCGCCCGCCACATGCGACGCGTCGCCGCCCGGCCGAAACCGGTCATCAAGCAGTCGAAGCGCGAGATCAAGGAGACGTACATGCGGTACAAGGTTGTTGTCACTCGCGTGCAGGTAGCCGAGCGCTTCGTGCGTGCCACCAGCGAAGAGGACGCTGCCGCCAAGGTGCAGGCTGAGTTCGATCGACCGTACGGCTACTTCGGCTCCTGGAAGACCGCCACCTCCGAGATCGACGTGGTCGAGGCCGAGCAGAACACCGTCATCGGACCGACGCATCTATCCACTGACGGGCCGATGCTGCTGAGTCTCAAGGACGCCGCCAAGGCGCTGGGGATCAGCTACTCCACGCTCTATCAGATGACCGTTCAAGGCGACATCGAGTGGGTCGCCATCGGCAACCGCAAGTTCATCTCCCGCGCGATCCTCATGGAGTTCATCAAGGCCAACACCCATCGCGGCTACTACGTCGCCAGGTGACGCAGCCAGCTCGATGGACTCACCTCCGCCGTCGTGCCCCGGCGGGTGCCTCGTAGAGTTCGGGGGTGACTGGCGACCTTTCTCTGTTCGGCGATGACGAGCCAGACGAGCCGGCAACGCGGACGACCCCGACAACGACTCCGGCAGCGTCCTGGCAGGTCGACCTGTTGCGGAAGGCGCTCGACGGGCGAGGCATGACGACGATGGCTGAGCGTCAAGGCGCGATCGAGGACGCAATCGGGCGGCCGGTCGAGTCGCTTCGTGCTCTGACCAGCGAAGAAGCGCTCCGTGCGCTCAGCAAGCTCGGAGGAGCTTCGTCCGCCAGGTCGAGCGCTGCCACCGCATGGGACGAACGCGACGAAGACACCTGGATCGATCGACTCTA
>NZ_BAAIFY010000055.1:0-5121 GCF_054653575.1 Nocardioides pyridinolyticus | reverse complement strand
ACGCCCGCAGCCATGCCCGCCAACGCGCCAACGAGCAGAGCGCCAACGAAGCCAATCGACCCGAATCGCTCGGCGACTTCTAGGCTGACGAACGCGGATAGAATGAGGACCTGCCCGTGAGCGAGGTTCACGACGTTGAGCACCCCGAACACCAAGGTGTATCCGACCGCCACTAGGGCGTAAGTGGAGCCCAGGGCGACTCCATTGACGAGCTGCTCATACATCAGGTGGCCTCCTGCCCGCCGAGGTACAAGCGGTGGATCGCGTCGTCGCCGCCCAACTCCTCTACCGTCCCTGCTGCCGCAACGTGGCCGTTCTGAAGTGCAACCACCCGATTCGCGATGGCGAGAGAGCGGACAGCGTTCTCCTCCGCTAGCAGAACCCCCACGCCGCTCTGAGCGACGGCCTGAATGTCGTTAAACAACTGCGATGCGATCACGGGCGCAAGACCTAGTGAGGGCTCGTCCATGATCAGCAGCCGCGGACCTGCCATCAGGCCGCGGCCGATGGCCAGCATCTGTTGCTCGCCGCCACTAAGCGCTCCAGCGCGCCGCCCGGCCAATGGAGCCAACGCGGGAAACAAGTCATAGACCCGAGACATGCTCTCCCGAACCTTGTGCCTATCCCGCACGGTGTAGGCGCCCAACAACAGATTCTCCTCGACGGACTGGCCCCCGAACACGCGACGTCTTTCAGGAACGACCGCTACGCCAGACCGAATGATCTTGCTAGTCCCGCATCGCCTCAGATCCTTCCCGTCTGGGCCAATGAACTGTTTGACCGTCGCAGTCGCCGCGGCTAGGAGACCTCGCACAACCGAACTCTTCCCAGCCCCGTTGGCACCAAGGACAGCGACAATCTCACCCGCCTCGATCTCTGCGTCGAAGTCGTGAACTGCAACCACGGGCCCGTAAGTGACCCGCAAGCCGCGAACCTCAAGTACGGCAGTCACAAGACCCCCACATAAGCTTCGAGCACCTGCGGGTTGTCATAGATCTCCTGCGGCGTACCGGTAGCGATCAGCGCTCCCTTATCCAGGACGATCACGCGGTCAGCGGTCGAGGACACGAACTGCATGTTGTGCTCGATCAGAATGACCGTCACGCCAGAGTTCTGGATTTCACGCACCAGGCTCCCCACTTCGGCAGCCTCGTGATGGCTCATTCCCGCGACCGGCTCGTCCAAGATGAGCAGGCTCGGCTGCGTGGCGAGCGCTCGCGCGATCTCCAGTCGTCGAAGCTCGGCATACGGCAGTTGATCTGCATCGCTCTTGAGGCGATGACCCAGCCCGACCTGGACGAGCAACTGGCGCGCGTCCCCGCGCATCGGTCCCGACCGTGAGGAGAGCAGGCGCGCCAGAGTCCTCGGCCATCGGCCGGCAGTATGCCGTCCCACCGATCCGACCGCCACGTTCTCAACGACACTCATATGAGTGAACACACGCAGGTTTTGAAAAGTGCGCGCCATGCCCGCCTGAGCGATCGCATGGGACCGAGCTCCCGCGATCTCGCGCCCATCGAATTGGATCGAGCCTCGCGTTGCCGGCGTCATCGCGGTGATGACGTCGAACAGCGTCGTCTTTCCTGCCCCGTTCGGCCCGATCACGGCAAGCACCTCGCCCTGCTCCACGGCGAAGGACACGTCTGCCAGTGCCACTACGCCGCCGTAGGCCTTCGTCACCATCTCGACCACTAGCACCGGGTCTCGAACGGGTCTTGCTGATGGCGCGCTCGTCCTGCTCATGATCAGGGCATCCACTCCGAGTAGGTGCCGTCCTCGCCCATCCGCAGGATCAGGGCCTGGTCCAACGGCGCACGGTCGCCCGCGCCGTCGTACGTAACCGGACCGACGACGGTGTCGAAGTCCTGGAGCTGCCCAAGCTGCTCGCGGACCGCCTCCGGCGAGAGGTCACCGGCGTCAAGCGCGCGACGGACAGCCTCGAAGATTACCTGGGCCGATGCGTAGCCGTAGGCTGCGTCGACGCCCGGGGCCTCACCGGTCTCCTCGGTGTACGCCGACACGAAGTCAGTGACTGCCTTGTCCTTGGAGGAGGGGTCAAACGGTGTCGCCGCCAGCAGCCCAGCGCCCTGCTCGCCAGCGACCTCGAACCAGTCAGCACTAGCCATGCCGCCGAGGCCGACGAGCTGGGCATCGACGCCGGCTCGCGCCAGCTCGGCGACGATGAGGCCGCCGTCATCGACCTGCGCAGCAATCGCGACTGCGTCGGGGTCGCTGTCCTTGATCTTAGTCACCTGAGCGGAGAAGTCGGTGTCGCCCGTGCTGAAGGTTTCTTCGGCGACCGCTGAGACTCCGGCATCCTCGGCTGCCTCCTTGAATGCTTCGGCCCCTGCCTGAAGTGCCGGGTCGTCGGAAGCCGAGATGAGCGCGATCGACGAGATGTCCGCGTCCGCAACGAGTCGGTCCATGAACGGCCCAGCGATCTGCTCCTCCGAGATCGCGATCCGGAACGCGTCGCTACCGAAGTCGCCAGGGAACGGCCCGCGTGAGCCCGTGCTCACGAACGGCACACCCTGCTGGTCCGCCACACCCGCCAGGACGAGGACCTCGTCCGTCCGAGTGGGTCCGACGACCGCTACGGCGCCGTCGTCGGCGAGTCGTCGATAAAGACGCACTGCCTGGTCCTTGGCGCCCTGCGTGTCGTTGAACTTGAACTCGACGTCTTTACCGTCGATCCCGCCAGCGGCGTTGAGCTCGGCGAGCGCCAGCTCCGCACCTGCCTTGCCCGGCACGCCACAACAGGGGCCGGCTGGGCCCGAGACGTCCGAGAGCAAGCCGATCACAACGGTGTCACTGTCGGCTCCGGAGGACGAATCGCTGCAGGCCGCCAGACCTAGCGCCATCAGCGCCAACGCGGTGCCCGCAGCAACTCGTGCTCGAGTAGTTGAGTGGAAAGAAGTCATGGTGTGCCTCCGTGGCGCTCGTCACATAATACTTAGAATCATCGTAAGGAATAGCACCGGCGTCAAGAGCCTGCGGCGCTGTGTTCTAGACGATTTACGATCCAAGGCCACAGTCCGTCGGGGGTGCGCGTCACGGCACCGCCTACGTGGTCCGCCCACTCGAACTCGGACCCGTACTCATCGCGCCATGCCCAGACTCTCCGGGTGAAGCGGTGCAGCTCATGCTCGTCGGTGAAGCCGATGGCGCCGTGAAGCTGATGCGCAATTGCCGAGGCTCGCTCGACCGCGCGACCAGTCCGCACTTTGGCGAACGCGACGGTCACCTCGTCACCGTCCATGGCGAGCTCAGCCACCGCCCGAGCAGCCTCGAGCTCCGCGGCTAGCTCTGCGATCAGGTGCTGGACCACTTGGAACTTCGCCAGGGAGCGCCCGAACTGCTCGCGCTCGTTGACGTACGACACAGTCAACTCAAGGATCCGCTCTAGACCGCCAAGACTCTTGATCACAGCCGTGAGAGCACCAAGACTGCGCGCGCGGGCCGAACTCATGACGTTGGGCGCCGAGACCGTCCCCGGGGGGAGCGGCTGAGCTACGGAGATCTCTGCGCGTGGATCGCCGGAGAGGTCATCGACATCGTCAACGACCCACCCGTCACGAGGCAAGACCACGACCCGAGGCCCCTCGTCCGAGTCGACCAGGACGACGACGTGCGCGGCGTACTGACCATAGGGAACTCGACTGAGGTGCCCATCAACTCGCCATGTCTCGCCCACCTCTCGCAGGACGAGGCCCGGCGCTTCTGCCAGCGTGCTCGTCAGACCCTCAGGTCGGGTCATCCCGCCAGCCGTCAGCAGCGCAGCACCCAACACGGCTGCGTCCGCCACCGGCGGCCCGATCCCTAGCCGGGATGCGCATTGCGCGATAAAGCACGCATCACGCCAATCACCACCAGCTCCGCCGAGCCCATCGGGCACCGCCACGGCGGTCATCTCCGCTATCTCAAGTTGCCGCCACACGCTAGGGGCGTCGGTCGACCCGTGACGCTCCTGCAGTCCCTCCAACGTCTGCGCGATCTGCGCATGCAGCTCGTTCATCGCACACCCAATCCACGTGCCACGATCCCACGCAGGATCTCGTTCGTTCCGCCGCGAAGCGTGAACCCGGGGGAGGCCAACAGCGAGTCGGTTATCAGAGCCGACACCTGGCCGTCCGCCAGGACCGACGGTTGCGATGCGACAACTTCGCGCACCACATGCACCAGTTGGCTCTCGAACCGAGTCCCAAGATCCTTAAACGCAGCGGCCTCAACCACTGGATCAGCGCCGGCGTCAAGCCGTTCGGCGATGGCTGTCGACATCTCGCGCAGCGCGACGATGTCCGAGGCGACGTCGCCAAGGCGTCGACGAGTCAGCGGGTCCACCTCATCAGGCAATCGCCTTACCACCGCGTCGAGGAGCGGGAACGTGCTCAGGTATCGCTCTGGGCCGCTCCGCTCAAGGGAGAGCTCTGACGTGACGACCGACCAGCCCTCGCCCTCGGCGCCGATCATCATCGAGTCCTCGACCTCGACCTCATCGAAGAAGACCTCGTTGAAATGATGTTCTCCCGAGATCAGCCGGATAGGTTTGATCTCCACTCCCGGCGCGCGCGCATCAACGACGAAGACGCTCAGACCGCGCTGCCGATCCTCGGCCGACCCCGTCGTCCGGCATAGGACCGAGAGATAGTGTGCGTGGTGGGCGCCACTCGTCCACACCTTCTGCCCGCTGATACGCCATCCGCTGCCGTGCCGAGTAGCGCGAGTCCTCACCGATGCCAAGTCCGACCCGCTGCCAGGCTCGCTTAGTCCGAGTGCGAAGAAGCAAGACCCCGAAGCGATTGCGGGCAGGATGCTCTTCTTCGCTTCCTCAGTGCCAAACCTAGCGATCTGCGGTCCTGACTGGCGATCAGCGATCCAGTGCGCCGCTACCGGTGCACCCCGAGCCAAGAGCTCCTCCACCACTACGAGTCGCTCCGCAGCGCTGCGCTGATGGCCGCCGTAGTCTTGAGACCAGGTCATTCCAAGCCATCCCTGCTCGGCTAGAGCCGTGCTGAACGCAGGAGAGAAGCCGACCAGCCAGGAGTCGCATTGCGGAACGAACGCCCCGCTGCGCTCGGAAGCGTCGAGGAAGACGCGAACCTGCTCCCGAAGCTCCCTAAG
>NZ_BAAIFY010000054.1:0-6585 GCF_054653575.1 Nocardioides pyridinolyticus | reverse complement strand
CGCGTCGAAGAGCTGCCCGAACGCCGTGAGGAGCGTGAAGAACAGGAGCCCGAACCCGACGAAGACGAACCAGTGCGCGGCGCCGACCAGGGTCCACTGCAGCATCCGGGTGTGTCCCAGCGTCTCCTTGAGCAGGGCCGCGAGGCGGGCGCCCTTGTGGTCGGTGCGCTGGGCCGGCTGCCCGATCCGGACCACGCCCAAGATCCCCCGGACCGCGCGAACGAACAGGGCGGTGCCGACAGTGGCGATGGCCAACGAGATGACGATGGCGACGGTCTGGATCACGAGGCAGGCACGTCCGGCCACGGCATCGGGCTGCGGCCGGTGTCGACGTACCCGAAGTCCCCGTCCGGCGGTCCGGAGTGGCGCAACCGCAGCTGCTGGTCGCCCAGCGGCAGGTACCGGTGCTCGGCGCCCCGGTTGACCAGCAGGTCTCCGCCGGTCAGCACCACGCTGACCGGCCCTTCAGCGGTCCAGAACTGGAACAACCCTCGACCGGAGGTCAGGGTATGTGCCTCGACGACGCAGTTCGTGTGCCAGGCGCAGTGGGCGAGTTGCTCCTCCCCGGCGGCCGGGGGGGTGGCGTCGAAGGTGGCCCGCACGTGGCGCTCGCCCTCGCCGAGCACCGCCTCCACCACGCGACTCTCCTCGGCGCTACCCTCCTGCTCGATCGCGTGGATCTCGGTGCCGACGCTCGCGAGCAGGGCGCGTCCGCGCTCCTCGTCGATCTCGATGAACTCCATGGGTCCTCCGTGGGTCAGCGACGCTTCCGCTCGACGCAGGCGTGCGCTAGTGTGCAGTAGGTGCAATCCGAATGCACTATATGCACACGAAGTGGTGACGTCCAGCCCTCGATGACACTCGGGGCCGCTCCGAGGTTCGGGTGTTTTGCATGTCAACAACAAAACGTTCGTTTTGCTAGACGAATATGCCGCTGGTGTGCGCATACTTCTCCCCGTGACTGGCGTCACACGCGTCTAGCGCATGTTGTGAGTGCTGCATAGCGACTGCACATGATGAACAACGGAGGACCTTCCTTTCGCGGAAGACCCCCTCGATCCGCCTCCCACCGGGGCCGAACTCAAGGAGTCCAGTGACCACTAAGAAAAGGCGCATCTCCGTCGCCATGGCGTCGACGGCCGCGGTGCTGCTGCTCACCGCGGCCTGCAGCTCGGGATCCTCGGAAAGTGATGGCAGCGGTGCCGTCACCGACATCAACGCCGACAACCCCGCGTGTGCGGAGGACGCGGCCACCGCAGTGCCTGCCCTGGAGCCAGGCGAGATCGTCGGCGAGGGGCCCAACGGCGAGCCGGCCGCATCTCCGGACGACGTGGCGATCTCCGAGGAGGACGCCCAGAAGATCCGGGAAGGCAACTTCGAGGTCGCGCTGGTCTTCCAGTTCGCGGGCGACTGGCCCAACGGCCAGACTCGCGGGCTGACCGACGAGTTCAACAAGTACGGCGTCGAGATCATCAGCAACACCGAGGCCAACTTCAAGGTCGACAAGCAGATCGCGAACATCCAGAACGCGATCCAGCTGAACCCCGACGGCATCGTCAGCATCCCGGTCGACGACGTCGCCACCGCCCCGGCCTACAAGAAGGTGGGCGAGGCCGGCATCAAGCTGGTCTTCATGGACAACGCGGCGAAGGGGCTCACTGCTCCCGACGACTACCAGTCGGTGATCTCGGCGGACAGCCAGGGCAACGGCCAGATCGCTGCCGCCAAGCTGGCGTGCTACATCCCCGAGAACGGCACGGTCGGCATCGTCGACTTCGGCATCACGTTCTTCGTCACCAACCAGCGCACGAAGGGCGTCAAGGACTGGTTCGCCGAGAACCGCCCTGACGTGACGATCAAGGAGGCGGCGTTCACCGACCCGAACCAGGCCGGCGACGTGGCAGCGAACTTCCTCACGGCCAACCCGGATGTCCAGGGCGTCTTCGCGGTCTGGGACGGCCCGGCCGCCGGCGTCATCGCGGCGCTGCGCGCCCAGGGCCGGGACATTCCGGTGACCACCATCGACCTGGGCGACCAGGCCGCCACCGACATCGCGACCGGCGAGTACCTCAAGGGCGTCGGTGCCCAGCGCCCGTACGACCAGGGTGTCGCCGAGGCTCGGGCGATGATGCTGTCCCTGATCGGCAAGGAGGTTCCCGCGTGGATCGGGGTGCCGTCCCTTGCGGTGACCCAGAACAACCTGACCCAGGCCTACAACGACGCCTGGAAGAAGGACCCGCCGGACGCGGTGCTCCAGGCGTGCGAGGACGCAGCGCCCGACTGCCAGTGAGCCGGGAGTCCTAGTACTCGACGGCGCGTGGGCCGGGGCCGAAGGTCCCGGCCCACGCGTGTGTCCAGGGATAGGACTGAGACTGGACGTGACAGTGGTCATAACGTCATGATGTTTCTATCCGACACTGAAGGAGAGAAATGGCGCAGCGAATGACGGGACGGACCGTGCTCGTGACGGGCGGGGCCGGCGGAATGGGAGTGGCAAGCGTCCGCGCGCTCGCCGCCGAGGGCGCGCACGTCGGCGTGGCGGACATCAACGCGGACGCGGTCCGCGCGATCGCGGACGAGGTCGGCGGTTCGCCGCTGGTGCTCGACGTCACATCCCCCGACGACGTCGAGCGTGTGGTCACGTCGTTCGCCTCCGAGCGCGGCGGGATCCACGCGCTGGTGAACTTCGCCGGCATCGTGGACCCGCGACCGATGGACGAGATCGACCCCGAGTCGTGGAGCCGGGTCTTCGACATCAACGTGCGCGGTACCTGGCTGATGTGCAAGGCGGTGATCCCGCACATGCCGGCGGGTGGCTCGATCGTCAACATCGGCTCGCGCGCCGGGCTCGTCGGCGGCACCACGAGCGGTGCGAGCTATGCAGCCTCGAAGGCCGCGGTCATCTGCCTGACCAAGTCGGTCGCGAAGTTCGCCGCGGCCCAGGGGATCCGCGCCAACGTGATCAACCCCGGCTGCATCGAGACCCCCATGCTCGACAGCTTCGCACCCGAGGTCCAGGCGGCGATGCCGGGCCAGGCTGCTCTGGGCCGGCTCGGTCGGCCCGAGGAGATCGCCGACAGCGTGCTGTTCCTCGCCGGCGACGAGTCGTCGTTCATGACGGGGGCGCAGCTCAACGTCAACGGCGGCAGCCACATGTGACGGTCCGCCGCCCGTGACTTCCGGGGGCGCCCGCCCCAGGCCGAGCTCCGGCCGACCATTGACAGAGAGGTGAATCGTGCTGGGATCCGACGTGGCCCTGCCTATCCCGCTGCTCCCCGCCATCCCGCTGTTCGCGGCCATGGGGGCGTTGTCGACAGTGCTGGTCAACCGGAACGTGAGCGTGTTCCACGATGGCCTCCGGCCGATCATGCCCTCGCTCCGATCGGGTGAGATGAGCAGGCGCGAGGTCGCCAAGATCTCCTTCGCGCTGGCGCTCGCCTTCATCTGGGCGTTCGGCCTGCCGTACTCGGTGGGCTTCGTGATCCCGCTGATCTACCTGATCTACATCGCGACCGACTGGATCGGCGTGTCGCTGCCTGCCGACCTGGACCGGCGGTGGTGGCAGGGGAGTACGAACCGAAACGGCGTCCTCGGATCGCTCGTGCTCGGAGGTGCCTGGGGAGCAGGCGTTGCGCTGGGGCTCCACTTCCTGGCGAGGGGGATGGACAGCCTTCCGGTTCCCCTCGCCGAGGGCACCCAGCTGTTCACCGAACCCGTCGTCCAGGCCTTCTTCCTGTTCCCGGTCCTCACCATCTGCTACCACTACGGGCTCAAGGCGGGCATGTGGGCCTTCGGGTTGAGCACGGTGGTGTGGTTCGTCGCGACCGAGCTCGAGCTCACCCGGCCTTCGGTGTGGGCGTTCTGCGCAGCGCTCCTGTTCATGCTGGTCCTGCTGGTGCGCGAGGCGCGCGCTTCGGTGGGTGCGGACGAGCAGGTGCCGGCCGGCTGGCTGGAGGAGAAGCCCACGGCGGCCGGCGACGCACCGTCCTGGGCTGCCGAGGACGACGACGCCGAGGACGAGTCGGCGATGTTCGCCCGCAACGTGCGGCAGATCAAGCGCAACCTGCCCCTCATCGTGGTTCTCGCGGGGCTGAGCGGCGCGGCGTACAACGCCGGCGTCGTGGCGATGGATCCGTTCAGCGCGCACCTGTATGCCGTGCACCTGGTCGTGCCGGCCGCTCTGGTCATGCTGATGTGGGCCTTCGCCTTCCTGCCCATGAAGTTCACGACCGCGGTGGTGACCGGCACCATGGCGACCGGCACGTTCCTCGAGCCGGTCGTGGCTCTGCCGATGCCCAACCCGTACGTCGCTGCGGTGGCGGTCGCCGTGCTCCGCATCATCGAGGTCTACTGCCTGCTGCTGGTCATCGGGTGGATCGAGCGATGGCCGAACATCCGCGAGCTCGCGGACGTGATGCGGACGGCGATCTTCCAGGTGATGGAGATCGGATTCCTCGTGGGCGGGGCTCTGGCCGCTGCTGCCTGGGCCGGACAGTGGGGCGTCGCCGCCGTGGTCGCGGCCTGGTTCTTCAACGTCAAGGCCAAGGCTCCCGTCATGCCGATGTCGCTGGGTGCGATCGCTGCGCTCGGGGTGGGCGTGGTCGTCAACGTGTTCGCCGTGTTCGGCCTGAACCTGTAGGGGAACGGGTCGGCACGACCGGTCGGCGGCCGCCACGGCTCGTTGACAGCGGCGCTGCGCACTCGATAAGGTTGTGCAACATACGCGATGTCAATGCATATATTGCACAAAGGGAGGAAGTCATGACCGGGTCGCCCACCGCCGACGTCCTCATCGTGGGAGCTGGTGCGTCGGGCGCCACCGCCGCGAAGCACCTGGCCGCGGCGGGCTTCAGCGTCGTCGTGCTCGACCAGGGCGCCTGGACCAGTCAGAGCGACCTCCCCGGCGACAAGCCGGAGTTCGAGCTGCTCTGGGGCAACCACCAGTGGCACCCGGACCCGAACATGCGCTCGCGGGCCGAGGACTACCCGACCAACCTGGACGACTCCGAGCAGCCGGTCTACATGTACAACGGCATGGGCGGGAGCACGGTGTTCTTCGCCGGGGTCTGGAGCCGGCCGATGCCGTCGGACTTCCGGGTCCGCACCCTCGACGGCGTGGCCGACGACTGGCCCATCTCGTACGAGGACCTGCTGCCCCACTACGAGGCGACGGACTACGACATGGGTGTCTCGGGTCTCGCCGGGAACCCGGCGTACCCGCCCGGCGCCCCGCCGCCGTTGCCGGCCCACCCCATCCACCTGACCGGTCGCACGATGGCCGAGGGGCTCAACCGCCTCGGGTGGCACTGGTGGCCCGGGTACTCGGCGATCCCGTCGCGGCAGCATGGTCGCCAGGCGCAGTGCGAGCGGCTGGGCGTGTGTCGGACCGGCTGCGTGGTCGGGGCCAAGGGCTCGGCGGACGTCACGCTGCTGCCCGAGGCCCTGCGGCACGGGGCGCGGCTCGAGACCGGTGCGCGGGTCGCCCGGATCACCCTCGACGAGAACGGCCTGGCCAACGGTGCGGTGTACTTCCAGGACGGGCAGGAGAAGTTCCAGCCCGCCAAGGTGGTGCTGGTCGGCGCGAACGGGGTCGGCACGCCCCGGCTGCTGCTGATGTCGGAGTCGGCGCGATTCCCGAACGGGCTGGCCAACAGCTCGGACCTGGTGGGTCGGCGCCTGATGCTGCACCCTTTCGGCTCGGTGGTCGGTCTCTACGAGGACGACCTCGAGGACTGGGTCGGCCCGGCCGGCACCCAGATCGAGTGCATGGAGTTCTACGAGACCGACGCGTCGCGGGGGTTCGTCCGCGGCAGTAAGTGGCACGTGATGGGCACCGGCGGCCCGCTCGAGATGGCCACCCGCTGGCAGATCGGCGAGGGCGTCTCCGAGGAGCCGTTCTGGGGCGAGCAGTTCACCGCCAAGATGAAGCAGGCGGTGGGTCACTCCATCGACTGGATCGTGCACGCCGAGGACCTGCCCGAGGAGCACAACCGGGTCACGCTCGACCACGAGCTCTCCGACTCCGACGGCCTCCCGGGTGCGAAGATCAGCTACACGACATCGGAGAACACCCACCGCATCCTCGACTTCGGGCTCAACCGGGCACTCGAGGCGCACGAGGCCGCGGGTGCGACGAAGGCCTGGATCACGTTCCGCAACTTCTCCTCGGGCCACAACCTGGGCACGGCGAAGATGGGCGACGACCCGGCGACGTCGGTGGTGAACCGGTGGGGACGCACGCACGACGTGCCGAACCTGTACGTGATCGACGGCAGCGTGTTCCCTACCTCGACCGCCACGAACCCGACCTCGACCATCTGCGCGTTGGCGAGGCGCACCGCGGCGCACTTGGTGGAGAACCGGCGTGAGCAGGAGGTGTCGACGGCATGAGCATCACCAACGTGACCATCCAGCCGGCCGCTGCGCCGGCGTTGACCCCGCAGGAGCGGGACCGGTTGGCGTTGCTGGCGGACCGGTTGATCGCCGGTGGGGCGGGACTGCCCTCGGCCAGTGGTGCGGAGGTGCACACGCAGTGGATCGACCGGGCGATGGCGGTGCGTGCCGACCTCGACGGGGCGGTGCGGG
>NZ_BAAIFY010000053.1:0-6599 GCF_054653575.1 Nocardioides pyridinolyticus | reverse complement strand
CCCTCGTCAGCCGCCGTGGTGCGGGGGCACCTGCTCCCGCAGCCACCGGTCGTTCTGGTCGTCCCGCCTCGGCCGGTCGTCCCGCTCGTCGCGTGTGGTGTCCGGCAGGGCGTCGCCGAAGACCTCGGCCCGCCGCTTGCGGCGCTCCCAGTCCGACAGCGACTTCCTCTCGGTCACCGGCGGGGCCTCACGTGCACAGCCCGGCGTCGGCGAGCGCCTGCTTGTCGGCCTCGTTCGAGGGGCCCTGCGAGGACGACCCGGAGCCGGGCAGGTCGTCGGCGGAGATGACGTCCTGGCTCAGCTTCTTGGTCAGCGGCGCGTCGTTGGCGATCTTGTCCCAGACCTCCTGGGCCTGCGGCTCCACCCACACGAGGCGGTTCGGGTCCTGCGGGTCCGGCTGGTTCGGGATGGTGATGAACTGGATCTTGTCCAGGCCGGTGTTCTGGAACTGGAGTCCCAGGTCGGCGAGCTTCATCAGGCCCTCCAGGTCGGGGTCGACGGTGAGCGAGCTGGTGGCGGCGTTCAGGAACTTCACCAGCCGGTCCGGGCGGGCCAGCGTGCCGGCCGAGACCACCTTGTTGGTCATCGACGCGATGAACGCCTGCTGGCGCTTCATCCGGCCGGTGTCGGAGCCGTTGCCGATGGAGTAGCGGGCGCGGACGTAGTTGAGCGCCTCGGCGCCCTCGAGCTCGCGGGTGCCCGCCTCGATGTTGATGCCGTGCGCCGGGTCGGAGATGGGCTGCGGGATGCACATCTCGACGCCGCCGACGGCGTCGACCATGTCCTTGAAGCCCTCGAAGTTCACGACGACGAAGTGGTCGAGGCGGACGCCGGTGAGCTGCTCGAACTGCTGCATGGTGCAGGCCGGACCACCGAGGCCGAACGCCTCGTTCCACATGACGTAGTCGGCACCCGCGATGGACTCGCCGTCCTCGGTCGTGCACTCGGGCCGGTCGACCATCGAGTCGCGCGGGATGCTGATGCCGTACGCCCGCTGCCGGTCGGCGGAGACGTGCACCAGGATCGTGGTGTCCGAGCGCTGCCCACCGCCGGTGAGGTTGTCGATGTTGCAGCCCGCGCAGTCGCGGCTGTCGGAGCCCATCACCAGGATGTTGAGCGGCTCCTTCGGGCCCTCGACGTCGACCTTGTCGGGCCGGTGGGACAGCTGGTCGTCGACGTCGATCACGTTGATGTTGCCGTCGAGGTGGCGGAAGAGCCAGATCGTGCCGAGCCCGGTCGCCATGGCGAGCACGAGGACCGTCGCCAGCAGCACCTTCCCCACCGTGTGCCGCTTGCGCGGCTTGCCCCGCCGTTTCGGCGTGCCGGGATGGCGCTGCTCGAGATCAGGCGCAGCGTCGCTCATGCGGGGGCACCTCAGGAGGTCGGGGACGGGCTCGGCCGAGGGTACGGCTCAATCCTTAAGTGTCCCTGTGACCAGCGCATCCAGACAAACCGGCGGCATGCCGCTACGCGCCGGCTGCCCCGCCGAGCCGTCGCCCGGCACGCCGCTTGCCAGACCTGGAGACCTCAGTGCCGACCATGGCGACGATGCGCGCACGAGCGCCCCGCCTTCCCGCAGGAGCCCTTCGCGCACGGCGAGGTCACACGCGCGTCGACGTCAGGTCCGCTGCACCCAGACGCCTCGTCGTGCGCGACCACGCGACCAGGCTCGCCACCAGCAGGGCGAGGGAGAGCGGCACCATCGTGGGGCGAGGTGCTGGCCTTGCCTTCGCCGAGAACCCCGTCGGGAGGGCGCGGCCCGGCTCGACGGGTGCCCCGGGGCCAGGGCAGCATTCGTCATGTCCGGCGCCTGCTGCCAAGATGACCACCGCCGGTGAACGTTTTCGACACGAATGGGCACCTGGCCCGCCCCAGTAGCTCAGCGGATAGAGCAGCCGCCTCCTAAGCGAAAGGTCGCAGGTTCGACTCCTGCCTGGGGCACCAATCCCGCTCACCAGAGCGGGTTTCGGCGTTGCCGCCGAAGTCGGAACAGCACCGTTCCCTACTTTGCTCCCCACTTTGCGGGGTGGTACGGCATCCACTACCCGCGCGGGCGTGGCACTTCCGGTTCGCCCGAGGCGTCCGCTACCGCGACGACAAGCGACCTGATGAGGTCGACACGATCGATGCCGTTAGGGCTTTTCTCCCTCCGGAACGGCAGGCGCGAACTAGAGTGCTGGGCGTGGCGGACCGCGATACATCATTTGAGCACTATCTCGGATACAGGAATTTCGCTGCCTCGACCCGTCAGCAATACACGGTGAAACTGCGTCAATTCGGCGAATGGTGTGAATCGGAAGGCGTGGACGTTGTCAAGGCTACGACCACGGACATTTCGCGATTCTTGAACCATCTTCTTGAGGCAGGGGGCTCCAAAGGCTCACAGCGCCCATGGTACGGCTGCCTGAATGGCTATTACCGGTGGCTCGTTGACTCGTCGGTTCTGGATCGAAATCCGATGCCAAGGTCGCTTCCGCGTTCGGGCCCGCGGAATACACCCGCGCCGAGCGTGAAACTCCCTGACCTTCGTAGAATGCTCGACGTTACTGTCGAAGATCAGAGTTGGGCGATCATTGCTCTGCTTGCGTTCTATTCCGTCAAACCGGGTGAGATTCTGGCCTGTGACGTGTCGGACCTGCACATAGATAGCGACGGCGCTACTCTCCACTTTCGACCAATGGAAGGCGCGGGCCGCCGCCCGTACCTAATCCTGTTTCCCGAACTCACCGAAAGGCTGGTGCGCCTAACCGCCGGACGCCGACGCAATGACCCTCTATTTGTGAGCAATAAGGGAAACCGCATGGGCCGAGGATCGGTCCAGGGGTTCATCAATACCGCCTCTCGACGCGCCAATCTTGGCTACTTTGCTACTGCCAAGATGCTTGAGTACACCCTGCCCGCTACAGCCATATCGCAGGGGTTCAGTTTTGTTGGCCTGTTGCGGGCCGTAGGCATCATTCAGCCCCGGCAGTTCGTCCGGTGGCTCGCAACCTCCGCTGCCGTTCCGGGTGAAACCAACGCGTCATTGCGCATGGCTCGACTGGTGCTGTCACCGCCCGACGACTTCGAGAACTGGCTATTGCACATCGACGCTCAACTAAACGAGACCGACCTGCCCGAGCCGTTTGCAGTCATGGCCGCAGGGGCTGTATTTGAGCGGTACTTGCGAGCCCTCTGTATCGGGCTGAATCTTCCGGTCAGCAAGGACCCGAAGGCTGGAAAGATGAGCGCATACGTCCACCAACTGCGCGATAACGGGCACACAATGCCCAGCGAGGATCGGATTGCCGAGAAGATCGGCATCAACAGGAATGACGCAGCACACGGCAATTTCGAAGCGCTCGTCGACGTGAGCGCGCGGAAGATCGTTGAGGACGTGAGGGAATTCATGGCGAACCATCCATTGCCAACAACGCGAGCCTAGAACTAGGTCAGTTCGATCACGAACGGCGCATCCTCCGGCATCGTGCGCATAGCGCCGATGATCGCGTCGTCGGGAAGTACGAAGCCCTCAACAACGTCAACGACGTAGCGCGCGCCTCCCGGCTCGCCGTCGTGACGCCATACCGCAATGCCGGGGGCGTCGAACAGGCAGGTAACAAACGGGTCGTCAGGAAGGTTCTCGATAGCCGTCATGCGCAGCACCGTAGGCGCTGCCACCATTGACGTCCATATTCATATTCGGAACCTATACCCCCCGTAACGCAGAAAAACCCCCGGCAGGCCGAAGCCCACCGGGGTGGAAAGTCTGACAGACGCGGGCGGCAGCGCCACGGGTGACTTAGGCCCGATGCATTCGACGCGCTACCTACCCGCGCCCTACCCAAAAAGGATGCCCATTCCTGGGCGAGTGATCCGGCCCGAAGGCCGACTCATGGATTACGGAGAGAAGGCTAAGGACTCTGCGGAATCAACCGCTCCTGCGGGGAGCGGAAGTTGTGGGACTGACAGACGGAAAGGAACCATTGCGGGTTGGGGTCCGCGCGGAACCTCCCGTCTGCCAGTCGTGGCCGATCGCGTGGGACCGACCGGGCCGGGTGCGTCAACGCGCCGCACCGCTGAGACGCGGAGCACAGACCGGCTTTAGTGGTGACCAGCCCTAGGCAGAAAGGGACATAACGACCTAGGACCGGTCACGAATTGCTACCGAATCAGGCAGTCGCCTGAGAGATAACGTGGAACGCGCCGGGGCGCGCCTGCTGCACGTCGGCACGCAGCCAGCCGATGAAACCAATCTCACCGGTGTCGGCAAACCGCTCATTAAGCACCTTGATTTCAAACGAGGTCCGAATACCGATGTAGAGGTTCCGGAAGTCGCCAACCGCAATCTCAGAGCCCATGTTGCCACTTGACATGCGGCGCACGTTCTCGACGTACTGCGGCGGGGTCAGGTACTGACCGTCAGCCGTAGCCCGCAGGGTCGAAAGCGCGGCGAGGTTATCCTCAGACATAAGCGCCGCACGCGGGTCGAAGTTGCGACCGCGAACGTCCGCGACAGCGGCGATAATCTCGTCCCAAGACGACAGACCGGCGAGCGGGTAAGTGCTCGTGTTCAGCGCCTCGGTAATCAGGCCAGCGGGCTCCGGGTCAACGCCCGAGCCGTAGAGGCTTGTGTGGTCCAACTTCACGCCGAAAGCGCCAGCGAGCGAATTACCCAGAACGTCGCCCAGATTGGCGGCGTCCTCGACCAACTCAAACGGAGCCTTGACCAGAACGGCAAGGCTCTTGGCCTTGAGGTTCAGAGCGCCCAGCCCGAGGTCACCGGACGCAATGGCCTGCTTCTCATTTCGCCAGTCAGGCTCAGGATCGCCAACGACCTTCGCCACGGTCACATCGTTGGAGTCCATCGGAACGACGGTCGCGCCAGCCTCGATAACGCGGGTCGCGTTTCGGGCGAGGTCCAGAACCGCAGCCGCGTAGCGCGGCGGGACGAGGTAACCGCCCTGAGTCGGGTCGTCCTCGCTCATTCGCTTCTCGCCATAGGCCAGCGAACGTGCGTACTCGCCGAACTCACGCAGGCTCGCAGGCTTGGCGGTCAGGTCCGCGAAAGATCGGCCCTCCGGCAGCGGCTCGTTAGCGCGAACCTCAGCGTTCCGGCTCTCGGTGCGGGTCGCAGCCCGCAGGACGTGCGAGCGCTCAGCGTGGTCCTTGCCAGCGGCCCGGTTCTGCTCGGCCTCGGCCTGCTCAACGTACTGGCGAGCCTCCGCGGCGAGGTCGTCCATGTCGGCCTCAAGCGCGTCAAGGTGGTCCCGGTGCGCCTTAGCGGCGTCACTCTTGCCAGCGTCCTTAGCGGCGTCGTGCTTCGCTCGGATCGAGCGGTAAGTCTCGTGCAGAGCCGCGCGGCGGTCGAGTGCCGCCTCAGCCATAGATCGGAAGTCCATGCTTCTCCTTTCGCACCATAACGGGCACTTCCCGAGTCCGTGCTAACCGCCGTGACTGCCCTGTGCAGAATCCGCGGGTATTGCTATTCGGTTATGGTTCAATTATCGACCAGCGCGTCGAACTCGGCCCGGAGGCCAGCGTTCGCACTGGAATTCTTTTGGAGTAACGCCTGCCTATCGGCACGCTTGAGCGCCTTATCGCGCTCAGCGTGAATGTCCCGAACTCGGCACAGCAGCCGGAGCACCGAATGGTGCAGTTCCGATTCAGCGGGCGTGAAGCCTCGCCGGTCGCCGTGCTGCACAAGGTTGGCGAACAGGCTGATTTGGAGTTGCAGAGCATCGCTCGGCAGCCCATCGGCTGCCAGCAGAACGTCAGCCGTCTCCGGCGCGCAATGAGACATTGCGTTGGTCATGTGGTTCCCCCTTTCGATTGCGGGGAGAGGCCGCGCCAGCGGTGTCCGTCGCGCTTGGGGCTAGCCCTCTTCCACTCATACGTGAATGTCCTACGGGTGTCGGGCCTCTGCGCTCACAAGCACCCGTCAGACCACTCCGTGATAGGCAGCCCGAGCCATTCCGTCATGCGCAACCGGTCGAGCGGTTCGCCGTCGTCTAAGCGCTCCTGCCAGTCGGCCGGGAGGTCTACCTGCCCGATCACCGGGGAGTCCTTCGCCGGAATGTCCACGGTGAGGTTGTCCTCGCCTGAGTAGTTCCGGAACCGCGTCTGAACGCGGCCCGAATCGTCACGGACGTAGTTCCCGGCACCGTCCACGACCGGGACGTACTCAGCCGTCACGGTGAAACCCCCGCCAGCGCCGCTCAAGAGGGTGTCGTACTCCCTCTCGGTGTCGTCCGAGGAATGACGCTCACCCGAGCGCATGTCTAGGAACCCGGTAGCGGTGGAAGCGCCCTCGGACACCCGCACGTCACCGTGTGCGCCCCTCTCGGCCTTGCATGCGTCCGAGCAGGTCGCCGGGTAGCGCCCGCGCTTCCGGGGCTTGGTGAAAGTAACGCCGCAGACTGCACAGGTCAGCACCGCGACAGGGAGAGACCGGGCTGTCAGCACCGGCCAATCTCCCGAATAGCAAGAGTCAAAGAATCCCTTTCCTTTTCGCATTCCCGTTAGAGAATGCATTCCGAATACACAAAAAAGTGCTCTATACTGCGCGCACTTAAGCGCGCCTAAGACATAGGGTCCAGAGAAGTGGGAACGTAGAAAGA
>NZ_BAAIFY010000052.1:0-6667 GCF_054653575.1 Nocardioides pyridinolyticus | reverse complement strand
TCATCGCCGCCATCCTCACCTTCATCGCCGCCGTCATCGCCGGCCTCGCCGCGTCGATGACCGCGGTGCAGGTGCTGTGGGTCAACCTGATCACTGACGGTCCACCGGCGCTGGCGCTCGGTCTGGACAAGCCGAACCGGCGCACCATGGACCGACCGCTGCGACCCGCCGGGAACGGATCCTGTCGTGGCCGCGGCTGACCCGGATGGCGCTCACCGCCGTTGTCATGGCCGCCGGCACCCTGGCGGTCCTCGCGGCCACCGACCACAGCCACGGCACCCGGTACGCCACCACGTTCGCGTTCACCACCTTCGTGCTGTTCCAGGTCGCGAACGCGTTCAACGTCCGCACCGAGCACGAGTCCGCGTTCTCCCGCACCCTGCCCCCGAAACCGGTGGCTGCTGGCCAGCCTCACCCTGGTCGTGGCCCTGCCGATCCTCGCCGTCCACGTCGGGTTCCTCCAAGGACTGTTCGGCACCGTCGCGCTCGACCCACTGCACTGGGCAGCCGCAGCCGGCGTCGCGTCCCTGGCGCTAGGCACCGGTGAACTCGACAAGGCGGTGCGCCGCCGTCGGGACCGCCGACGCATCCCAAAGCCGACCCGGGACCGAACCGAGGTATCCCGATGAGCACGCGGCCAACCAGCTACGCCGACTACCCCCCGTCGCGGCAGTACCGGGGCTTCTTTCCGCCCGTGATGCGGCTGCTGGACGACGCGGCCGTCACCGAGACGTGGTGGGAGTGGGGTGCCCTTCACGTCCACGTGGACCGCGTCGAGCCGGAAACCGTGCAGACGCCAAAGGGAACCGTGATCCTGGTTCACGGTGTCGGCGGGTACGGACGCATCGTGCTGCCGTTCGGGGCGCCGGCGCTACGCGCCGGCTGGCGCCTGGTCGCTCCGGACCTGCCCGGCTACGGGCTCACCGACGCCGACGACCGGCACCTGAGCTTCGAGACGTGGGTCGACTGCGTCCGCGACCTGGTCACGGTCGAACGCGAGGGCACCGGCGGGCCGGTCGTCGTGTACGGGCTCAGCCTGGGCGGAGTCGTCGCCTACCACGCGGTCGCGCCCGGCGCGCCCGCCGCTGGCCTCATCGTCACCACCCTCACCGATGTTACCGACCCCGCCGTCGTCGCCGGCTTCTCCCGGTTCCCCCGACTGACGCGCGTCGGGTTCGAGCTGATGAAGGGACTTCCGATGCTCACCGACCCGTTGCCGATGCCGCCGGGGCTGACCGCGAAGATGACCCGCATCTCCAACAACCCCGACCTCGCCCGGCTGTGCGCGACCGACCCTTTCGGCGGCGGCGCCACTCTGCGTGGCCGGTTCTGGCGCACCCTGACCGGCGCCGCGCCACCGCAGCAGCCTGAGAAGTTCACGGCCTGCCCGGTCCTGGTCGCGCGTCGAGGTAGATCACCGGGTAGAGCGCCTCGAGCGGGCGGCGCTGCCAAGCCAGCACCTCCTCGCTGATCTCGTCGACGATCTTGGAGATCGTCTCGTGAGACAGCTCGGTCCCGATCGTGGTCGCCGGGTGATGGCCGATGTCGCGCATCGTCATCGCGCCGGCGTAGAGGCTGATGATCATCTCATCCAGGCCACCCAGCCGTCGGCTGCCCTTGGGCACCAGTCGCGGTGTGAACGAGCCATCGCGATCACGGGGGGTAGCCAGCTCAACGTCGCCGACCTGGGTCGAGACCGTCTTCGGCGTGAATCCGTTGCGCGAGTTGCCGAACGCGGGCGCTTCCGCGGAGCCCTTCTCGTAGCCGAGATGATCGGTCAACTCGGCCTGCAGACCACGCTCGAGCGCGGCCTTGATCAAGCCCGGGATCAGACCGTCCGCGCCGGTCATCTCGACCTCACCAGAGTCGATCCGGGCGAACAGCTCATCCAGGGCACCCGACGCAGCCAGCTCAGCGGCCACGTCCCTGCCCGACACCGGCGTCGAGCCCGGCTCTTCTGTCACGAGGTCCATCATGTTCCTTTCAGACCGACCAACCGCTTACACAGAAGATCTGACACCCCCAGGTAGAGACGAAGATCGCGATCCTGCGAGACGAGTTCCTGCACATGCACGACTACAACCCCATCGAGCACGTCACCAGCCGGGTCAAGTCCCCGGAAAGCATCCGGACCAAGGCCGAACGCCGGGGTCTCGACCCCACCTTGGACAGCGTGCGATCCAACATCACCGACATCGCCGGGGTGCGAGTGACCTGCAGCTTCGTCACCGATGCCTACCGCATCTTCGAGCTGTTGACGGCCCAGGACGACATCACGATCCCCAAAGGTCTCCGACTACATCGCCACACCGAAGGCCGACGGCTACAGGAGCCTCCACGCCATCATCGAGATCCCGGTCTTCCTCTCCTCCGGTCCCGTGAGTGTTCCGGTGGAGCTCCAACTGCGCAGCATCGCGATGGACTTCTGCCAGCCTCGAGCACAAGATCTACTACAAGTACGACGGGGCGGTCCCCGACGCGCTGCGGCGAGAGCTCAAAGAGGCAGAGCAGACCGCCAACGAGCTGGACTCACGGATGGAGCGGCTGCACCGAGAACTACATGGCTGACCTCGGCGGGGACACGCACCAGCACGCTTCGACGGTTCCCGTGACCTGAGGGTTGGGCTGGGCGTGATCACGACGAGCGGGGTGCCTGGGGCACCACGGCCACGGTGGTGTGGGCGCGCTCGACGACCGTGTTGGCGATGGAGCTGGTGAGGAGTCGTGCGAGCGAGGTCATGGGGTGGTGGCCGACGACGATCAGATCCCAGCCGCCGTGGCGTAGGCTGAGGGCCTCGTCGGCGAAGCCGTGCTTGAGGGTGAGGGTGACGGGCACACCGGGGTACTCCTCGGCGAGGCCGGCCACCGACGCCGAGAGGGCGGCGCGCAGATCCTCGAGATCTGGCTCGTCCACTGTCTCGCCTCGGGCCTCGCGGTACTGAGCGACGGCGGCTGCGGCGTCCCAGAAGGAGTGAAGGACGGTGAGGCGGAGGTCGCGCAGGGAGGCCTGGCGGTAGGCGAACTCGATGACCGGTAGCGACTCGGGCGTGCCGTCGGCGCCGACCATCACCCCGGTCTGGGCGTGGCCGTCGGTAGGGCGGCAGACGACCACCGGGCACGCGGCATGGGAGCTGACCGCGGAGCTGACCGACCCCAGCAGCATGCTCTTCACCGCTCCGCGACCCCGCGACCCCAGCACCAGCATGAGGGCGTGGTGCGAGGCGTCGAGGAGCACCTGACGTGGATCTCCGGGCACGACGTGACCGGTCACGGATAGATCGGGATGCAGCAGTTGCGCTGCCGCGACGGCGTCCTCGACGAGGGTGCCTGGCCCCTCGCCGACACAGACGACTGCAAGCTCGCGGTGCTCCAGCGCGGCCTGGTCGGCCGCCCATCGCACGGCCCGCGCGGCGTGTTCGGACCCGTCGGCGGCGACGAGGATCCGACCGCGGATGTGGGTGGCGTCCAGTGACCGGGTCATGAGGTGAGGATCGCCCAGTCCGCGCCCGGGTCGACACGGTCAAAGGGCTTTCGCGCCCGGGACCATCGGCCCTGCACCCTGCTGGCCGCCCGGCGGTAGAAGTCGTGGTGAAGGTGCGCGGTGGGAGGTGTCATGGGTTCAGCCACGTACACCGGTGCGAGCCAGCAGGTGGTCCGGAGCGTTGTCGTCGGTTCGACGGATCGGCGTCGGCGGGTGCGGCCCTAGAGTGGGCGATCGACGAGGCCCGGCTCCATGCGGTGCCAGTGCGGGTGTGCATCGCTGCCGACGTACCCGACGTCACTCACGTCAGGGCCTGCGCCGAACGGATCGTCGCGGGGAGGAACGCCGAGCTCGGCGGCGAGGTTCGCGCGGACTTCCGGGTCGATCCGGGCGCCGCCGCGGAGGTGCTTTGCGAGGCGTGCGGGGCGGGGGACCTGCTGGTGGTTTCGGGTCGCGAGGTCGCAATCCCGTGGCTGGTCTACTGCTGGGCTCGGTCAGCGCGGCGTGCCTGGCCCGCGCGGCGTGCTCGGTCGTCGTCCGGCTCGCTGCGAACTCGGCGGGGCCGCACGGCCGGGTGATTGTGGGCGTGGACACGTCCACGCCGGCCCGCCGTGCGCTCCACGTCGGGGCGTGTGAGGTGCGCCGGCGCACGGCAGAGTTGGACGTCATTCACGCCGTGCAGTGGGACCAACTGCACGATCCGGCGCTGATCGTGCCCGGCACCCAACAGCTGGTCTCGTGGACCACCGAGGTCGTGGACCACGAACAGCGGGAGTCCGGCATCTCCGGGCACCCCGCTGGTGGTCAACGGCGACCCCGCCGACGTCCTGGTCCGTCACAGCGCGACGGCCGACCTGCAGGTGCTGGGCTCAAGCGGCCACTGCGCGCTGGCGACCCTGGCCGTGGGCTCGACCAGCGGCTACTGCGCCCGCCACGCCGTCTGCCCGGTGATGGTCGTCCGGCCGAACTCCGATGGAGATGAGTCGTGACCGAGGCGTCGTCGATGCGGCGCGCGCACGACGTGGGGACCTTTGACCCTGGGGATGTCGCATCGGATCGGGCACGGTGGAGGTGTTGGAGGGGAGTACCCCAGCCACCGTGGCGTCGTCACTACGGCCGATCCGGCCCGGCGCGCGGGGCGGCACGTACCGCCGGGGGAGACCTCCACGGAGTCCGGATGCCGATGGAGGTGCACATCATGTTCCCCACCCCTACCGAACGGAGCGCCCTCGTGCTCGCTGAGGGCGGGGCGGGCGCCGTGCTGAGTGCAGGGCCGGCCACGGCCACGGAACTGGAGATGACCGGTCTCCTGATCGCGACCTTCGTGCCATTGCTCATCGCTTCCGGCGGCGAGGTCCTCGCCGTCCTCGGACTGCTCATCTGGACGACAGCATTGTTGGTGCCCCTCACCTTTGACGTCTCGCGCCTCGTACGCCGGCTGCGAAGCCGACGGGCATCCTGGAAGGGCGCGACCCGTCGCGAGATGTCGCGATGACCACTCCGAGCCTCCGCGACGCGCGAGCCGACGTGCACGCGCTCGACCCATACCTGGTGGATGCGCAGGTGCTCGCCGAGAGCATGGGGATCGACACCGCGAGCGGCCTGACCGACGCACAGGTGAGGCCGCTGCAGGCGGAGTTCGGCCCGAACCGACTGACCGAACAGCCTCCGCGTCCCGGGTGGAAGGTGTTCGGCGACCAGCTGCGCAGCGGGCTGTTCCTGATCCTGCTGGCCGCGGCCGCGCTGGCCGCGCTGGTCGGCGACCTGAAGGACGCAGCGATCATCGGTGTGGTCGTGCTGCTCAACGCCACCATCGGCTTCGTCGAGGAGCGCAAGGCGACCCGCAGCCTCGCCGCGCTCAAGCAGCTCCTGGTCCCGATGGCGACGGCCCGCCGCAACGGCGAGCTGGTGACCGTGCCGTCGGCCGACCTGGTGCCCGGCGACGTGGTGGCCCTCGAGGCCGGCAGCCGGGTTCCGGCCGACGGCCGGCTCCTCGTCGCTCACGACGTCGCCGTCGACCAGTCCTCCCTGACCGGGGAGTCGGTGCCGGTCGGCAAAGCGACCGAGCCCCTGACCGGGGAGGTGCCGCTCGCGGACCGGTCCAACCTGCTGCACGCCGGCACCGTGCTGGTGCGCGGCCGCGCTGACCTGCTGGTCACGGCCACCGGTATGCGGACCGAGGTGGGCCAGATCGCCGGGATGCTGTCCGGCACCACCCCGCCGCGCACGCCGCTACAGCAGCAGCTCGACGTGGCCGGCCGCCGGATCGCGCTGATCGGCATCGCCGCGGTGGTCCTGTACTCGATCGCCGCAGCCCTGCGCGGCGATGCCCTCGCCGACATCGCGCTGCGCGGCGTCGCCCTGGCAGTCGCGGCGGTCCCGGAGGGCCTGCCCGCGGTCCTTGCGCTCGTCCTGGCCGTCGGGGTGCACCGGATGGCCGCCCACGGCGCGATCGTGCGGCGCCTGGCCTCGGTGGAGACCCTGGGATCGGCCACGGTGATCTGCACCGACAAGACCGGCACCCTGACCCGCAACCACATGACGGTACGCCAACTCGCCACCGCCGGGCACGCGCTCGACAAGCCCTCGGGTCACGATCGTGACACCCAGCGGCTGCTGGCCGCGTTCGTGCTCTGCAATGACGCCACCGGTACCGGGGACGACGCGGTGGGCGACCCGATGGAGACCGCACTGCTGGCCGCCGCCACCCGCCAGGAGCTCGACATCGACACCGCCCGCGCAGCTGCGCCGAGGATCGCGGAACTCCCGTTCTCCGCCGAGGCCAAGTACATGGCTACCGTCCACCGCGGCGCCGACGGCACCGTCGCGATCACCGCCAAGGGGGCTCCGGACGTCCTGCTGCACCGCTGCGGGCACGCCCTGATCAACGGCGTACCCGTCCGTCTCGACGATGAGCTCCGGGCACGACTGCTGGGGGCGGTCGAGGAGATGGCCTCCGCGGGGCTGCGAGTGCTGGCCGCCGCCGACGCGACCGCTGCCACCGCTCCTGCCCGGGTGGGCGACTCATGGACTCCTGAGGCGGTTGCCCGAGCGGCCGACGGCCTGGTGTTCCTGGGCTTCGCCGGCATCGCCGACCCGCCCCGCCCCGAAGCAGTCGAGGCAGTCACCCTGTGCCGGCGAGCCGGCATCGCGGTCAAGATGATCACCGGCGACCACGTCGCCACC
>NZ_BAAIFY010000051.1:0-6831 GCF_054653575.1 Nocardioides pyridinolyticus | reverse complement strand
AGTCACTGGCGGGCCGGTACGACACAATCGTCGGTTCGCCGTACGACGCGCCGAAGCGGTGCTCGACGACCGGAATTTTTCTCGATATACATGGTCGTGTACGCCTCTGACCTGCACGAATACCCGGATGTCGGCGCAGCCGCATAACGTCCGGCCCAGAAACAGCATGACGCCGTACGACGAAGGGAAGCTCCTCCCGATGAGCAGCGCAGCAGATGCCCACTCCGCAGACTCGGAGCCTGCCGCAGGTCGAGCGAAACTCGGAGCTGCCTCGGTCAGCCAGCTCGCCGACTGGGAGCGGAATCTGCTAGAGCCGAGCCTCACGTTCACGCCCGGCGATGCGCGGAAGACGGGTCTTCCTGACCACTCTGTCGACCTGATCGTCACCTCGCCTCCCTACTGGAACAAGCGCGACTACGGCCACACCGATCAGATCGGCCTGGAGCCGACCGCTGACGCATACGTCACCTCGATCATGGAGTGCCTAGCCGAGTGGAAGCGTGTGCTCCGCCCCCACGGCTCTGTCTTCCTCAACGTCGGCGACACCTACTTCAACAAGTCCCTGCTCGGCATCCCCGGGCAGATCGAGTGGCAAGCCGCCAAGGGTGACTGGCTCATCCGTAACCGCATCATCTGGGCCAAAGAGTCGGGCATGCCTGACCCGGTCAAGAACCGCCTCGCCAACCGCCACGAGTACGTCATCCACCTGACCTACAAGCCCACCTACTACTATGACCTCGTCGGCTACTCCGAGGAGTTCGGCAACGGGGCGAACCCGGGCGACGTCTGGACGATCAACCCAGAGCGGAACATGGGCGCGCACCTCGCCCCCTACCCTCGCGAGCTGGTGCGGCGTGCCATCACGCTCGCAGCGCCGCAGCAGGTCTGCGCCGAGTGCGGCGTACCGCGCAAGCGCGTCATCGAGCGCACTGCGGAGCTGGACCCCAGCCGCCCCCAGGCCAAACGCGCCATGGAGCTGGCCAAGGAGAAGGGCCTGACGCCCGAGCACATCCGAGCCGTCCAGGCGTTCGGCGTCTCCGATGTCGGCAAGGCAACCAAGTTCCAGAACGGCACCGGTCGTAACAGCCTTGAGGTCCAGCGCCTCGCCGCAGAGGCAAAACTGGCACTCGGCGGCTACTTCCGCGAGTTCACCTTCGCCAAGAAGCGCACAGTGGGCTGGACCGACTGCGGGCACAACGCCCCGGCTCGCGGCGTCGTGTTGGACCCGTTCGCCGGCACCGGCACAACACTCAAGACCGCCATCGAGGAAGGTCGCGATGCCATCGGCGTCGACCTCGTGAACTGGATGGATCAGCCGTCGCTCGGTGCTTGAGGCGTGATCCCGGCGAGACCGGCCACTGTCTCGGCCATGTCCGCTATTGCCTTGTCGACGTCTTCCTCGGACGAGAGGTCGAGCCGGTAGTCGTAGACGTCGATTGACCGAACGCGCCCCACGTAGACGAGGCCCTTGGTTCCCCTGCTCCACGGGTGTATCAGCAGCGTGAAGCTGAGCCCGTAGCGCAGCGCGTAGGTAACGGCCTGCTCGACGTGGCCGCGATCCGGCAATGCTTCATCGGACGTGACGGTGTTCTTCACTTCCGCAATCAGCGGCACCGTGCCATCGGCGGTCCTGAGTACGACGTCCGGCTGGGCCTTCCCCGCGTCGCGGCTCGCCATGGCCGCGAGCGGCGTGCCGAACGGCGCTGGCAGCTCGTCTGGCACGTCGTAGAGATTGACTCGGCCTTCGGTGTTGCCGTCGAGCACGTCGACCGACCAGCGGCGAGCCCGCGCCTGCTTCGCCAAGCTGACGCGAACGAACTTCTCGAACAGCTCGTTCGTGTTGATGAGCAGCGAGCCCATCTGCACATCCTCACCGCCAAGATCGAGGGCGATGCCAACCCCGCGCACGATGAGCACCGACAGATCGAGCACCGGCCGGTAGTAGGAGCGCGAGTCAGGCAACGGCGCGAGGCCCAGCACCTCAGGGTCGTCCAGGAAGCGATAGTCGGGGTCGCTGCCGACCTCCTCGAAGGCGGCGAACTGGCCGGCCAAACGGCGAAGGCGACCTTGATCGCCCCTGCGAGGCTTCTTTTTGGCCTTCATCAGGTGGTCGTAGATGACCTCCATCGCAGCCTTGATGCAGCGGTTGGCGGGCGTGTCGACGGTGCGCTCGAACCAGGAGAAGGCGGCCTTGTTCGGGATGCCTCGGGCGACAAACCGCTGAATAGTCGGCGTGAAGTCAATACGGCCGTGCGGAAAGTGACCCTCGTCTTCCCGCCGCTCATAAATGCGCAGCAGACCCGCGTCGAGGACCTCGTCGACGTAGTCGAGCAAGGCGTCGGTGTAGCGGTCCATCGCCCAGTCGTCAGCGGTGCCTCGACCGGCGTAGTCCCGGAACGCCGAGAGCGCCAGGAGGCTATGGCCGGTCTCGATCACCATGCGCGTCAGGTTGCTGAGCGGCACTCGCGGCTTGACGCGAAGCACCAGGCGATCGTTGATCGGGATCACGCCGACGAACGACGTTGCTTGAAGGCGAAGCACTCCGCCCGAGAAGTTGACCCGAAGCACGTCCTTGCCGTCGATCTCCGAGTTGAAGATCGCCCGATGCCCTTCCCCGAACCAGAGCGAGGGGTCGACGTCGATGTGCTCATACTCCGCGCACTCCACGACTCGCACGTCGCTCGTCAGTTCGGTCATGGCTCAGGCTTCAGACTCGGTCGTCGTCTCTTCTGACGCTGGCTCGGTGGGCGTCTCAGGTCGGACGAAGATGTGCTCCCAGCCCGTCTCGAGCGCGGCTCGGGTGTTCTGGTCGCGCCGGAACGCTCGCTGAACCAGGAACTTGAGCTGGTACCGCCAGATGTCAGCGAGTGTGTCCTCGTCGCTGGCGTCCCAGAAGTAGGCGTGTCCGACGGCGGCGGCCGGGGTGCTCTGGGCGTGGCCGTTGATCCGATCGAACCAGACCATGACGCGGCGCTTGAGGTCCTCGTCCATGCCGTTGTTCGTGAGGATGTCGTCCAGCAGCTCTCTGTCGGGATCCATCGAGATCTTGGCGAAACGGCGCTCGAAGGCCGCATCGACCTCGTCGACTCCCCGGTCAAACGGGTTCATCGTGGCCAAGATGACGAAGTTCGACGGGACCTTGATCTCCTCGCCGCTCGCGATGGTGAACGGCAGTTCGCGCTTGCTGCGTTCGATGTAGGTCAGCGCCTCGCCGAAGACGCGGCCCACGTCCGCCCGGGATAGCTCGTCAACTACCAGGACGTAGGTGTTCTCTTCATCCGCGGCCGCATCCTTGACGAGCTTGAGGAACGGGCCTTCCTTGGACTTGAAGCCGGTCTCGGTCGGCGAGAACCCGAGCATGAAGTCCTCGTACTGGTAGCTCGCGTGGAACTGGACGAACCGGTACCGCCGCTTGTCCCCACCGGCCATGAGCTGGCCGGCCGCAGCGGCGAAGAAGGACTTGGACGTGCCCGGGGGCCCCGACAAGATGACGCCGCCGTAGATGCGCGCCAGTCGCATGATCTCCTGCACCTGCGGATCGTCCGCGGTGACGTCGGGGGCGTCGGGGGCAGACGAGGCATGGCCGGTGGCTGCCCTTGCTTGGACGCCGATGTCCAGGTCGTCAGCGGTGAGCGTCCTGACGTCAGGTACCAATCCCTCAAACATCGCCGAGCTCCTCGGTCACGAGTGGAGCGGGCGTTGTGTCCGGCGTGAACGGGTCGAACCAGGAGAAGCTAGCGTCGGCAAGCGGAACGTCCGTGGTGTAGAGCCGGTCGAACTCAGTCTGGGCGCCGTCGGGGTAGTCGAACTTGGCACGGAAACCCCCGATGATGTCGTCCGCGGTGGGCTCACCCGACAGCACGAAGCCGTCGTTCCGCAGGAAGTAGCAGCCGAGGGCGAGCGCCGAGACTGACGCGTCGTAGAGCAAGTCCTTGAAGGCGCGTTCGACGTGGTCGTCGGGCAACGCATAACCACCCCCGGACAGGCCCATCCACCCGCCGCCCTTCAGGCGGAAGATCGAACCTGGCGACCAGCTTCCCGGGATGTTCTTCGCTCGCCAGAAGCTGGGCAGCGGACTGCCCGAGCGCACACCACGGTCGATGAGCGGAAAGTAATAGGGCTTCGTGGGATGCCCCGGCATCTGTATCAGGGAAAGGACCTCGTCCGAGGACGCCGATGCCTGCGCCAACCGTCCCGCTCGATGCTCCTTGCGGAGGTAGAGGTACATCACGAACGTTGGGTGCAGCTTCTGGGCGCCGAGCATGTCGATCGCCCAACGGACGGCGCCCTTGCTCAGCACATGGGTTGGCGTTGGTTCGTCAGGCACAGGGGCAGCGTAGTGGCGACATCCGACAACTGATGGCAGATGCCGCGACACGTCAGTCGGACTGCAGACCGGCTACCACCTCTGCTGGGCTTGCGGCGCATTGAACGAGACCCCTTGACAGGACTGTGAACAACATTCACAGTTGGCAATCATCCGTGAACGACATCCACAAGGAGGCTCGTGGCCGAGGACTTGGTCGGTCTCGCTGAGGTGGCGGACATGGCCCGGGTGAGCCGGACCGTGGCGTCGAACTGGCGGGCCCGCGACAGCAGATTCCCGACACCCGTGGCGGACTTGCGCAGCGGGCCCGTATTCGACCGCGATGCCATAGAAAAGTACCTGCGAAGAAGGGGAAGCCCCATGGCGCACATCATCTCGACCATCAACCTCAAGGGGGGCGTCGGTAAGACCACCACCACGGTGGGACTCGCCGAGTTCCTGTCTGCGGAGTTCCACAAGAAGGTCCTCGTCATCGATCTTGACCCGCAGACCAACGCCACGACCGTGCTGATCGGCGAGGACCGCTGGCGGGAGCTCAACGATGCCGGCAACACGCTCGTCACCCTCTTCACCGACGCGCTGCGTGGTGAGGACGACGAGCCCCGCTTCGACCTGACGGCCACGCTCCAGAAGAAGGTCAGCCCGGTCTCGGAGGTACGCAGTGTCGACCTTCTGCCGTCATCCCTCGATCTGATCGACGTGCAGGACCGGCTCGCTTCGATGCCCTCTGGGCGCTTCTACTCCAACAATCCCACCGATCTGTTGCGCCGAGCGGTCAAGCCCATCCTCGATGACTATGACTACGTCCTCGTGGACTGCCCGCCGAACCTCGGCATCGTGACGCTCAATGGCCTGCGGATCAGCGACGGGTACATCATCCCCACCATCCCCGACGTCCTCAGCACCTACGGCATCCCGCAGATCCAGTCGCGCGTGAAGGCGTTCGCGGACAACCTCGGCGAGGATATCCAGGAGCTCGGCATCGTCGTTACCAAGTACCGCGCCGCCTCGACGGTGCACAACACAACGATCCGGCGTCTGGAGGACGACGAGAACCTGCCGGTCGTCTTCGAGACGTGGGTGCCGGAGGGTAACGCCATCGCGGCATCCGCCGAGTTCTCGCCGATGTCGACTCTGCGTCAGAAGTACGCCTATCAGGGCGGTTACGAAGTGTTCCGTGCGCTCGCTAAGGAGTTCATCGCCGCGGCGGAGGAGATCGCATGACCGACGATCCAGCCGGTAAGGCGGTCCAGGCCGCAGCGGAGAACCTGCTGAAGTTGAGCGCGACTCGACCGGAGCTCGCCGAGTCATTATCGAAGCTCGTGCTTGCGGTGGCAGACGAAGCTACCCGCACCCCACGCTTCGCGAACGCTCTCACGGCTGCAATCGTCGCGAAGGAGCCCGGGGACAAGCAGCCGAAGCGCACAGGTCGTCGCTCTCCTGGTGTGCTGGATCCGTTCGCGGTCTACGGTGACAGGGGCGAGTCAGGGCTCCGTGAGCGGCTCACTGAGCTCGATCTCGAACAGCTTCGGGACATCGTGGCCGAGCATGGGATGGACCATGATCGGCTCGCGATGAAGTGGAAGGACCCTAACCGGGTGATCGATCGCATCATCGACAAGGTTGCGGCTCGCGCCGCCAAGGGATCTGCGTTCCGTTCGGAGTGATACAGGGCGGCGTCGCGTCGGTCCTCAGGACGGGCGACAGCCGCAGTTCAACAACCCCGTCCGGTACTAATCGACAAGTACAGCCGAGCAGGTGGAGCACTGTCGCAGCTCGGCGCCACTTGCCGAGACGCCGACCTTCTTCAACGTGCCCGAGCCACAGAACCCGCAGGTCTTGCCACGCTTCGATGTCGGCGCTGGACCAGTGCCAAGCCAGCCCGTTGCACCGCAGTTGCTGCATTCACGAATCGAATCCTTCTCATGGAAGGTGAGCTTGCTGCAGTTTGGACACTTCTGACCGCGCGCCATGTGCGGGAATCTAGCTCAGTCGCGACAACTTAGGGTAAGAACTTTGCCGACATCGCCCCGATAACCAGGGTCGACAACATCAGCAAGTCGGTCGGCGCCCCAGCCGCATCGCTACCGCGTGCCGCGTGACGCCGTACTTCTCACCAATCTCCCGGTACGTACATCCCGATTCACGCAGCTGCACCATGTCAGGGACATCGGCTGCGGCGATTTTGCCGAGCGGCCGCATGACTATCCCCTGGCGCCGGAGGAAGTCCCGCATCGTCGACTCCGGCACGCCGTAGTCGCGCGCCAGCCTCATGCATGTCTCGCCGGCCGCGTATCGCTCACGGATCTCGTCAGCTTGGGTATTCAGAACGGCCCGGACCCGGTGCGCTCCGCTCAATTCGTGTGGTGACCACGGCTCAGCTCGACGCTCGGCTCCGGCGACCGAACGCGCCTTCTCCAACCTCACCCCCGCCGGACCGGGGTTCGAGTAACGTCCCAGCACCTCCGCCAAGTGATTGAAGTTAGAACCCTCGCCGGGTGTTA
>NZ_BAAIFY010000050.1:0-7859 GCF_054653575.1 Nocardioides pyridinolyticus | reverse complement strand
AAGCGTCGCGGTACTTTCGTCTGCGTTGGTCGATGCTGTGGCCACCCACGCCCCATCCGGCTAGGTAGAAGTACGACCCGATGTCAGTCTCGGGGTTCCGGCCGTGCTGCTGGTAGTAGCGGCCGAGCGCTTCGAAGGCACGCTCGCTGATGCCTTCTCCGAGTGCTTCGGTGAGGTCGAAGAGGCCGTGCATGCGGTCACTATCCGGGTGGCCCTCGCCCTTGCGGAACGTTCGCAGGTCTGCGATGAGCGCGTTCATGCCGGGGTCGACCAGAGTTGCCATACGCCAATTTTGTGCCAATGACGGGCCTGCCGCTGCTGAATGAGGATCGGACATAGCCGCTGGCGCAGGGTCACGGCAGACGGAGAGGAAGCCCTCATGAGTGAACTGGAGCGCTGGGCCAATCCCGGTTCGCGCCTCGTCCCGACGCGGGACGAGCGCAACCACAGGAAGGCTGTTGACCGGCTGGTCAACGAGACCAAGTTCGCTGGTCTGAAGGTCGATGCCGAGGCCGCCCTGACGGGTCGGATCATGGAGCGTGCCGTCGACCTGGATAACTACCGCAAGTCACTGGCAAACGGCGATCCTGTGCTCGACGCCGTGCTCACCCGCATCGAAGTCGGCTTCGTCGACAAGGCGCGCCGGATCCAGAAGAGCTTCGGCTCGGAGTTCCCGCTGTGAGCGCGGTTGTGGCGGCCATCGGCGGAGCCATCAGCGGCGGGCTGCTGGCAGCCATGCTCGCCATCGTCAGTTTGCGCGGTCGCGCATGCGTCGATCCTGCCGCCCACGAACTGACGAACGAGGACCGGGAGGCGGTAGCGGCTGAGTTCGCAGCTCACACGACGGCGGTGCGTCGCGGCGTCAGCGAGTACGCCGACGCACTGGCCGGAAGCGACACGGAGTTGCGCGAGCGCCTGCGCCTGTTCGAGGGCGGTGGTCGGTGATGGAACCAGTCGGACTCGGATTGCTCGTACTCGGCGCGGTTGCATCGAGTCTGTGGGCCGCACGTCGCGAGCGCCGGCGCTACGCGAAGACGGTAAGTGTGCGACGCGACCTGGCGATCGCTGACCAGCGAGTCGAGCGGGAGTGGCGGCACGCCCGCCGCGCTATGAACGACGCGGCCGGTCAGTCCTGGCGGAACCTCGCCGGGTAGTCGTTGTCCATTCCACAACGACATTCTTCAGGTGCCGTTGGGGGCTGTTGACGCCGCTGTAACCGGGTGCGCGAGCACTCTCTGGTGTCGAGTCGGTCGTCGGGTCGCACCCGACAGGTATTGAACGAGTTCAGGGCTCCGTTCTTAAGTAGGGGCATGCCCTGGGTGGGCAGCGCCGGGCATCTGTAGTCCCGGCCTTTCGCGATTCATCTTCCGTCCTGCGTTCTCGCAGCGCGGTGGTTGGCGTGCGCCCACTTCATGCCCCAGGGAGGAAGGAGGCACGCATGGAATCAACTGTCACCAAGGGGTCCGGTACGGCCGAGCGGCGGTATCGGACGATCCTGGCGGACCCGCCGTGGGAGGTACTGCAGCGCGGCAGCCTCGGAGCGGAGACGCACTACCCACTGATGGGCCTCAGCCAGATCGCGGACATGCCTGTCGGCGACCTGGCTGAGGAAGACGCCCATCTGTGGCTATGGGTCACCAACGGCACGCTTCGCCACGGCTACGACATCGCCGAGGCGTGGGGATTCACGGTGCGAAGCCCACTGACGTGGGTGAAGTTCCGGCTCGGGCTCGGGGTCTACCTGCGCAACGCCACCGAGCACCTGCTGTTCGCGACCAAGGGGCGAGCACCGGTGCAGTTCCGGTCGCAGCCGACCTGGATCAACGCTCCGGTGCAGGATCACTCGCACAAGCCCGAGGAGCAGTACGCCCTCATCGAGCGAATCTCGCCGGGCCCTTACCTGGAGCTGTTCGCCCGGCGCCGCCAGGCGGGCTGGGACGCTTGGGGCAACCAGATCGACTCTGACGTCTCGATTCCGGGATACGTGGTGCCCAGCGACCGCCGGGGCGGGATTCGCCGGGAGGCCGGCGGTGCCTGAGGCAAAGCGGTTCGATCCCCTGGGCTGGCTGCTCTCAGTCAGCTTCGCCGTACTCACCGCAGTCGGCGCCCTGGCGCTGGCGGTCTGGCTGGCCCGCCAGATCTGGCCGTGGCTTGCAGCGGGTGCCGCCATCGGGCTCGTGCTCGTGACGCTGGTGCGGCTCGGGCTGTGGTGGAGCCGGAGGCAGTCGTGGTGAATCGGCGCATCCCCACCGACGGCAGTCAGGACTACTACGAGGCCCTGCAGGCCGCATGGCCCGAGGAGCGCCCCTCGCGCAAGCGCAGACGTCGCCAGTTCCGGAAAGCCGGATCGCGACGTGTCGTGGTGACCTCGGCGCGGCTCGAGGAACCCGACGCGGACCGGATGTCCCGGGCACTACTGGCCGCCCAGCGGGAACTCGCCCGCGCGCAGGAAGAGAAGGAAGCACGCGCTGGGGTCCGGCCCGAGGAGGCACCCGATGAGTCAGCCTGATGGCCTCGTCTTCGCTCAGGTGCATCCGCCGCGTCCACTCGACCCGGAAGCGCTGGAGTCCTTGCTGGTCCGCCTGGCGAGCGATCCGACGCAGACGCCCGTGGTCTTCGAGGCCCGCAGCCGGGCATGCCCGTCGGTCGGCGGGAACCGGGTGACCTACTGGATCGGCGCATCGCCCGAGCATCTGCGGTGGCTACTTCGCACACTGCGTGACCTGCTCCCGGGCATCACTCTGCAAACAGTGGCACCGGAGGACCGGCCACCGGTCACGGCTGCCGCCCGACTGACGATCCGTCCCCCGACGCTGTCACTGGCGACCGACCGGGCCGAAGCCGTCTCGCGGGCAGCGCTCTCAGCTCTGAATCAGCGGCTGAGCGCGGAGGAGGAACTGGTGGTCCAGGTGCTGCTCGGCCCCAGGCGATCCGGCGGGCACCGGCGCGGCCGGCTGCCGGACGTCAGTCGGCCGTGGTGGCGGACGGTGCTGGGCGGAACCGGCGAGGCGCCAACGAGCGTCGTCAGGCAGCACGAAGCGAGGATGCAGTTCGCCGGGATGGCGACCTGCATCCGGTTTGGTGTCACGGCCTCGACGTCCGAGCGGCGTCACCGGCTCCTCGTGGGCCTGCTCGGCGGGTACTCGACTGCCAAGGCGCCCGGAACGTTCATGAGACTGCGTCGGGACCGGGCGGCCAACCTCGACCGGGTAGGCATGCCGCTGCGCTGGGAGGCAGCTCCGGCAGCTCGCGAGCTGGTGGCTCTGCTGGCGTGGCCGCTCGGTGACGACGAACTGCCCGGTTTGCCTCCACTGCATCCCCGGCTGCTGCCGGTGCCGCGGGCGGTGCGCATGACCGATACGCACGGGCGGGTCGTTGGGGTCAGTGCGGTGCCGGGGGATCCGGTGCCAGTCGGCATCGCGTCGCCCGAAAGCTTGTTCCACCTGGTCGCGACCGGCCCGACCGGCTCCGGCAAGAGCACCGTACTGCTGCGCCTGATCTGCGCCGACATCCACGCAGGCCGGCCGGTAGCGGTCATCGACCCGAAGTGGCAACTGGTCCGTGACGTGGTGGAACGGGCCGTACCGGAGCGTCGGATCGGCGACGTCGTCATCCTCGATCCGAGCGATCCCCGCGCACCGGGCTTCAACCCGCTCGATGTGGGTGACCGCGACCCCGACGTGGTGGTCGACGGCTTGTTGGCGGTGTTCGCGGCAGTCTTCGCCGACGGCTGGGGCCCGCGCACCCAGGACATCACCCACGCCGGGCTCCTGACCCTCGCCAGAGTCGGCGCGTCCCGGGCTCCCGACGGCGGTGAGCCGTTCACACTGCTCGACCTCCCACGGCTATTTACCGACGCGCCCTTTCGACGCAGCGTCCTCGGCGTGGTCACGGATGACCCCGCGCTCGCGGCGTTCTGGAGCTGGTATCAGGGACAGTCGCCTGCCGGCCAGGCTGCGGCGATCGCCGCACCAGCCAACAAGTGGCGCCAGTACTTGATGCGGCCCAGTGTCAGACGCATCCTGGGACAGGCCCGACCGAGGTTCCGCCTGCGCGACGCCTTCCGCGAGACGGCGATCTTGCTGGTGCCGCTGGGCGACGGACTCATCGGCCCGACCACCGCTCAGCTGCTCGGCGGGCTCATCGTCGCCGAGCTGTGGGCCGCCACGCTAGAACGAGCCAACGAGACCGCAGCCACTAAGCACCCAGCCTCGATCTGGATCGACGAGGCGCAGAACTTCCTGCACCTGCCGACCTCCCTCGACCAGGCACTGGCAGCGAGCAGGTCAATGGGGGTGTCCTGGGCGATGGCACACCAGTTCCGCGCCCAGATGCCGGCGAGCATGCTCGCCGCGGTCGACGCCAACGCGAGGAACAAAATCGTCTTCCGGCCCGGCGACCCCGCCGAGGCAGCGGCCTACGCACGGATGGCACCCGACCTGTCACCGGTCGACTTCATGAGCCTGGGTCGCTTCGAGGCCTACGCCACCGTCATGGCGGACGGCGCCCAGCAGCCTTGGTGCTCACTACACACCCAGCCCATGCCAGCGCCTACCGGACTGGGAGACCAGATCAGGCGCAGCTCTCGCGAGCGCTATGGCACGCCGAACCACGAGCCAAGCACAGGTGATCAGCCAGCTGCGGTCACCCCGACACAACGGAGCACCGACCTAGTAGGCCGGAAACGCAAGGGAGATGCGACGTGACAGTGCTGGACAGCTCTGGTGTTCAGAGGTCAGCGAGCCGACGGATCGAGCGACCGGTCGCGACCCTGGACCATCTCGGTTTCCGCAGGTCACACGGCCTATATGGCGGCCCATGGGATGGGACTGACCCCGCACAGCGGGGTCTGGGAGGCGAGCAATGAACCGGAGTCACACAGCAACGATCGCCGAGTGGCTCGACGAGCGCGACCGCGCCATCCTGGCCAACCTCGACAAGTTCCGGCTGCTCAGCACCCGGCACGTTCAGCAACTGCACTTCGCAGACCGTTCCAGCGAACTGGCGGCGGCCCGGGCAGCGACCCGAACCATGCAGCGCCTGAACGACCTCGGGGTGGTCACCGCGCTGGCTCGGCGAATCGGCGGGGCCAGGAAGGGCTCCGCCGGCTACGTCTGGCAACTCGCCAGCAGCGGGGAACGGTTCGTGCGCAGCGTTCGTGGACATGCACGCAGACGGCGCTACGTCGAACCCGGCTCGGTCTTCGTCAACCACACGCTGGCCGTCAATGACCTCGCCGTCGATCTACTCGTCGCCAGCCGCGATCTGCCGAGGTTCGTGGTCGAAGAACTCGGCACCGAGCCGGAGAACTGGCGCACCTACCTCGGCGCCGGAGGCGAGGTCCGGTGGCTCAAGCCCGACCTGCACGTGATCAGCAGCATCACCGACGAGGCCGAGATCGAGTACGAGGATCACACCTTCCTCGAGCTCGACCTCGGCACCGAGCACCTGCCCCGGATCCAGGCCAAGTGCCGCCGCTACCTCGCATATGCCGAGACAGGCGCCTACCAGGCCGCACACGGCCTGTTTCCGGCCGTGGTCTGGCTCAGCCCCGACCCAGCCCGCCGGACGGCCCTCGAGGCGGCTGTACGGGCGACGTCCGGCCTCCCAGGCGGGGTCTTTCGGGTAGCCGGCCCCGAGGACTACCTGGCCCGGGCAACAGGCCGAGGGTGACGACGTTTCTACATCACCCGAACAGCCGCCCGCCACCCCTGTTTCCGCAGGTCACCGGCCCATTTCGGACTGGACTTCCCAGGCCACCTGAGCGTCACTGTGACCAGGCCGAGCCGCTCCGGCCAAGGCCCCCAGCGGGGCGCTCCGGGCGGCTGACATCAACCAAACGAAAGGAGATATGCCTATGAACGAACAAGCACCACGAACCACCGGGCCCCGTGAAGCAATCCCGGACACCGAGCAGCGCCAGAAGACGCTGGCGGTGCGAATCGACGAGGACATGCACGCGCAGCTGCGCTTCATCGCCCAGCTCAACGACCGCAACGTCACCGAGGAGATCCGCGCGGCAATCCAGGACCGGATCGCAGCCGCACAGACCGACCCGGCCCTCATCGAGCGGGCCGACCAAGTCCGGCAAGAGATCGAACGAGAGGCCGCAGCCCGGTCCGCAGCCATCGCCGGATTCCTCGGCAAGCCAGCAGTAGCAGGCGCCGTCGACGCGACGGCCGTTGAGAGCACTGGCGGTCGGCGCGGCAGTAGGCCCGCGAGCGAGTAAGGAGTAGCCGTGACGCCGCCCATCGATACCCCGACTGCCGAGGCTGCAGTCGTCAACGCCTTGATCTACCTCCGCGTCTCTACCGCCCGGCAAGCCACCAAGAACGGTGAAGCCGAGGGGTACTCCATCCCCGCCCAGCGCGACGCCTGCCGCCGCAAGGCTCGGGAGCTCGGCGCCGAGGTGGTCGACGAGTTCGTCGATGCCGGAGCCTCGGCTCGCTCCGCTGACCGGGACGGTTTGCAGGCAATGCTCGACCGAGTTCGGGAGGGCGACGTCGCCTACGTCATCGTCCATAAACTTGACCGGCTGGCTCGCTCCCGGATCGATGACGCCGAGATCGCCACGGTCTTCCACTTGGCAGGCACCACGCTCGTGTCCGCCAGCGAGCAGATCGACGACAGCCCATCCGGCAGCCTCCTGCACGGCATCATGGCGGCAATCGCTGAGCACTACTCCAAGAACCTCTCGCACGAAGCAAAGAAGGGCATGGCTGAGAAGGCGCGCCGCGGCGGCACGCCTGGCGTCGCACCGTTGGGCTATCTCAACGTGACCGAGCGCGTGGAGGGCGTCGAAGTGCGTACGGTGCGGCTTGATCCGGAGCGGGCCGAGCACGTGAGGTGGGCGTTTGAGGAATACGCCACGGGGGAGTGGTCGATCGGATCCCTCCGCGACGCCCTGGAAGAACGCGGCTTCAAGAGCCGCACCACCCGCAAACTGGTCGGCAAGCCGATCAACGACGGCCAGCTCCACCGCTTGCTCACCAACCCCTATTACAAGGGAGTGGTGCTGTTCAACGGCGTCATGCACCAGGGAGGTCACGCGCCACTCGTCGACGAGGTGCTGTGGCAGCGGGTCCAGGAGGTCCTCGCTGCGCGGCGCATCGCCGGCGACCGATCCTGGCGGCACACGCACTACCTCAAGGGAGCGTTGACCTGCGGTCGCTGTGGCTCGCGTCTGAGCTTCGCACCGGACAAAGGACGAACGCAGGAGTATGACTACTTCTACTGTCTGGGCCGGCACACTGGCCGTACCAACTGTGACCTGCCATATCTGTCGGTCATCGAGGTCGAGGACGCCGTCGAAAGGGCCTGGGTCGCCGTCAGGTTCACCGAGGACCAGGTCGCCGAATTCAGCGAACGTGCTCGCGACGATCTGCACCGCTCAGCTGAGTCAGGTAGCCGCCTCATTGCCGACCAGCGTCGCCGTCTGGCCGAGCTTGAGCGGCACCGTCAGAAGCTGCTGGATGCCTACATGGCCGATGCGCTACCCGTAGAGGTGTTGAAGGAGCGTCAGACTCGGGTTGCCAGCGAGATCGCCGACGCCAAGCGACTGATGCAGAACGCTCAGGTCGCCAACGACCAGGTGTTCGCTCGCCTGGAGCAGGTCATCTCTCTGCTCAGTCACGCCGAACGGCTCTATCGATTTGCAGGGCCTGAGGCGCGGCGGCTCCTCAACGCCACAGTCTTCGGGCCCTTCGCGGTCGACAGCCGACCGGACGGGCCTGCGTCTGGCGCTGTGGCGGCCGACGGCCCACTTTCGCCGCCCGTGGCCGCTGTGGCCGCCTCGGCGCACGGGGCGGCACAGGGCGCCTCGTGGTCGGAGGGGGACGAAAGAACCCTCGCCGGCTTAA
>NZ_BAAIFY010000049.1:0-9193 GCF_054653575.1 Nocardioides pyridinolyticus | reverse complement strand
GGTCGGCCAGCATGAGTGCGCCGACTCGACCCGGCGTTGCCACGAGTGTCGCCACCAGCTGATCGCGCAAACCCTCAAGGGTTCCCTCCGAGGACGGGTCGGCGTCAGCGATAGCTGTGCGCAGCGGGCCACTCAGCCCCTCCTGAAGTTCGTCACGGGCAATTGAAGGTAGCGCCGTCACGTCCGCTTCGGGCAACAGCGTGTGAGCCGCTTGGAGTACCAGCGCTGCCCTTGCCGGCTGAGCCAGACGAGGGTCCACAAAGCTGACCCCGCGTCGGCGCGTCAGGTCCCGCCATACACCCTTCTCCAAATTCAAGAGCATGCGCTCACGGTGCCATCCGCCGGCCAGTGGGCGCATCAGGGAAGTCACCCAATCGGCTTCGGCGTTCATGGAACGTGTCGCCAGAACCTCCCCCGAATCACCTCGTCGTGGGTGTCTGCGACCCAGTACGGGATCCCGCACCGGGTCGCTCCGCGAGCCCATGGGCTCGCGGAGCGACCCGATGCGGGATGGGCTCGCGGAGCGACCCGATGCGGGATGGGCGCGCGGAGCGACGAGCCGTTACGGCGAGATCACCCCAACCCTGAGCCCAAACGCCACGAGGGCCGTGCCGCTCGGTGCGACCCTCCTCGGTTTGAAGATTCCGGACCAAGGACGAGTCACGTGGCGCTGACCAGGCCTGTCAGCAGTCCCCCGACGAGCACCGCTGCCAATCCCAACCGGTAGGGGACGAAGACGATGATCGGGTGTCCGGCCACGAGGCGGAGTAGCCACGCAATTGATACGTAGGCCACGACGAAGCTCACCGCCGTCGCCACCACGGTGGGCCACCAGCCGACGGTGGTGGAGATCTGCGAGGCCGTGATTAGCCCCTCGTAGGCGCCGGCCGCGACCAGCGCTGGAATGGACAAGAAAAACGACACCCGGGTGGCAGTGACCCTGTCCAGTCCAAGAAAGAGCCCTGCGCTGATGGTGGCTCCGGAACGAGAAACCCCCGGCACCAGCGCCACGCACTGGACAATCCCGATCACCACCGCATCGCGCACGGTGAGGTCGCGGCCCGCTTGCCCGCGCCACGAGGAAGACCGCTCCGCCAAGACCATGACGAAGCTCCACGCCACGAGTGCGACGGCCACGACCCACAGGGAGCGTAGGGGGCCGGCGACCAGGTCCTTGGCGAGCAAGCCCACGACACCGATCGGGACGGACCCCGCAATGACGCACCAGGCCATCCGGTACTCGGGTCGGTGCCGCTCCCCGGGCACGACAAGTCCCCGACACCACGCCACCGCCAGTGTGCGGATGTCGGTGCGAAAGTAGACGAGAACCGCAGCGATTGCCCCGACCTGAATGAGAGCGGTGAAGGCGGTGACGCCGGGGTCATCAACCGGCAACCCGAGCAGCTCCTCGGCGATCGTCAGATGGCCGGTGCTCGAGATCGGCAGGAACTCCGTGACCCCCTCGACGATGCCCAGCAGCACCGCCTCCCACAAGTTCACCACCCGCTCCCGGAGGACGTGACCCGGAGGAGCAGCAGCCACCCCGCCAGAGCGATGCACAGCCCCAGCAGGTTTCCGGCGACGACATCGCTGAGGTAGTGGACACCCAAGAAGATCCGGTCCACCGAGATCACAAGGTAGACCAGCAGAGCGAGCAGCACGACCAGCCGCCGACTCCATCCCGGACCCATCATCGCCAGCGCCACGAGGATCACCGCGGCCGCGAAGGTCCCTGCCATCGCGGCATGCCCCGAGGGGTAGGACAAACTGTGCTCGACCGCGATCGGCTCGAGCCACTCCGGGCGCGGGCGGCTGAGCAGGAGCTTGGTCGAGGGGGCGATGACGTTCTCGGTCACGGTGACGGCGACGAGCCACGCCGCCAAGCACCAGTTGCGCTTCCGGGCCAGCAGCAGCGGGAGAAGCACCAGCGCGAGAAGCACCAGCACCGCACGCAGGACCATCGGCTGCCCGTAGGTCGCCACCGCGACCCAGAACGAGCTTCGACCGGCGTGGCCCCAGGTGGAGTGGTAGCCCCAGTCAGCGACCGTCTGGTCGAGCCGCGCGAGCTGCTCCGAGCCCACGGCCAACGCGATGGTCAGCACGCACAGCAGGACGGCCGCGACAGCCAGCAGCCATCTCACCCAGCGCGGCCGCGGTCCTCGGACCGGCGTCACCTCGCTCACAGGAGCGCGGCCGTCATCGCGTACCCACCGGCGCACGCGCCCAGACCGACCGCCAGGCTCGCGAGGCAGTTCAACCCCGCGGCGAGGACCGAGCCTTCCTCGAGCAACCGGACGGTCTCGAACCCGAAGGTGGAGAACGTGGTGAGGGCACCGCAGAACCCGGTGCCGACCAAGGCCAGCACCCACGACGGCACCCCAGCGCCGGTCACCGCAGCCGCCGTGACGCCCAAGACCAGCGAGCCGGTCATGTTGACGGTGAAGGTTCCCCACGGGAAGACGCTGTCGTGGCGGGACTGGACGACCAGATCGGTGAGGTAGCGCAACGCAGCGCCGATAGCGCCACCCAGCAGCACCATCGCAACTGTCATCGCCGGTCCTCCCCCGGGCCGGCCGGGCCGGCTGGTCCTCTGCCCGCGTAGCGGATGACCTCGACCGGCTCCGCGATCACCATGCCCTCGAGCTCCAGCCGCTCCAGCTCGGGGAAGCCACGAATCTGCTCGTCGGTGTCCACGATGACCACCGCGACAGGCGGGTCCTTGCGGAGCGACCACACCTGGGGGTGCGGATGTGGTTCGACTTGCCGAACCCCTCGATGCCACGAAAGGCGCTGGCCTCGTCCAGCCCGGCCCGGTGCGCCAAATGCACGATCTCGGTGTAAACGGGATGGTGGTGCACCTGGTCGGACTCCCCCACCATGATCGTCAGCCTGCTCGCTGGACCCCGCAGCGTCATCGGTTCCTCACCTCGTCATCGTCGTGCGCGAACATGGAAGACTCGGGAGGTGCTAGATGTCGGCGTCGTGACCGTCTCGGCCTGAGTGCGATCAACCGTGCGGAGGCGATCCCGGCCCAGACGGCGAGCAGGCCGGCCAGGAGGGACCCTCCTAGATATGCGAACGCGGTGAGGACCTGTCCTTCGCCGAGCAGGAGGCGTGCGTCGAGCATGTAGGTCGAAAAGGTGGTGTAGCCACCGAGGACGCCGACGCCCAGGAACGGGCGCACGTACCGCTGCGACGGCCACACGTCCAGCACGAACACCATCAGCACGCCGAGCGCGAACCCACCAGAGACGTTCTCAACGAAGGTCCCCCACGCGAACTCGGTCCCGGACCATGGGAGGAGCTCACCGACACCCCAACGTGCCAGGCTCCCCAGTGCGCCGCCGGCGCTGATGGCGAGCAGCACGTCCCACTGCGACGTGAATAAGGAAGGCAACCGGTGGACCGTGCCGGTGAGCCTGTCACCGGACGTATCGGGATCGATCGGCAGATCGCCGACGTCGGGGTCACTATTTTCGGGCACACGAACTCCTACCTGTCTCAGGTAGGGACTGTTGGTGGCCTGCCGCCACGGTTGTCGGCGAGCCCCACCGCCATCGTGTGCGCTCATGCTAACCAACTGCGACACTCACCGGCGAACCCGGACACCCCGAACACATCAGCGCGGACCGCCCAGCGTTTGGGATCCCCGACGATCACGCCGAAGGGTCGGGCCAAGTTGGGCCAGGTTGGGCGCAGGAGCGCCCGAACCACACGACCCACCCACCGCGGGGTTGGTCGAACCGACCACCACCCCTTGCCCGTCATGCGCCGGTGAGCTGTACGCCGGCGTAGGCGACCCCCGCGACGAGGACCCATGACATGAGGCCGAGCACCAGCGCGCGGCCTCCGGTGCGCCGCAGCACCGGGAGGTGGATCCCGGTGCCCAGACCGACCAGGGCTGCGGCGAGCAAGACCTCCTGGAGGACCTTCGCGCCGTGCAGGACCGGATCGGGCAGGAGCCCGGTGCTCGCGACGGCGATCGCTGCCAGGAAGCCGGCGACGAACAGGGGAAGCAGCGGTGGGCGGCGCCCCGTCGCCGCCGCGGGGGTGCGACGCCGCAGCGCAACGGCGGTCCCGGCGACGAGCGGGGCGAGGAGCACGACGCGGCTGAGCTTGACGACGACCGCGGTCGTCAGGGCTCCCGGTACGCGGTCGGCTGTCGCGACGGTCTGGCCCACGTCGTGCACGCTTGCGCCGACCCAGCTGCCGAACGCAGCAGGGTCGAGCCCGAGGGGCTCACGAAGCAGCGGGAGCAGCACGATGGCCAGGCTCCCGCACAACGTGACGAGCGCGATTGCGACCGCCGTGTCGTCCTCGTCCCCGCCGGCGACCTCCTCCATCGCGGCGACGGCGGAGGCGCCGCAGATCGAGAAGCCGGTGGCGACGAGCAGGGACCGGGCCGGCGGCACACCCAGCAGCCGCCCAAGCAGGCGCGTTCCGGTGAACGTGACCGTGACGGTGGTGACCACGACGAGGGCACCGCGCGGCCCCAGGTCGAGCAGCTGTTGCAGCCCCAGCTGCAGGCCAAGCAGCACGACGGCCAGGCGCAGGAACCGGTGTGAGGCGACGTGGGTGCCGACGTGCAGGGAGGGGTGGTGCAGCCCGATGTTGACCGCGAGCGCGCCGATGACCACAGCGACGGTGGAGGGGTTCACCGCTGGGACCAAGGCATGCACGCCGAACGCGACGCCGGTGGCGGTTGCGACGGCGAGCAACCCAGGTACCGGACTGCGGTGCCCGGGCTCGGGAGTGGGCGGGCAGGACGGGCGGCAGCGGCTGCCGGTGCGGTGTCGGTGGACAGGGGCTTCGTGGGCCGTGGTCACAGGCATTCTCCTTCGTCGGTACTTCCAGCCTGCGCCGGCAGACGGGCGCTCGGTAGACATCCTGGATCGATGACGTCATCCACCGGACTGATGGCGGGCTCTAGAGTGGGTCGATGACTCTCACCCGGGTGCCCGACCTCGACACCCTGTCGCTGCTCCTCGAGATCGCTGCCAGCGGCAGCCTGAGCAAGGCCGGTGCCTCCCGCGGGCTAAGCCAGCCTGCCGTGAGCGCACGGGTGCGCGGACTCGAACGGCTGGTCGGGTTCGCGGTCCTCACTCGCTCAGCCCGTGGCTCGAACCTCACCCCCAACGGTGCACTGCTGGCCGAGTGGGCACGTGGGGTCCTCGCTGCTGCGGACGTCCTCGAGGCGGGCATCGCGTCCCTGCGCAGCGACCGCATCGCGCGGCTGCGGGTCGCGGCGAGCTTGACCGTGGCCGAGCATCTACTGCCGGGCTGGCTCGTCGTGCTGGCCGCCACGCATCCGGACACCGCCGTCAGCCTGACCGCAGGCAACAGCGACACCACGGCGGCCGCGGTTCTCGCGGGCGACGCCGACCTCGGCTTCATCGAGGGCCCCGACCTTCCCTCCGGCCTGTCCGCTCAGGTCGTGGCGACCGACCGGCTCGTGGTCGTCGTCGCGCCCGCTCACCCGTGGGCCCAGCGCCGTAAATCGGTAGAGGCTGAGGAGCTGGCCGGAACGCGGCTGGTGCACCGCGAAGCCGGGTCGGGGACCCGCACCGCGCTGGACCGAGCCCTGACCCCGTTCGGCACCCCCACCCAACCCCTGCTCGAGGTGTCGACCAGCAGCGGCGTCCGCTCCGCAGTCATCGCCGGAGCCGGCCCGGCCGTGCTCTCCGACCTGGCAGTGCACGACGACGTCGCAGCCGGCCGCCTAGTCCAGGTCCCCGTTCACGGAGTCGACCTCGACCGCTCGCTACGTGCCGTCTGGCTCACCGGCCAGCGACCGGTCGGCCCGGCAGAGGACCTGCTTCGTCTTGCAGTCCCCGAGAGGCCACGAGCCCGGCGTCTACCCCGGAGCAGAGCGCGAGTTCGTTGAGGATCGCTGGCGCTACCGTGACTCGCGCGAGCTGGTCAACGCGCCACAAACTACTGGTCACACAGAGCGCGACCGCAGCAGGATTGGCTCGCGGAGCGCGCCAGCGCAGGATCCCCGAGCGGGACTCGATGTGTCGCCGGCGTCGGAGCTGCGCACTATCAGCGGCATGTGCGGACGTCTTTCCGATGACTCTCAGGCGCTGTCCTTGTCGCTGGCGAGCCGGGCCAGAGCCCGTGACGCAGCGGCTCGCACTCGGGCGTTCGGGTCGTCTTGGAGGTCGGCTGCTGTCGTCACGGCGTCTTCGAGCCGGTGACGGGCCACGACTCGAAGCGCCATCTCCCGCACCCGCCAAGCCTCGTCCTGAAGTGCCGTGTCCACTGCTGAGCGTGCCCTGGCATCCCAGGCCCACAGCAGACCTCGCAACGCCCAGACACGCAGCCAGTAGGGAGGGCCTGGCGGCTCGCCGGTGACGACCCAGCGCGCCGGCGGACCACCCAGGGCCAGGATCAGATCCGGGTCCGCGTCGCCTTTCGTGAGGAGCTCGACGCATCCCGCCACAACCTCATCCTTGCCACGGCGAGCACACTCCTGCTCGACGCTCTCGCGCGGCGTCTTGCCCCACGATGATCCGGCCATGAGTTCAGCGTAGAGATCTGTCCCCCTCGCCGGCAGATTCGCGCACGCGTCGCGGCATGAGCGGAGGTTTCGCCGCTACCGGCTCGACGCGCTCACCGCATGCTGCACGGCGAGAACCGGGCTCACCAGCACGGGCCTCCGGAGGTCGGTGAGCATGGCAGCCGCGCCCATCATGCTGGCCTGAGCGAGCACGACGACGTCCACGCTTTCGGCGATGGAGCGGGCCGCGTCTGCAACCTGTCGCAGGTAACCGTCTGAATCACCCGACTCGAAAGCAGCCCATGCGTCCGGCACACCCACGTCGATGATCGTCAACGACGCACCTTCGCTTCGCGCCTCGGCAGCGAGCAGTGCACGAGTCGGCTCTAGCGTGGACTCCAGCGCGGCGATGACAGCGATACGGGACCCAGCCTGGACCGCAGCCCGTGCCATCGGTCGATCCACTCGGAGGACGGGCACCGGTAGACGTGCTCCCACGGCCTCGGCGACAGACCCAAGGGTGGAGCAGGTGCAGACGATGACATCCACACCGTTGTCAGCGAGCTGATGCAGGACAGCCAGGGTGGCTTCCTCGACGTCCGCGGTAGGGCCGTTCCTGCGCACCTGGACAAGGAGGTCGGGCTCGACCCGATGCACGCAGGACGAGCTGTCATCGGCATCCCCCACAAGTGCCTCGAAGGTCGGGACATGGACTTGAGCTGTGTGGAGGAATCCGATTCGCGGCATCACGCCAGTGTTCCAGCGACCCACGTGCGGGGAACCGTTCGTCTTACGCATCTCGGCAGATCCGGATGTTCCGTAAGCCGAACCTCGTGCGGGACCTGAGCAGGCCAGCCCACTGACCAATGCCCGGGCGTCCCGGATGACCCGTCCGCGAAGCTCGCCGGTGACGGGGCGCTCTGCGGGGAGAGCTCGTGTCCGGACCGGCCTACCTTGACGGCAACCACGCAAATGGCCGATCTCGTCAAGGTCTCCCGCGGGTGGGCCATCAATCCTTCGTGCATCTCGACACCTGTTTGTCGAGATGCGCCGAACGTTTCCAACCGCGACGCACCTACCTCCTCAACACCGAACCGGTAGGGATTCGCTCCGCGGCAGCGCCTGGTGACAGGCGGACGGGTGACCGCGCGGTTCGACCACGCCGTGTCGCTGCGCGTTGCTACCTTGAGCCGTCCGTCGAACAGTGGAGTCGTCCGTGAAGCACCAGCTGCAGTTGTTGAGCCCCGGTGCCTTTCAGTCGATGGCCGCTGCGCTGGCGATCGCCGAGTTCGGCCCAGGTGTCCAGGTCATGGGCGCTGGCAAGGACGGCGGCCGCGATCTGTACTTCGAGGGCAACCTGAAGTTCGCCTCAGCACTCGAGTCCTCAGCAGACACCTTCAGCGGTTACACCGTCTTCCAGGTCAAGCACCACGACAAGATCTCCGACTCGGAGACCACCAATGCCTCGTGGTTGTGGGGAGAGGTCAAGAAGGAACTCGACGCCTGGGCTGAGTGGGATAAGAAGGACCCGCGCGATCCCCTGCCCGATCAGCTCGTCTTCATCACCAACGTCGCACTCACGCCCGTTCAGAACACGGGCGGCCACGACGCCATCCGCAGGAACATCAGGGCCTACCGCGACAGGCTCAACGACCCCAGCCGCGACATCGACGATCAGGATGCAATTCTCGATAGGGTCCAGCGGCGCAAGCGGATCGCGCACATCAAGACGATCCGATTCTGGGACGGCAACCAGCTCGATGCTCTGTTGAGCACGCAGGAAGGCGTGCGCCGCCGGTTCGACGCCTTCTTGACTGCCAGCGACGTCTTCACCTTCATCTCTGAGCTCACGGGCAACATCGCCGTTAAGGACAGCGAACCGGTTCTGCTCGACCAGGCACGCACCGAACTCCTCTCCGACGGGCTGGTGTACTTCGACGACGCCGGTGACCGCGAAAACCGCGGCATCCCGGTGCACGAGGTCGCCATCGATCTCCCCGTGACCTTCCCGGGCGGAGGCCACAGGAGCACCGTGCTGCGGCATGTCTTCGAGCGGGGAGACAACCTCCTAGCCCGAGACATCACAGCTGTGGACGGGCCGCGCCACATCGTCCTCACCGGCCAGCCGGGCAACGGGAAGACCACGATCTCCAAGCTCATCGTGCAGGCATACCGGGTTGCAGCGCTCAAAGGCTCCACGGCACTAGCGGCCAACCACGACACTGTGATCACCGGGACCGAGGACGTGCTGCGGAGGCTGGGGCACCAACTCCCGCGGCACCGGCGCTGGCCGCTGCGCATCGACCTCGCCGACTACGCGGAGGAACGAGGCCACAAGCTCGATGAATCGCTGATGCGATACGTGGCCGAACACATCAGCAAGAAGTCGAACCATGGCACCGTCACGCCCGCCACGCTGACCTCCTGGCTGCGCGCTTGGCCCTGGATAGTCGTATTCGATGGCCTGGACGAGGTCACCGAGCCAGAGACGCGGCGCACGGTGATCGAGCGCGTCGTGGAGTTCGTCAACAACGCAGAGGGGGACCGATGCGACCTACTTGCCGTCATCACGACCCGCCCGGTTGGCTACACCGAAAACATCGACCCGACGTCGTTCGAAACCGTCGGACTCGACGACCTGACACCCGCTGAGGCCGTCGCCTTCGGAACTAAGGCCGCCCAAGTACGCCTTAG
>NZ_BAAIFY010000048.1:0-10169 GCF_054653575.1 Nocardioides pyridinolyticus | reverse complement strand
CTACACCCTCGATTGGGATGAGCCCGCTTCACCCAGGTCTTCACGTCATCCTCGTCGGAACCGTCGGTAGGAATGGGTACAACTGCAGTTGGATTTCCGCATAGGCACAGACCAGTTCGCCGAATAGCGTCATTCCTGAAGTGAGCGCCACCGCGCTCGGCGATCGGAAGGGACGAGCTCAACCATGAGCACCGACAACGCGCCGAAGATCGAGGGCGTGCGCCACTTCTCGCCGACTGTCACCGACATCGATCGCAGCATCGAGTGGTACGAGCGCGTCTTCGGCCTCGAACGCGTCCCCGCGACGTTTCTCCACTACGGGGACGAAGATGCGGGATACGCCGTCCTGTTGACCGACCCGTACTCCACAGTGGCGATCGGCCTTCATCTGGCTGCTGGGCCGGGTCGACGACGTCATGAACGTCTCGGGCCACCGCCTCTCCACCACCGAGATCGAGTCCGCCCTGGTTTCCCACCCCCGCGTCGCCGAGGCGACCGCCGTCGGTGCCGCGGACCAGATCACCGGCCAGGCGGTCGTGGCCTACGTGATCCTGCGCGAGGGCGTCTCCGACGGGGCCACGGGCGAGGCGCTGGTCCAGGAACTGCGTACCCACGTCGCTACGGAGATCGGCGCCATCGCCAAACCCCGCTCGATCATGATCGTCCCCGAACTCCCGAAGACCCGCTCCGGCAAGATCATGCGCCATCTGCTGTCTGCTCAAGGACGTCGCCGAGAACCGCACGGTCGGCGACACCACCACCCTCGCCGACCGATCCGTCATGGACCTGATCGCCGCAGGCCAATCGACATCGGCCAGCAGTTGAGTAACTGACCCAGTCTGTTAGGGAATCTCAGGAATGCTCCGGATCTACCCGCGGTCGCTCGTGGCGTTCTTCTTCACCGTGGTTGCACACGCCGAGCAGTTGGCTAACTTTCCCCACGCCGTCAAGCCCCGCATTGGCGGGGCGGGCGGCGCTGCAGCTCTGGCTCCACGTCCGAGCGCCACGACGACCATAAGGAACCACCCCGCAGGTGCGTCGGATCCCTGGTGGGCGACCCGGCGCCCCAGCGCCGTTCGAGAGCATCCGACCGAAGGTGCCTTCGCGCGCTCGCCAGTGCCTGACTACACTGCTGCTGGCTCCCCTCCCGCTGCTGCTGCTGCCAATTGCTCCGCGACGTGCATAGCGTCGAGACCTCGCCGTGGTGCAAGATTCGCCGACGATGAGGCGTCGGTTTGTATGCCATTGCCGGCCGGCGACTGGGCTGCGAAGAGCCTCGTCTGGACCCGGCGAGGGTGTCGTGGAATCGCATGATCGAGCCGCCGAGGATCAGCCGATTACAGCGGCTGGTCCGACCTGATTTCCGACATCGGCGGGTGTGGGCATGTCCAGCACCTTGGACCGACTCAGCCGGTGCACCAGGAGCGCGATGCCGAGTCGTGTGCGGCCGAATCCCTGCAAGGGGTCGAAGCCGAGGTCCGTCTTGATGGTGTCGATTCGAGCCTGGAGGGTGCTGTGGTGGACGTTCAGCACTCGGGCCGCCTCGCGTATGGTCCGAGTCGTCACTAGAGCAGCTACGGTCTCGAGAGCCCAAGAATGCTGCGCGACACCGTCAAGGGTGTCGGCGTAGTCGCGCTGGGCGTCGTCGTCGGTTTCGGCCAGCAGTTCGATCAGGCCGCCGTAGACGTCGGCAGCGACCATCGGTTCGCACGGTGGGTCGCAGAGCCTAAGGGCCACAAGCGCGCTGCGGAAGGACCGGTCGAGCCCTTGAGCATTCGTGGCGACGCCGACGCCGACGGGTGAACCTCGGAATGGTTCGTACGCTTCCGGAACAACCACGGCGTGGATAGGGCCGAAGCGGGTGCCGATCACGTCCTCTGGTCCTGAAGGACGGCCACTCCACACAGCGAAGAGGGGGGCAGCCACGATTCGGTGGCGCCGGGAAGCAATCAGCCCCAGGGCGCCGGCGGCTTCTAGACGCTCGTCGGGAGTGCTAACCCGCTCGGTGAGCACGCCCAAGTGGCGCCGGTTGTCGATATCCCTTCCACCGCGACCATGCCGGATCCGGACTGCCAGCGCGAGCCGCTCCAAGATGATCGCATCGTTGGGCGAGGGCGCATCGTCTCGTTCGAGCCACACGGTCATCTCGTCACCCACGTGCGCAACGAGGTCTTCACGCAGCGTCGGCGTGGGCTCCTCCGCGACCTGACCCTTCGGCGTGATCCGCATCGCTCGTTGAGAGCCGGTCTGGAGGAAGCCGGCCGTGCAACCGGAGAGAGAGGCCGCGGCGGCAAGGAGCGCGCGCGTGTTCACGCTGCCTACGATCAGCTCGTCGAAGCATGCGATGACTCGAAGACCCAGGCTCGCACTGGGGTCAAGGCGAGCGATCCGCCCCAGGAGTTCCTGCATTTCACAAGTCCCTTCGAAGTCACCGTGGGTATGGCCTCTAGTCCGCCAGAATCTTCTCAACCCATTCGTTGCGCGTGCGGATCATCGAGCGACCGACGCTCGTGTGTGGCGCGAAGATGTCGCACGCGTGGAAGGCTCCCGACCACACGTGCAGTTCGGCGTCGCCTCCCGCGCGCCAGATCCGGTCGGCGTACTCGATGGCCTCGTCGCGGAAGATCTCTGCCGCGCCCACATCGATGAACGCAGGAGGCAGACCGCCCAGGTCGCTCGCCCGTGCTGGAGCGGCATACGGTGAGACGGCGTCGCCACCACGCCGATGGCCGAGCATCGCCTGCCACCCGGTCTGGTTGCTGATTCGGTCCCATACTCCAATGCCGTCGAACTGGCTGGTCGAGGCCGTGATCAGGCGATCGTCGAGCATGGGGTAGTCGAGAACCTGCCCGCACAACCGGGGCCCCCCACGGTCGCGAGCGGCAAGGGCGATCCCAGCCGCCAGGCCGCCGCCAGCGCTCGCTCCCGCGACCATGATCCGATCCAGTCGAACGTCAAGGTCCTCCGCGTGGGCGGCTACCCATTCCAGCGCCGCGTACATGTCCTCCCACGGGTAGGGATCGGGGAACTCCGGCGCCAGCCGATAGTCGACGGTGATCAGGGTTGCTCCAAGTTCGCTGACCCAGTCCAAGACAAGGTCGAGCCCGCTGAACTTGTCGCCGAACATCAGACCACCCGAATGCGCGTAGAGCACCGTCGGACGGGGTCCGTTCGCGCCGAGGGGACGCAACACCGCCGCCGTCAACTCGACTCCTTGGTAGCCCGGCAACACGACTTCGGTGGCATCGATGCCGCGCTCCCGAAACAGGTCCGCCATTGGAGGCGAGGCATACGAAACCCGCATGAAGTCGATGAGCTCAGGTGTGATCGTCGGCGGGAACATTCCCCCCACGACCGCCAAGCCGGCCCGCAACTCGGCGTCGAAGCCCGGCCGGGGGACCGCATTCGTCGTCATTGCCGTCTCCTCCAGTAGACCCGCCCGGCCGGCTGCCAAAGGTCATCGACTGGTTGTCCGCAGTCTATTCCGGCGCTCTAGCCGGGTCTTCCGCCATTTGGCGGGAGAAGGGGAGAGATCTGCGACACAACGTCGGTTGTGGCACTCGTCACACCAGAAAGAGGCTGGGCAGCAACCAATGAAAGGAATCTCCATGAGCGAACAGTTGGCAGCCGCGGTCGACGCCGTCGTCCAGAGCGCGTCACAGGGGCCGGTCTCCGGTGAGGGACGAGTACCCGGCGTCGTTGCAGGCATCACCGACCGAGACGACACCATCTACCTCGGCGCCTCAGGCGTGCGCGACCTCTCCACGGGCACTGCCATGACCACTGACACCGTCTTCAACATCTGGTCCACGACCAAGGCCATCACCGGCACCGCCTGTCTGCAGCTCGTTGAGTCCGGCGACCTCGACCTCCAGGCCCCGGCCAAGGAGTACGCGCCTGCGATCGCCGAACTACAGGTTATCGAGGGCTTCGACGCCGGCGGCCAGCCAATCCTGCGCCCGCCCGCCAGTGACGTCACCACCCACCAGCTGCTGACTCACACCGCCGGCTTTGGCTACGACTTCTTCAACGAAACCTACAACCGACTCGCCGAGGAACACGGCCAGCCCAGCGTCGCCACCGCCAGCCGAAAGGCCCTGCAGACGCCGCTGCTGTTCGACCCGGGAACCCAGTGGGAGTACGGCAGCAACATCGACTGGGCAGGCCAAGTGGTCGAGGGAATCACCAGCAAGCGGCTGGGCGAGGTCTGCCACGAACGCATCTTCGAGCCTCTCGGCATGACCGCCACCGCCTTCGCTCCCTCTCCGGAGATGCTCGCCCGCAAGGTCCGACACCACCAGCGCGAGGAAGACGGCAGCCTCACACCGAGCGACTTCGCTGCGCCCACGGTGCCCGAGGTCGACTTCGGCGGGCACGGTCTCTTCTCGATCGTGCCCGACTACCTGCGGTTTATCCGGATGTGGCTCAACGAGGGTCGCAGCGCCTCGGGCGAGCAGGTGCTCACGCCCGCGTCCGTCGACCTCGCCTTCGAGAACCAGCTCCCCGACAACCTGCAGGTCAAGATGCTGCCGGGAGTCATCAAGTCGCTCTCCAATGACGCCGAGTTCTTCCCCGGCCTCAAAAAGACCTGGTCCTACACCTTCCAATACACCGAAGACCCGTTCCCGACCGGCCGCCCGGCCGGCGCCATCGGCTGGGCGGGCCTGGCCAATCTCTTCTACTGGATCGACCGCGACAATGGCTTCGGGGGCTACTGGGCGACCCAGATCCTCCCGTTCGCCGACGGCCCGTCCTTCACCGGGTTCGTCGACTTCGAGACCGCTGCCTACTTGGTGGTCACCGCCCGGTGACCACCAAGCAGGGCGGACGCCGTCGACGGCCGGATGGCTTTGGCGGCGTCTGCCGTCGCGCCTGCTCCTGCAGTGAAGATTCCGGCTGACCCTGCACTCCGACAGTGCCCCCGACCATCGGTTGGGCGAGATCGCGACTCTCGCTTTGGGGATCATCCTCGGCGGGTTCGCTGGAGTTGGCCAGAACCAACTGCCGAGGCAGTCTGCGGCAGCCACCACTCCCAGCGCCGGCCTGCCGCGGATGCGGCAGCACCGAGGACTACTTCAGCCAGGGCCTGTGCACCCTGTGCCACCCGCGCTGCCCCCAGCGACCAGGCTCCTGCAAAGGCTGCCTCGCGTGGGGCGTCTACCCGCGGTACAACTGGACCTGCTGGCCGTGTCGCTGGTGGCGCACTCACTACCCCGAAGGGACCTGCGACTACTGCGGCCGCCTCGCGCGGATCGGCAACTCCGGTGCCTGCAGGCTGTGCGTCCAGCAAGCCCAGATCATCCAAGAGCCCGGCCGTGCGCTCGACTACGCCGCAGCCAACCAGCACAGCCAGCAGCTGTTCTTGGCCAACATGCTCTTCAAGCGACGCGTCACGCCGCGCCTGGCGCCCGATCCCGTGCTCCGGCCCGGATCCCGCGCCCGCAAGCCGACCGCCCGCGTTCGAGCTGTCGATGAGCCCTGGAAGAGCCGCTACAAGAACCAACTGACTTACCCCGAAGGGACCGGATTCGACGACGAACCGATGGTCCAACTGAGGTTGTTCGACCTTGCGCCTGATCCGGAGGTTCTGCGACAACGCTCGCTCCAGGAGGACAGCGAGCTGACCCGCTACTGCGCCGCCGTCGTCGACGAGCACTCCGAGCGCTACGGCTGGTCGGTGCGCCAACGCAACGACGTGATGCGGTCCCTGCGGCTGTTGCAGACCCTGCGCGACGAACCGACCGCGAAGATACGCGCCACCGACGTCCTGCAAATGCCCCGCTACGACGGCAACATCAGCTCCACCATCGACGTGCTCGCCGACGCCGGGCTGCTTATCGAGGACCCCCCAGCCGGGCCGAGGTCTACTTCGCAGCACGGGCCGCCAACCTTCCGGCCCAGATGCGCGAGCACCTCGAGCTGTGGCTCAACGTCATGCTCGAAGACTCCCGTCAGGCACCGCGCCAAGTGCCACGCGACCCGCAAACCGCCAGGGTCCAGATCATGGGCCTGGTCACCGTCGTCAACGCCTGGGTGGACCCGGCTACACCTCCTTCGCGCAGGTGACGCGCGCCGATATCGAGAAAGCACTGGAGCCGCTCAACCCCGGCCGACGTCACGCCGCCGAGCTCGGCCTCAGATCTCTGTTCAAGACGCTCAAGGGCCGGAAGCTGATCTTCGCCAACCCGATGCGAGGCATGAAGATCGTGCGACCCGCGCGCAGCATTCCGCTGGCGTTGGATCCAGAGGTGATCCGCGCTGAGTTGAACCACGCCGACCCCGTTGTTGCGCTGGCCGTCTCGCTCGTCGCGTTCCACGCGGTGAGCGGTAAGGAGCTGCGTGCCCTGAAACTCACCGCCATCGTCGACGGTCGCCTGACCATCGGTGAGCGTGTGATCCCGCTCGGGGCCCCGGTCCGCACCCGTCTCGCCGCCTGGCTCGACCACCGGAACCGACGCTGGCCCAACAGCGCCAACCCTCACCTGCTCATTAACCGCCGGACCGCGCCCCGCCTGACCCCAGTAGGCCGCAACTTTCCGTGGCTCGGAATCACCCTGCGTCCTCATGCGCTTCGCCAGGACCGCATCCTCCACGAGATCCACGCAACCGGCGGCGACGTCCGCCGCATCTCCGATCTCTTCGGCCTCGGCATAGACGGCGCCACCCGCTACCTGCAGACCATCGAGCACCCCGAACTCGCCATCGACGGCGACAGGACGCCCCGACCCTGAACTCACACAGAAGCCGACGCTCATTGCCCGGGCGAGCGCGGGACGGCTGGCAGTTCGTATCCTTGGTCCCATGGACGAGCCTCGAAGTACCAGCCATTCACCCGCGAGCACGATCGGGGGTGAATGGACCTGATGGACAGCCAGACTCTCTTGAACATCGGCCTCGTCCTGGTGTTCGTCCTCGTCGGCGGCGTGTTCGCCGCGACCGAGATTGCGCTGGTCTCGCTCCGCGAGAGCCAGCTGACCCAGCTCGAACGCCAAGGCTCGCGCGGCGCCAGGGTCGCGGCGGTGGCGCGTGACCCCAACCGCTTCCTCGCAGCGGTCCAGATCGGCGTGACCGTCGCTGGATTCTTCTCCGCGGCCTACGGTGGCTCCACGCTGGCTCCCGACCTGGCGCCGTACCTCGAGGTCATCGGCCTCGGGGACGACACGGCCGAGACAGTTGCCCTGGTCGTGATGACACTCCTCATCGCCTACCTGTCCCTCGTGCTCGGCGAGCTGGTGCCCAAACGCCTGGCCCTGCAGAAGTCCGCCGGACTGTCGCTGGCCGTCGCGCCGGTGCTGGACCGCTTCGCCGGATTGATGCGCCCGGTCATCTGGTTGCTCTCCGCCTCGACCAACGCTGTCGTGCGCCTCGTGGGCGGGGACCCTCACGCGACGACCGAGGAACTGTCCGAAGACGAACTGCGCGAGATCGTCTCCAAACACGAGGCGTTGGAGGAAGGGGAACGCCGCATCCTGCGTGACGTCCTGCAAGCCACGGAAACCACGGTCAAGGCGGCCATGCGGCCACGCGGCGACGTCGAGTTCCTCAGCGCCGAGACCCCTCTGATCGAGGCTGCCGACCGGGTCCGCGACCTCCCCTACTCTCGCTACCCCATCACGGGCGAGGGGTTCGACGATGTCATCGGCTTCCTGCACGTGCGCGATCTGCTCGGGATCGCAGCCGACGACACACGTCGGGTCCACGACGTGTGTCGTTCGGTGCTGATGCTGCCGGCGACCAACTTCGTCCTGCCCTCCGTGGCCACCATGCGCCAGCAGGGCACCCACCTCGCCGTCGTCATCGACGAGTACGGAGGCACCGACGGCATCGTGACCCTGGAAGACCTCGTCGAAGAGCTCATCGGTGACATCCGCGACGAGTACGACACGCAAGAACCCGTCACCGGCGAGGACCCGGCCTGCATCGACGCCGGCCTGAGTATTGAGGACTTCACCGACGAGACCGGCATCCCGCTCGAGGACGGCGACTACGAGACCGTCGCCGGATTCGTCATCGCCCGCCTGGGACGTATCCCGGTCGCGGGCGACGCCGTCGAGGTGGACGGCGCGGTCCTCGAGGTTAGCGAGGTGACCGGGCACCGGATCACCAAGATCGCCCTCCACCCAATCGCACAGCCTGAGTGAGCCGCAGATGAGACGATCTCCGCTCGGCGGGCATCCCGCTCGCGCCGAACAACCGAGCAGGAGCCACACATGAGCGAACTGGTGGTCGCGCGCTACCCAATCCCCCCGCTCGTACGGACGGCCAATATCTCGGCCAAGGCCGGGCTGATCCTGCTCCTCGTGTTCGCCTTGCTGTTCCTCGACGCCAGCCACATGAGAGACAAAGCCGCGGGAGTGCGCGCGATCATCTACCCGATGCTGGCGTTCACGGTGCCTGCGATCTGGGTGCTGTTCTGGAAGGAGCGCGCCTCGTTCCCGTGGCTCGCCGACTTCCTGGTCACCATCACATGCTTCACCGACATCCTCGGCAACCGGATGAACCTCTACGACACCGTCGTTTGGTTCGACGACTGGATGCACTTCATGAACACCGGCCTTCTCGCAGCCGCCGTGATCCTGCTGACCATGCACCGCTCGTCGAACTTCCTGAGCGTCCTCGAGCGTGCCCTGGCCATCGGCGCGACCGGCGCCATCGTCTGGGAGATAGGCGAGTACTTCGCCTTCATCAGCGGCTCCTCCGAGCGCCACTTCGCCTACGCCGACACTCTGGGCGACCTGGGCCTGGGCGTGCTTGGGGCCATCACCGCAGCAGCCACCATCCACACGCTCTGGGCGCACGGGAAACTGACTGAGGCTGCCCCACAGTTGGAACTCCGCTGCCCGGCGGAGTCCGCGCTGGGCGACCGCCAGCCCTAACGGGTCGAGAATCGCCGAACGCCCCGGGTTCAACGAACCTGAGATCCCACGTACGCTGGGAGGGCCGAGGATGCTCAGGTTCCCGCCAAAACCGTCAAATTTCATGCGCCCTTCTAACCTCCAAGGCCCACGTCCCGACGCTCCGCGAGGCCGCGTACTGGTCCTCGCTCTACGTCGGCCTCGCCATCGTGTTCGGGCTCGGCGTCCTGGTGTTCGGCGGACCCACCCCGGGCGGGGAGTACTTCGCCGGCTACATCACCGAGAAGGCGCTCTCGGTGGACAACCTGTTCGTGTTCCTCATCATCATGACCAGCTTCCGGGTGCCGCGTGAGGACCAGCAGAAGGTGCTGCTGTTCGGCATCGTCTTCGCCCTGATCGCGCGCACCGGGTTCATCTTCCTCGGCGCCACGCTCATCAACTCCTTCGCCTGGATCTTCTACGCCTTCGGCCTGATCCTGATCCTGACCGCGGGCAACATGCTCAAGTCCCACCACGACGACGAGTCCCAGACCGCCGACAACGTCGTGGTGCGCCTCTCCCGCAAGGTCATCCACACCACCGAGCACTACGACGGCGACAAGCTGTTCACCATCCATGACGGCAAACGCGCCATGACCCCGATGCTGCTGGTCATGGTGGCCATCGGGGGCACCGACATCCTCTTCGCCCTCGACTCCATCCCCGCCATCTTCGGCCTGACCCAGGACACCTACCTGGTGTTCACCGCCGTCGCGTTCTCGTTGATGGGGCTGCGTCAGCTGTTCTTCCTCATCGAGGGCCTGCTGGACCGGCTCATCTACCTCTCCTACGGTCTCGCCGCCATTCTGGCGTTCATCGGCGTCAAGCTCATCCTGCACGCCCTGCACGAGAACAACCTCCCGTTCGTCAACGACGGCGAGCCGATCAAGGTTGCCGAGATCAGCACCACCGTCTCGCTGAGCGTGATCATCGGCGTCCTGCTCCTCACCGTCCTCGCTTCGCTCTACAGCCCCACCGGCAAGGCCCAGAACGCCATTCGCAACGCTCGACGCCACGCCACCGCCTACCTGGACGCCGAGTACACCCACGATCCGGCTGAGCGGGAACGCATCTATGCCCTGTTGCTCTCCGAGCGCGACCAGATCTTCGCCCTCGGTCCGAAGTACAAGCAGAAAGCCCGTGAGGAGGATGAACTCATGGACCTGCTCGCACGCGCACGAGACAGCCACGACGCCGCCGTCGACCGTGGCGAGGCACAACCGGTCGAGACATCCACGCTGCTGCCCCCGCGCCCGTGATGCGCTTGTGATTTTG
>NZ_BAAIFY010000047.1:0-10785 GCF_054653575.1 Nocardioides pyridinolyticus | reverse complement strand
GTGACGAGCATGCTGCCCTGAAACCACCAGCGGACCGGGACGCGGAGCCGCTCACGGAACCTCGCCGATGGTCTCGCCAAAGCCCCGACTCCTCGCCCAGGCGGCCTTCGCCGCACTACTGAACCTCGCGATCAGGCTTCGCCGCAGGCTCATCTCGGCACTCTCGACCGATCATGGCCAGGTACGTACGGGCCATGGACAAGCTGCGGGGGAGCAAACGTGGCGCTCCATCATCGAGACCTCATCCGGCCTCGGGTTCTGGCGAGTCCAGGTAGGGGTACTCAGCCATGAAGCTGTTCAGCGCCTCGCCGCTGGTCTCTGAGCAGTACTGCCAGGCGCCGGTCTGCTCACCACTCGGGTCGCCGTCGCCGCCCACCGACCAGTGGCTCAACGCCACGTGCATGTCTTCGGGGAACGAGGCGCCGTCCTCGGTGGTCCAAGGGACGGCAATGAACTTGGATCGAAAGTTGTCGCTGTCGGCGAACTTGGCAGCTAGGCCACGCAGTTCGGTGATGGCGTCGTCGTTCTCAGCGATGGTCTCGTCGTACCAGAGAATGGTGTAGCCGTGCTCGAGATTGTGGACCAGTGACTCAACTTCGGGCCGGTCCTCGGGAGCGTAGAACTTTCGCTCAAAGACAGCTGGGGCGACGCCTTGTTCGTTCCAGTGGTTCCCAAAGGCTGGGGGCGCGGTGTCGTAGGTGACCTGCTCGGGGTACGGCACGTGTTCGGCCCCGCCAGACGCTGGCTCAGTGGTGATGTCGGTGCAAGCCGAGGCGGAGGCCCCGATGGTGGCCAAGTCAAGGTCCTCGAACTGCGAGAGTTCCGCTCGGTCACTGAGGATCGAGTAGACCGGAAAGGAGACGATAGCCAGCGCCGCCAGGACGCACGCGCCAACGATTATCAGGCCGCGGCGGCGTTCAGAGTTCTGCTGCTGGCTCCGGATAGCGTCGATCTTCGCTTGGCGGTCATTGCTCGGGGGCTTGGCCTTGGCCACGTGAGTGATCCTCGTCGTCGGCAGGACTCGCACGGACTGAAGTTTCGGGCGAATGCTGAATACTATCCAGCGTAGTACTTGTTTGTCGTCGCGCGCCGGAGCGTGGCCCGATGGCGCAGTTACGCGGTGGCGCATGGTGGACCCGGCCTTTCGTCGGCGGGGGAGTGGGGCGCCCGGAAACCTTGGGGCTCCGCTGGTGAAAGGGCCGCGCCTGCGTTCCCTTGAGATCGTCGGACCTCCCTGACGCGAGGGCTCGGATTGGGCTCGCTTTGGTTCGCAACGCACGCGACGGTGCGCCGCCGTAACCCGACGTCGCACACGACATCGCTGCTGGTCAGGGGAGCAGTCGATCGCAACGGATCGCACCTAAGGCGCAGGCTGGAGTGCACGCTCATGGCTCCCCTCTGTGTCAAGACGCAGCGGGTAGTGGGGTTCTAGGATGGGTGGTTGGCGGGTTCGGGTGAGGCTTGTCCGAAGAGTCGGTGTGGGGTTGTGAACCGGCCGCGCTGGAGTCAGAGTCGTTACCTCGTTGCCCACCCGGACCCGTCCCGGTGGTGGTGAGGCGTCGGGCGACGGCGTCGTCGAGGAGTTTGCGGTAGACGATGTCGGACAGGCGTCGCTTCAGGCAGTGCATTGCTTCATCGAGGTCTTTCCCTCGGCCTTGCGTCGGTCGTAGTAGTCGCGGCCGATGCCGGGGTTGCGTAGCTGGACGGTGGCCATGATGTGCAGGGTCCGGTTGATCTGGCGGTTCCCTGCCCGCGACAGCGGGTGGCGGACGTGGTCCCCGGAGGATGCGTCGATGGGTGCGGTGCCGTTCCAGGACGCGAAGTGGTGGCGGTTGGGGAATCGGGTGATGTCACCGACCTCGACCAGCAACCGGGCGGCGCCGGAGGGGCCGATGCCGTGCAGGTCCAGCAACGAGGTGCCGGTCGCGGCCAGCAGGACGCGTAGCTCCTTGTCGGCCGCTTTCTTGCGGGCGTGGATGCGTTCGAGGTCGCCGATCAGCTCGGATGCGACCCGGCGTCGGGTCTTCCCAGCGGCGTCGTGGGGTCGGATGGTGGCGATCAGCTTGCGAGCCTGGGCCGCGGACAGGTCACGCTTCGCACCGCCGGGGATCAGCTCCAGCAACAGGGCGTGGACCTGCGACACGATGCGGGTGTGGTCCTCGCCCAGGGAGCGGCGTCGGTCGACCAGGACCCGGAGCACTGCGAGCTGTTCGTCGTCGACGACCGGGCGCAGCCCGGCCATCCGGGTCGCGACCAGCGCCACGGAGTGGGCGTCGGTGGCGTCGGTCTTGCGGCCCTGCCCGGTGGCGAACACGCGGGCACGGGCTGAGAGTTTCGGTGGCACGTCGAGGACCTGCTCGCTGCCAGCAAGCAGCCGGATCGCGATGTAGTGGCCGATCCCGTTGCACCCCTCGACCGCCCACACCCGACGATCGGAGTCGGGCGCGATGGCGTTGACGTAACCCACCATCGCGGCGAAACCGCTGTCATCGGTGCCGAACCGGCCGCCACCGAGGACGGTCTCGTCACCGGTTATCACCTCGATCGTGGCTGATCGCTTGTGCGGATCCATCCCGATCACGACACGTTCTGCTTGTTCTTGCATGCACGCTCCCGACACTCGATTCCGATGGGTTCTTGAGTCGGGAAGGGCAACGCTACTTCGAGCTGGGCAGACCCCTCTTGAGCCTCTTCCGACTCTGCGACGCCCGGCCCGCGCACGCCATGAGTGAGCCACACGGGCCCGTCACCGGGCAGCGTGGGCAGCCGCATTGAGAGCGACGGACCGGACGTCTGGACCGACACTCGCCAGCACCAATCCTGAGGTCAAGGAAACAAGTAGCCGCGTAGCGTGCGCACGGAGCTGCTGGGTTTGCCGCATGGGTGACACGTCGGTCAGGCCCAAGTCCTTCCACTGAAGATCGCCGTCATCCCTGCGCGAACCCGGGTCGGCAGGCGGCGCAGACGTGTCTGGGGTGCGTCGCGTCGACGACCTCGTCCTTGTCTGACCGTGCACACCGGCCCTACGGGTTAGCCGCGTAGTGGTCCGAGCCAGTTCTGGCTGAATGCTTGGACGCTCTCCACTTCGATCTGCTCGCAAGTCATGGTGTCCCGCTGCTGGAGGACCTGCAGGCTGGTGTCGTCGTGGCTCCCGGCGAGCACTCCTTCGCCGTCTGGGCTCTCGACGAAGGCGCGGAGGGCTTCGAGGTCTGGCGAGCTGATGTCGGGCGGGTAGAGGACGATGACGTAGCCGTCTCCGAGTGAGTGACCGAAGTCGATCAGGGGCGCTTCTTCCTCGGGGTCGAAGAACGCACGTTCGGGGTGGTCGCCGCCGGTGGTGGGGAGCGGCTTGGTCGGTGAGGTGATCTCGCAGGTGCTGTCTGCCGACAGTTCGGCTGGCGGCGGGGCGGGAAGTGCGGTGACCGCGTTGAGGGCGATCAGGCTGGCGGCGACGGATCCACCGATGAATATTGGTGGGCAGGCGAGCTGGGCCGCTCGAGGGGTCTGTTCGGGGCCGATCAGTCTTCCGGCGCCGAACGCGATCGCGGCCATGGCGGCGATGGCGGTGAGCTGGCCGATCTCGATGCCGATGTTGAAGGCGATGACCCGCCACAGCTCGCCGTCCTCGGGGACTCCGATGTCCTGGAACCTGGTGGCCAGGCCGAGTCCGTGGATGAGGCCGAAACCGACGACGGCTGCGCCGAACAGCCTGAATCGCTCCGGTCGCCCGAAGATGCCGATGCCTGCCACGAACACCACGCTGAGCGCGATGACGACATCGACGGTGTCGGGATCGACCCGCCAGCCGGCCAGCGTGGCGGCGATCAGCGTGGTCGAGTGTCCCAGGACGAACAGACTGATCAGCTTGGCTGCGAGCCTCACCTCGCGGGCGACCAGGACGACACCGGCGACGAACAGCAGGTGGTCCCAGCCCAGCAGCATGTGCTCGATGCCGACCGGGATGAAGCCAGGGATTGACCGGTCGGCAGCCTCACCGCCGATGCCGTGGGCGGCGGCCGGGCTCGCGACGGCCATCAGGATTGGTACAGCAAGCAGAGGGGGGATCCACCATGCGATGCGCGGTCGGGCCATCATTGATGCTCCTGGGGTGGTCGTGGGGCGCGGGTCGAACGGTACGGGCGGCTGGCATGCCCGCCCGCGACCGCGTCCTGGTTGTCCGTGGGGAGGGCCGAAACGGCCCTCCGGGCCTCGATGGCCCGAACGCGGGGAACCCGCGCATCCCGGCTACTGGTGGTGGGCCATGACCTCGTGCGGGTCTTGACCATCGAGGTGGCTGGGGTTGACGTGGACCGTGGCGGCGTCCAGACGTGGCACGGCGTGCAGCAGCCGGTGCTCGGCCTCGACGGCGATCGCGTGACCCGCGGCAACACTGAGGGTGAGGTCCACGGTGATGTCGGTCTCGGCGCGGAGGCGATGGCCCAGCCACCGCAGGCGGAGGCTCTCGACGTCCTGCACACCTGGAACTGTGCGGAGGGCGGTCTCCGCAGTGTCGACGAGTTCGGGCTCGACGGCGTCCATGAGCCGGCGGTAGATGTCGCGGGCTGCGCTTTTGAGGACGACCAGGATGGCGACGGTGATCAGGAGTCCCACGATCGGGTCGGCGAGTGGGAAGCCGGCCATGACCCCGATGGCGCCGGCAGCGACGGCCAGTGAGGTGAATCCGTCGGTGCGGGCGTGCAGCCCGTCGGCGACCAGGGCGGCCGAGCCGATCTTGCGGCCGACCCGGATCCGGTAGAGGGCCACCGCTTCGTTGCCGACGAAGCCCAGGATGCCCGCGGCGAGGACGACCCCGACGTTGGTGATCGGTTGCGGGTCGATCAGGCGGCGTACTGATTCGTAGCCCGCGACGGCCGCGGACAGCGCGATCATCGCGACGATGAACACTCCGGCGAGGTCCTCGGCCCGGCCGTACCCGTAGGTGTAGCGGCGGGTGGGGGCGCGACGTGCCATGACGAAGGCGATCCACAGGGGCACCGCGGTCAGCGCGTCGGAGAAGTTGTGGATCGTGTCAGCGAGCAAGGCGACCGATCCGGTGAAAAGGACCACGACCAGCTGCGCGAGCGCGGTCAGGCCGAGGATGACCAGACTGATCTTCAGGGCCCGGATGCCCTCGGCGCTCGCCTCGAGTGCCGAGTCGATCGAATCCGCGGCGTCGTGGCTGTGCGGGCGGAACAGCGATAAGAGGAAGCCCTTGATCCCGGTGGCGTGATCATGCTCGTGCGCGCCATGGGGGTGGCCATGACCGGAGTCGTGCCCATGCTCGTGCTCATCTTCGTGGTCGTGGTGGCCGTGGTGGCCCTCGTCGGGGGCCCGTGACGGTGTGGGGGAGTGGTCTTCGGGGGGGCCGGACGGATTGGGGTTCATGCGAGGCTCCTGCTCGGGTTCGTGGCTGTCGACCCTGTGTGGTCCGGGTCGTCGCGGTGGTGTTGCGGTACGCCGCCGCCCGCGTGCTCGGCGTGGAAGATGGCGTCTTTGACGAGCTGGCGCACGTGGTCGCTCACGACGCGGTAGAACACCTGTGTCCCCTGCCTGCGGGTCTGGACCAGATGGGCCATGCGCAGCTTGGCCAGGTGCTGGGAGACCGCGGCCTGGGGTTTGGCCACCGCCTCCGCGAGCTGGTTCACGGAGGCTTCGCCAGGCAGCAGGACCCAGAGCAGTTTCACCCGGGTGGCATCGGCCAGCATCCGGAACACCTCGACGGCCAGATCGACCTGCTCATCCTCGGGAGGGACAGGAACCGTCTCACCATCGTTGTATGCGCACATATGCAGATACTAACGCACGTTGTGCCCGATCGTTGACTGAGGTGGGGGTCAGTGAGCGCTGCCTACCAGGGAGGCGGCGGGCCAGAGGACGATCGCCGGTGGCAGGAGTAACGCCAGGGGGATGGACCAGGTGAGCAGGACGCGTGGGGCTGCGCGCAGCGGGTGCTCGCTGTCGTCGGTTTCGAGTAGGCGTCGGATCCGAACTGCAGCGGCAGACCCCGAGAAGGAGAGCCCGCGAACGTCGGTTGCGGGGTGCGGGGGTGGTGTGCACATCGCGAGGAGCGCCGATGCGACGGTCTGGTGGCCGAATCGTCGGACGGCGACGTCGTCGGCGTCCAGCTCGACGAGCCTGCGGACCTGGGCCGGGTAGGAGCGCAGCGCGCCCGTCCGGGCCAGGATCGCTGAGATGCTGTCGGCGATCAGGATCATCCGGTGGTGGTGGAGGTGAAGGTGCGCGCGCTCGTGTTCGAGCGCGGCCTCGAGTTCGGTGGCGGTCAGTTGGGTGAGCGCGGCGCTGGTGAGGACGATCAGGCCGCGACCCCTGCGGCCCGGCAGGCAGTGTGCGGCCGGCACGGCATGGTCGACCACCGCCACCCCGACCGTGGAGTCGGATCCGAATCGTTTGGCGGTCCTGGGCAGCAATCGGAACTGGCGGCGGCGCCGTTCGTCGGCGATTGCCTTGCTGGTGACAACGACGAGCATCGAGATCAGCACCGCGATCGGCAGCAGGGCCGCCGCGTTCCACAGTCCATCGACGCTGCGACCGCCGGCGTAGGCCAGGTGAAGCTCGCCCTTGTCGGCATGCAGCAGCCAGAGCAGGCCGTGCTCGAGCACGTCGTGCGCTAGCAGCAGCGAGACACCGGTCACTGCGCCCAAGCAGGCCAGGGCTGACGCGTGCCACGCGAACAGAGCATGTCGCGGGTAGCGTGAGACCCACCGGGCACGGGCGAGCAGCCGATCGACGCCCCAGCCGGCGGCCAGCGCGTAGCTCAGAAGGACGGCGACCGCGTAGACGCTCAAGGGCCGGGATCCCCGCCGGTCTGTGTCAGCGCTTCTCGGAGTGCCTTCGCTTCGGTCGCGTCGAGCTGACCGGCGAAACTCAACAGGGCGGCGGACCGGTCGCCCGAACCCTCTAGCACCGAGCTCATCAGGTGCGCGGCGTACTCGTGTTCCTCGCAGGTCGCCGAGTACAGGTAGGAACGGCCCGCGCGCTCGCGGACCAGCCAGCCCTTGGCGCGCAGCCGCTCGATGACCGTGATCGCCGTTGTGTAGGCGACCGCCCGCTCGCCGGCCAGTTCATCGACGACGACACGGACCGACACAGGCTCGACGTGGTCCCAGATGACGGTCATCACCCGCGCCTCGAGCTCACCGAAAGACCTCATAGTGCCCCCATCATGCCCGACCGGCGCCGGAGAGGACGCGCCCGCGACGACCGCGACGGTCCCAGTACCTTCTACACTACGTAGTAACGTAGAAGTCATGTCGCCAGGCTCCGTATCCGACCCCGTGCCGCCCGGAACCAAGCCCCTCGCGGCGCTCCGAACCATGACCCGAGAAGACATCACCTTCGTCACCACCGAGCACCGCGCCCACTTCCCGGAGAACGTCATGGGCCGCCTCGGCGGCCCCTTCCTGCGCAGGTACTACACGACGTTCCTCGACACGCCGTACGCCGTGGCCACCATCGCGGAGACCGACGGACGGTCGTGCGGCTACCTCGTTGGCATCCTCGACACCCGTGCGCACCGGAAACTGCTGCTCCGTCGGCACGGCGCACGGTTGGTCGCCTGCGCTCTCCTCGGATTCCTGCTCCACCCCCGGCTCGCGAGCGGACTCCTCGCGCGTCGGGTCAGTCTCCGGTTCCAGCGACTGCGTGAACGCAACGAGACGACGGGTCCGCGACCCGCACCCGTGAAGGTCGCCGTGCTCTCGCATGTTGCTACGGTCGAGCGCATGCGGGGGATGAGGGTGGGAAGTGCGTTGGTGGCGGACTTCGTGGAGACCTCACGTGCGAGTGGGACTGACCGGGTCTCCCTGGCCACCCTCGACGGACCCGACGGAGCTGGCCAGTTCTACGCGCGTCAGGGCTGGCGCCTGCAGGCGCGTCGCCAGACCTTCGATGGCCGCTGGATCCGGCTCTACGACCTGGAGCTGCACGACGGTGAGTGAGACCACGCTCAAGAGCCGGAAAACAGGTGCACGGTTTCTCCTGCTCGCGGTGCCCGCTGCCCTGCTGAGCCTCGTGCTCGCCTCGTGCAGCAGCGACGCCGACCAGGGCCCCGGCGATCGGACCGACGCCGGGCAAGGCACGATTAGCGGCAGCCCGAGAATCGGCAGCCCGAGCAGTGCGCCCGACGCGCCGCAGCCCCAGGACGCCGTGATCCGTGAGGTCCCGCAACGTCAGTGGGAGGCGATGGTTGGCGCCGGCATGGTGCGGGAAGGCTGCCCCGTGACCCAGCGCTCCCAACTTCGACGGGTAGAGGTCGACCACGTGGACTTCGAGGGTGAGCTGCGGCGTGGCCACCTGGTGGTGAACGCCGACACGGCCCAGACGACCGCGCGGATCTTCACCCGCCTCTACGAGGAGGGGTTCCCGATCGAACGGATGCAAGGGGTGGAGAACTACGGCGGCGACACCTTGAAGAGCCTCCAGGACAACAACACCTCGGCCTACAACTGCCGTCGACCGGACCAGATCAACGCCCCCGTGCTCGAATCGCCCCACGCCAACGGCCGAGCCATCGACATCAACCCCCGCCAGAACCCGTGGATGGACCTGCGCTGCGACTGCTGGTCGCCCGGCCCCGAGAACGCCAAGCGCACACCCGGCCCCGGCAAGATCCTGCGCGGAGGCCCGGTCTGGCAGACCTTCCGCGATGAGGGCTGGATCTGGCAGAACATCGACGTCGCCGACTACATGCACTTCGACACCGGGTACCCCTCGACGCCATACACTCAGCCCGGTTCCTGAGCCCTCCGCACGAGCACTACGCGGCCGCGACGGGCACCGGACCCATCGGCATCCGAACATGCGCGCAGGCCCCGGCGGACAGATTCCCGGGCTCGCGAGCGTGAGCGTGGCCCCCATCGCTGTGCTCGTGGGTCCCCGGCTAACCCACGGCTAACCCACGGCTAACCCCGATTCCGGAGGCGTCGGCGGGCGAGGGTGCCCATCTGGATCACCTCCGGCACACGGAGCAGCCAGGCGAGGCCCAGGAACACCAGCGCGTCGACGGTCGCTACCGCCACCACCCAGAGTGCTGCCGTCAGTTGGGTGGGTTCCTCCACCGTGGCGTGTAGTGCCTGGGCGGCCGCGTAGGCCACAGCCGTCGCCCCGGCTGCTGGCACCACCAGCTTGCTCAGGAATCCGAGCAGTCGGTGAGTCTCCAGCCCCCCGAGCGCGCGCCGGAGCAGGAGGTACGACAGCGCCGAGCCCACGGCGTAGGAGGCGCCGTAGGCCACCGCAAGGGAGGGGGCCGTCAGCCGGGCGTCCGTCGCGCCGACCAGGGCAACGGCGACTGCGACGTTCACGATCGCGATGGTGCACTGCACCCAGAAGACCGTCCGGGTCCGTTCCATGGCGAAGAAGCCACGCAGCATCAGATAGTGGATGGTGAAGAACACGATCCCCGGTCCGAACAATGCGAGGGTCGGGCCGTAGTTCTCGTACGTGGATCGCGCGGCCCCGAAGGAGATGGCGTTCGCGATGTCGCCCGCGATGACTGGAATCAGCAGGGCGAACGGCACGATCAGCGCCAAGGCCATCCGCAAGGTGTTGGCCACGGAGTCGGCCAGCCCTTCGAGGTTCCTGTCGGCCGCGAGCCCGGACAGTCGGGGCAGGATCGCTGTCGCGAGTGACACCGTCACGATCGAGTGCGGCACCATCACGATGAGGAACGCCGTGGAGTAGATGGTGTATCCGGTGGCGTCAGCCGCCAGACCGACTCCGCATCCGTCGGTGGCCGACTGGGCGGTTCCGCCGGAGGCGAGACGAACGACGACGGTGTAGGCGATCTGGTTCACGATGACCACCAGCACCGTCCACATGCCGAGTTGAAGCGTGTGACCCAGACCTGAGTCCCGAAAGTCGAACCTGGGCCGATAGCGGATCCCGGCGGCCCGAAGGTAGGGGAGAAGGATGAGGAACTGGACCACGATGCCCAACGTCGACCCGAGCCCGAGCAGTAGCTCCTGACCTGGCTCGAAGCCATTGCACCGCTCGTCGCCCTGGGCCGGACCGTAGACGAACAGGTACGCCGCGAGCACCAGCACCGAGACGGCATTGTTGGCGATCGGCGCCCACATCATCGGTCCGAAGCGACCGCGGGCGTTGAGGATCTGCCCGACCAGCACGAACATGCCGTAGAAGAAGACCTGTGGCAGACAGTAGCGAGCGAAGTCGACGATCGAGGCACGCTGGGTCGCGAGCTGTGGGTCGTTGAAGCTGGGATCCAGGAACACGCCCATCACCCTGGGCGCGGCCACTACCAGGAGCACCGTGATCGTGCCGAGGAACAGCGCCGCGAGGGTGATCACCCGGTTGGTGAAGGCTTCACCGCCGTCAGCTTGCGTCGTGGTTGCCCGCACCAGCTGAGGGACGAGGACCGCGTTGAAGATGCCGCCCGCCAACAGGATGTACAGCATGGTGGGGATCGTGTTGGCGATCGCAAACAGGTCCCCGCTCAACAGATTGCCGAGCGCGGCGGCGAGCAGGAACGCACGAACGAAACCGCTCAAGCGGGAGAACACCGTGCCGGCGGCCATCAGCGCACTCGAGGCAAGGATCCGGTCCTGCTCGCCGGCCGGGACCCCGTGCGCCTCCCGGCCAGTTGACATAGCGCGGAGCCTCACGCACGAGGCCACGGAACACAAACCGGTTGCCCACCGAGGCGAGGCCATCGGCTCTGCCGAATCGTGGTGGCTCCGCGGCTGGCCTGTCGACCCGAGAGCGGACCGCGGCCCGGAGCAGGGCACATGCCAGTGCGGAAAGGCAGCG
>NZ_BAAIFY010000046.1:0-11666 GCF_054653575.1 Nocardioides pyridinolyticus | reverse complement strand
AGGCGTGTGGCAAGGCTGCATCTACGAGATGCCCTTCGTGGTGGTGGAAATCGTTCCCTAGAGAACACCGATTCCACCAGCACGTAAGGGCATTCTCACTTCACGCCGCGCTCACAACCCCGAGCTCATCGGTGGATCGAGGCTAAGCGGCGAGTCCCGCAGATGCGGCGCGCCGCCGCGCGACGCCCGGCCCGGCCCGGCCACTATCTTGACGCGCTCGTGGGCGGAAGCGTACGCCCGCCTGCGAGCTCCTCGCCGCATGCTGACGGAAACACCTGCCGCAGGCACGTCTGCCGCGACTCGACGGAGACCGCGTCACACCGCCGCGAAGTGGGCAGGCCCTGCTGCCAGCTTCACCGACCTGATTCGAACTCCGGCCAGCGACCTCGGGATTGGTAGTACTCGGGCGCCTCGGGCGCCTCGTTGAACTCCAGAAGCCCGCCGACCTTCTGCATGAGGAGTTCGCGGACCTCAGCGGGGGTGGCGAAGAAGAACTCGCGGCGTTCGTGGACGAAGTTGACGCGACGGTCTGCGAACGCCTTATGGAGGTCGTTCTCAAGCGTGACCGCGTCGTCGGAGAAGAAGAGGGCGTGGGTGTCGTAGAGGAACGGAACTGAGGCGTCACCAAGCTCTCGGACTCGGTCACGCGGTTCGAGGCGTCGGGTCATGCCGATCTTGACGATGTTGGGGCCCAGCGCGCCGATGTTGGAGATGACGTAGATGTAGCCGGCACGGATGTTGGCGGTGCGGTAGTCGTTGGCCTCAATCGCCTGGTCGATCTCGGCGAGGCGCCCGGCGAGCTCGTCGGCCGCTCCAGTGTCGCCCTTCGCCCGGAGCTGCTCGAGCGCTGTGGTGTAGTGCGCCCTCTCCTTCTCGAGCCGCTCGCGTTCGGCGGCCAGTTCTTGCTCGGCCTTGCGCTGCTCGCGGAGGAGCTCGCGTTCCTCTCGTGCCTTCTCCTTCTCCTCCTGGACCTTCATCTGGTAGTCCGCGGTGAGCTCGAGCTCTTCGATGCGAAGGTCGTGGTAGTCCGGATTGACCCGCATCTCCATGATGACGCCGAGCTTCTCGATGGACTTCATCGCGTTCTCGAGCCGCTTCTTGGCGGTGGAGATGTTCCCGTTGCGGAGGGATCGGACGCAGTTGTCGGCTTCGGCGTTGTAGGCGCGGAGCATGAGCTTGGAGAGGTCGCCGACCATCTTGCGGCCCTTGGCCAGCGAGCCGTCGAACGTGAACATGTCGGCGGCGAGGACGGCTCGGTTGGTCTTCACGAGGTCGTCGATGCGTCCGTTGATGGCTGCGAGCCGGTCCCTGTATGCGGCGGCGTCTTCGAGCGGGTGGTGGTAGCGGTAGATCCCGACGTCTTGGAGGACGCGCTGGTCGTTGAGCTCGATGACCTCGCCGCCGGGCTGCGCCAGGGCGGCTTCAGATCAGCGATCCGGCTCAGCAGGGCGCTGGTGTCCGGTCCGGGGTCGGTGATTGAAGGTGGCACCGGTGCTGCGGGGACGGGTTCTTGCGCAACTGGTTCCGGGGGCAGCGGCTCAGGGTTGCTCTCGTCGGGCAGCCACAGCTGCCATCCGTCGGGCATCTCGGGCCAGGAAGGGTCGGGCTTCCACCCTGGTGGCGGCACCCATCCGGCGGGAGGTTGCGGCCACCCGGGAGGTGGGTTGAACCGCATCACTGGCCTCGCTGCCGGACGCCGCGGCTGGTGTCGGCCGGGGTGAGGTCGGAGGGCGACTTGGAGATCGCTGCGCCGAGATGAGCCAAGGTCGCCGACGGGACGACGTTCGCGAGATCGAAGGAGCTAAACGTGTCTCGGTCGGCTGCGACGATCACGAGCGGCACGTACTCGGGCTGCCCGGTGGCTGGAGCGATGCGGTTGGCACCGACGGTGAGCGCGATCGACTGGATCTTTTCCGCGCGGTCGGCTTCGAAGACCTCGTGCAGCGTGCGAACGGCGACCTGGTGGACCGCTGCTGCGTAACGGTCCTTCTGCGCTTTCGCGGTCAGCTGGGTGGCTGTGATCTCGTCCTTCGCCTTGACGTAGCGGTACTCCTTGACCGACGGCAGGGCAGAGGGCTCAGGGATGTTGACCTGCAGGGTGAGTTCGCGGCTGGCGAGGTCGAAGCCGTGCTCGTGTTCGACGGGGAAGGCGTCCGGGTAGACGGAGTTCGCGAGGACGATGCCGACGTAGTCCTCGATGGCGTACTCGACGTCGAAGGCCAGGTCGTTGATGAACTTGGCCAGTTCCTCGTTCTTGGCCGCAGCGTCGGTTTCGCGCTGCGCGCACTCGGCCCGGTAGGCGGCTTCGGCCTCCCCGAGCTTCTCGAGCCGCTCGGCTTCGGCCTTTTCGGGCTCTTGTGACTGATCCGTGGGTCATCGGCGGCCGGGGAGCGTTGGGCGCTGGCCGGCGAGGTTAAGCATGGCCAGGGCGATGAGTGCGTCGGGTGAGCGGAAACCGAAGGCCATGCGGGTGATGAGCCGGATCTTGGTGTTGACCGACTCGATGAGGCCGTTGGACAAGCCATGCTCGATGGCGGCGAGGATCGCTGGCTTGTGTTCGACGATGGTGCGCTGGAGCTTCACGAACCGTTCGATGCGGCACCGTCGCGCCCATCCGATCCAGGCGTCCAGGGCATCGGTAGCTTCGTCGACCGGGAGTTGGAACACCAGCCGCAGGCCTTCTTTGAGCAGGTAGGCGCGGTGCAGTCGGGGTTCGGCCTTCGCGATCCAGGCCAGCTTCGCCTGTTGTCGGGCGGTGAGGTTCTCAGGGTTCTTCCACAACGCGAACCTCGAGTCCTTCAACGCCTTCGCGTGACCGGAGGAGTTGTTCTCCTTGCCCGCTGCTCGCCGGGCTCGCAGGGTCCGGGCGTCGGCGCGTGCCTCGTTCCAGACCTGGCGGCGGACCTCGTCGAGGGCCTCGCCTGCCCACTTCACGACGTGGAAGGGATCGGCGCATCGGACCGCGTTGGGACAGCGCTCAGCGACCACGGCGGCGATCCAGCCCGGCCCCGTCGGCTGAGACATGGGTGATCAGCTTGCTGCGCTCCTCACCCAAGGCGTCGAAGAACGTGCTCAGCGTGGCCTTGTCCTTCCCCACACCGGCCCACACCAGTCGTCCGGAGTCATGGTCGACCACGATGGTCAGGTACTTGTGGCTGCGCTTGTAGGAGATCTCATCGATCCCGATCCGCCGCAGACCGGCGAAGAAGTCCAACCCGGCTGCGGTGTCGTCCCAGACGCGGGTGATGATCGCGCCGACGGTGCGCCAGGCGATCCGCATCAGCTCGGTGATCGCGGACTTCGAGCACTGTGTCGCCAGCCAAGCGACCTGCTGGTCGAACACCAGCGTGTGCCCAGCGCTATGGCGGGCCCAGGGCACCTGACGGACGGTAGGCCCGTGGGTCGGACAGTCCACCCGCGGCGCGTCGGCCTCGAGGAACACCTCCATGACCCCAAGATCGAGGCTCCGCCAACGCCTGCGTCCCTCACCGCGGTCGTACCACGGTGACCGGGTCCCACATTGTCCGCACCGCCCGCGACCGGCTCGCTGAGGGCGGACGTGGACGATGACGAACTCGACGTCCTCGTCGTACTCGACATCCTCGATCACGGTCTTCTCGACGCCCAACAGGGCACGCCATAGGCTGGCGTTTCGCACGCCGTTCTCCGCTCTGCAGTTCCTGAGTCTCGACAACCCAGAAACCTAGAGCGGGAGCGGCGTGTGGCCGTTCAGGCGCGAGCAACCACCCACGGAAGCGTCACAAGAGCCCCTTTTCGCGGGTTGCGATGGCCGCGATCTGGTCGGCGTGCTTTCTGGTGTTGCTGTCGTTCCACTCCTGGATGCGGCGCTGGTGGTCGGCCTGTGCGGCCGCGACGGCCTCGGCGTGCTTCTTCTTCCCGCCGAACGCACCGGACAGCCCCTTGGGGGCGGGCGGTTCCTGATACTCCGGTTGTGGCGGGTAGACGAGGTCGGGGACCGGCGGCGTCGGAGTGCCGAGCTTGTCGGGGTCGAACGGCGGGTGCTCGGCGGTGACCTTCAGCGACTCCAGGTCGACGTAGTCGTCGAAGTCGAGCGTCCAGGCAAGGAGCCCGTCGATGTCGTCGTACGAGGCGGCGAGGTCTTTGTTCATGGCCTCGACCTCGGCCGTGCGCGCCTCGACGTGTAGGCGCAGGGCTTCCTTCTCGGCGGCCTTGCGCTGGGCCTCGGAGGCTCGAGCAGCGGTCGCGCGTGCACGTTCGGCGGCCTTCACGGCACGCTCGTGCTCTCGGACCGCGGCATTGTGCGCACGGACAGCTTGCGCCTCCTGCTGGCGGCGTCGCTTCTCTGCCTGCTGTGCCTGGTAGTTCATCTCCGCGAAAAAGCCGCGCTTCGCCATGACCGCCCCTTCAGACCTGACTTTCGGAACGCACAGCACCGTAGACCCGACGTCCGACACATGCAGCAGAACTAAGGCGACCCGCGAGTGCGGCTGGCAGGACTGGCTGCGGCGAGCCTGTGGTGATGGCACCGTGGTGCAGGTGAAGTTCTTCCGCCGTCGCGACGCGAGACCCGCACCCCAGGTGACTGTCCGGGCGGAGATCGGCGTGCCGTCGTTGTCGGAACCGGTCGAGATGGCGGGCACCACCACGCACGGTGCAGCGGCTCTGGCCGACGTCTTCGCATCGGTGGGTCTGGCTGGGGGCGGGCTGCTCGACCAGCGCGGGCGACTGGTCCCGGAGCCGGAGAACCCGGTCGACCCGAACGCCGTTGCAGTCCAGGTGGCTGGGGCCAGGGTCGGGTATGTCCCGAGCTTCATTGCTCGCGGACTGCCCCGCGACCGGTCGCTGGACTGTCAGGTGCAGTTGTGGGCGGCTCCGACACCGAAGGGACTCCGGGTCCGCGGATGGTTCTTCGCCGGGGATGGCCCGGCGCGGTGGCCCCACACGGCCTCGAACCCACCGGCTATCACCGTCGAGGAGCGGCGCGCCGAACGAGCAGCCGACACCACGCGGATGGTGGACCAAGCGCTCGCAGGTGGCGGCGAGCGAGCGGAGCAGTTCAAAGCGGGCATGGTGGGCCGGCTGCACTATCTGGAGACGGTCGAGCCGATCAAGCAGCTCAAGCGAGAGGGGCGCCTGGCCGAGGCGCTTGCTCTTTGCTACGGAGCCATCGAGGCCGCCGAGAGCTCGCGCGAGGGCAGGGAGCCGGCCCCGTGGTACACGGAGCAGGCAGCGATCATCCATCGCAAGCTCGGCGAGCGCGACAAGGAAGAGGCGGTGCTCCGCCGCTGGCTCGCAGCCTGCCCGCCTGAGCGCCGCCGAGCGTCCAAGATTCAGAAGCGCCTCGACTCGCTCCTAGACTGACGCCCAGCACGACCCGGAACGGCACCGCGCCACTCGCTCGCGTGCCCCCGCAGCGCAGAGACGTCTTTCGTAAGTTTCGTAACTACGGTACCGTGGTGACGAACTGAAGGAGGACCCATGACCGCGACGCCCACCGAGGTGGTCAGCCCGACGTCCGCGGATGCCGACGAGCTGGCCAAGGTGCTGAGCTTCATCGAGGCTCACGAGGAACGGCATGGCTCCTCCCCTGCACCCGTCTTCTTCCTCAGCGGCTCGGGCGAGCACGACCGGGTCGAGCTGACCGAGCAGCTGCACGCGATCCTGAAGCAGGTGGTCCAGGCGCTGAGCCACGGGCAGTCGATCAGCATCCTGACCCGCGACCAGGAGATCTCGACTCAGCAGGCCGCCGAGATCCTGGGGTTGAGCCGTCCGACGGTCGTGAAGCTGATCGAGGACGGCGAGCTGACAGCACATGTGCCGGGCGCTGTGCGGCGCAAGCTCCGACTGGCTGACGTGCTGGCCTACCGCGAGGAGCTTCGCGCTCGCCGCAACCGGTTCATCACCGAGTCTTCGGCCGCGTACGACTCCGACGACGGGGCCGACGACGGGGCCGACGACGGGGTGGCTGAGTTGCTGGAGCAGGCGCGTCGCCACAAGTGAGCGCCCAGGTGTAAGACACCCTCTGCGAGACTCGGCGCATGTACCGCGCCGTCCTCGACACCTGTGCGCTGGTGCCGGTCCGGCAGCGTGACTTCTTGTTGCAGCTGGCAGCCGCGGAGGCCTACGCGCCGCTGTGGGGTTCGGGGATCTTGTTCGAGCTCGACTACGTGCTCGAACGGCTCGACACCAAGCGTGGCCGTGGTGAGGACAGCACAGAGCGCCGCCGGCACCTGTTCGAGCAGATGCGGCATGCGTTCCCGGGCGCCGAGATCGCAGCCCCCAAGGACCGCCCCTACGACTACGACCTCGACGATCCCGACGACGGGCACGTCGTGCACGCCGCGATCCTCGGCAAGGCCGACGCGATCGTCACCGACGACACCCGCGCCGGATTCCGCACCTCTGCGGTGCTGCGGGAGGCCACCATCGAGGTGGTCTCCCCGGCCGAGTTCGCGGCCAACACGGTCTCGGCACACCCCGGCGCCGGGGTCCGCTCACTGACGGCGATGGCGGGACGGATGACCGCACCGCCACGAACTCCCCAAGAGGTCCTCACCGAGCTACGGCACCGGTACGGCATGGACGAGGTGACTGAGATTCTCTCGCCCCTGTTGCCCGCCGATTGAGCCGCCGCGTCCCGGTCGAGCGTCACAGGCCGAGGTCCCTGCTCGAGGTGGTCGCGAGGGCTTCGACGGGACGGATGTAGCGGTTGAGGAGGACGCCGAGGTCCTTGTGGCGGGTCTGGGCGGCGATGCGGTGGAGGGGGACACCGGCGAGGGCGGCGGTGGTGGCTGGCCGGCGCGCAGGGAGTGGGCGGTGATGCGGGTGCCGTCGAGGCCCGCTTGTTCGGCGCGGTGGCGAAGCATCCGGGCGACGACCCAGTTGCCGAGCGGCTGGTCGCTGATCCGGGTCTGCCAGATCCGGGTGAACAGGGCGCTGGGCTCGCCGTCGATGTCGTCGTCGAGCTGGGTGCGGCGCAGGCGGGTCCAGGCGGCCAGGGCGGCGACCGGGTCGGTGGCGGCGTGACTGCTGTGGGCGACGGCGACCCGCTGGCCGTGGCGTCCCTGGTCGGTCTTGGAGTGCCGGATGGTGATCAGGAGGCCGGCGGGCTTGGGGTCGATGTCGGCAAGCGTGAGCGCGGCGAGCTCGGAGCCGCGCATGGCGGAGGCGTAGCCGAGCAGGATGATGGCGGTGTCGCGGACGCCGATCGGGACGCTGGTGTCGATGGCGGCGAGGATCTGGCGGATCTCGTCGGTCGTGAGCGGGCGGGCCAGGCGTCGAGGTGCGGTGCCGTAGGTGCGACGCAGCCCGAGTCGGACCTGACGCACCAAAGCGGTCCCGGCGGGGTTGGCCAGTCCCTGCTGGAGGTGGACGTGGCGGATCGCGGTGCAGGCCAGGTCGAGGGTGACCACGGCGGTGCCGTCGGCGGCCCGCTCGACCAAGTAGGCGGCGAGCGCGGCCGGGTCGGCGGGCAGCGGCTCGAGCCCGCGCGCGGCGCACCAGCGGGCCCAGACCCGCCAGGTGTGCGCGTACAGGACCCGGGTCGAGGGCGCGAGCGAGGCCTCGAGGGCGGCGGCGATCCGGACCGCGTCCTGGACCGTCAGGCCTGTCGGCACCTCAGTGGCGGAGGGGCTCGTGGCGGTGGGACACGTGGGGGCGAGTGTCATGGCCGGGTTGTACCGGCGACCACTCCCCCGGCTTCGACTCCCGCGTCTCGGCGGCGTCGGAGCGTAAGGATCCGGCGCGTACGTCGGTAAGCGCTGTCTTTCTGATGACCGAGTCAAGTTCAAATGCTTTCAGGCTCGGATCCACAGGGGGATCCGAGCCTGAATTTGGTAGCGGGGGCAGGATTTGAACCTGCGACCTCTGGACGTCCAGCATGCGCGCTTCCCCCGCTGAGTCCTCTTGACCGCTCTTGGCGAGGCGTGCTCTGACCTGCGCAGACGCGCGCATACCCACTGCCACGTGCCCTACTCGCCTTGACCTCCTCTGCTCCGATTGGACGGTTTGTGCTGTCGTTTTCGGGGCATTAACGCGACACGACTCAAATCGGAGTCCAGTCCCTGTGACCAGCGTGAACTTGCCGCCGCCGACCATCGGCTCGCAGTCGAACGGTGAGTTCGAGCCACAGGACCTCGGGTGCGCGAGGGCCTCACTGTTCGTCTGCCAGCCGAGCCCCTGGCGCGGCCGGACTACGCCTGGGGCATGCTCAGCGACCAATCAGAAGCGGCACCGACCTGGCGGCGAGAACTGAGTTGCTTGATTCCCTCAGGGGGTGTTGACAACCGCGACGGGGCAGTGCGCGTGCTCGGCGACGGCCGTCGACACCGAACGTTGCAGGACCGCGGCGACGGGGTTGCGGTGCCGTACTCCGACCACGACGAGCTGGGCGGACTGCGAGGCGTCGATGAGAGCGGTTGCGGGGTCGGTGGATCGGTGCTTGATCCGGTGTTCGACGTCGGGATACTGCTCGGAAAGGCCAGCGATGGTCTCGGCAATCGAGAGTTCCTCATCCTCGGTGGGTCCGTGTTCCTCGCTGCCACTCAACAGCCCGAGGACAGCGGAGCCGCGGGCGAGTCGTTCCCAGGAGCAGTGCATCAGGACCACTGGCAGGTCGGCGGTGGCGGCGTACTGGAACGCGAACTCGGCCGCCGGGCGCGATGCCGAGGTGCCGTCGACTCCGACGACGATGCGGCGCCCCAAAGCACCCTCGGAGGGCGGCTCCTTGACCACGATCACCGGGCAGGCGGCGTGGCGCGCGACAGCATGGTTGACAGAACCAAGCAGGGCTCGGCGTGTGTTGTCGCGACGCGAGCCGACGACCACAGCCGCTGCGTGCTGTGCGTGGTCGAGGATGACCGCTGGCGGGTCACCGATCTCGACGACCACCGAGACGCGTAGCTCCGGGTGCACGCTCGTGACTCGCTGAGCGGCGACGTCGAGAAACTCCTTGGCCTTCTCGGTCGCTGCTCGCTCGGCCGCGAGGAACTCCTCGGTGTTCGGGTGCACCTCGATTCCGTCTGCAGCGTGCACCAGCGTCAACGGCCGGCCAACGCTCCACGCCCACTGCGCGGCCCAGTCGACAGCGCGCTCGGAGTCCGGGGAGCCGCTGACAGCAGCGACCACCGAACCTGGTCCCTCCGGTCGTACCATGTCCTGATTCTCGCCTTGGACCGACTACCTGAGAAGGGACATTGGACCCCGACGGGAGGTGTCCCCTTGTCCTGTGAGCTCCAGGGTCCGGCATGGTCGCTCGAGTTCTCAGAGGTCCTGGACGCTCTTGCCTTCCTCACGCTCGGGGTGCGCGGGCTCGCGAACTGCCCGGGGAACCGGAGAGGAGGGTCCCTGTTGGCCGTGACCGATTGGGGTGGGCTTCGTCCGGGCATGACGTCCGCCGCTGTTCGAGGAGTGTCGGCGAACTTCGCCAGCAGCGGACCCGCTACGCCGAGCAGCACGACGTACGCCGAGGCAAGGGGGCCGACGTCGCCGTAGCCGGCGGTCACGGCGAGACCGGCGATGACGAGAGAGAATTCGCCACGAGCCACGAGCGCGCTCCCTGCACGCCATTGTCCGCGCCGGCCGATACCCGCGCGAGCGGCTGCGTAGGCACCCGAGGCGAGCTTGGTCAGGGCCGTCGCGGCACCCAGGGCGAGGGCGGGCAAAAGGTAGGGGGCCAGGGTCGCTGGCGCGACCGCGAGTCCGAAGGAGAGGAAGAACATGGCGGCGAAGAGGTCGCGCAGTGGCCGCAGCACCGTGCGGGCGCGATCGGCCGTGGCCCCGGGTATGGCCAGACCCACGAGGAACGCGCCGACGGCTGCCGAGGCGTCGATTAGATAGGTGACACCCGCGACGACCAGCATAAGGCCGAGGATCCGCAGCAGCACCTGCTCGTCCTCCTGGTGGCCGAGCAGACGGCCAAGATGCCGGCCGATCAGTCGGGTGGACAGCAGGACGGCGACTACCAGTCCCAACGCCGTGGCAACCGCGAGGATGGCCGTCAGCGCGCTTCCTCCGGTGAGGATCACGACCAGCAGTGGGAGGTAGACCGCCATGGCGATGTCCTCGAGCACGAGGACCGAGAGGACCACGGGTGTTTCGCGGTTACCCATCCTATTGAGGTCGTTCAACAGGCGGGCGACGATTCCCGAGGAGGAGATCCAGGTGATGCCCGCGAGCGCTACGCAGGCCTCCCACTCGTAACCCAGCAGGGCGCCGGCGATGAAGCCGAGTGGGGCGTTGAGGGCCAGGTCGACGAGACCGGAACCTGTATGTCTACGCAGGGTGGCGGTGAACTCGCTGGCCGAGAATTCCAGGCCGAGCATGAGCAGGAGGAGGAGGACCCCGATCTCTCCGGCTGCGCGGACGAACTCCTCGGTGGCGCCGACGTCGTGGATGCCGCCCTCTCCGAGTAGCAGCCCGGCCAGCAGGAAGAACGGGATCGGCGACAGGTCCACGCGGCGGGCGAGGGCGCCCAGTAGCGCGAGGGTCAGCAGGAGCACTCCCAGCTCGATCAGGAAGACTCCCACGGCTCGTCCTATCCGAGAAGCACGCCGCGGGCACGCTCGATGCCCTGCTCGGTGCCGATGACCACCAGGGAGTGTCCGCCGAGCAGCGTCTCGTCGGGGGTCGGGGAGGGGACGACCGCGTCTTCCTTGACCACCGCGACGATGGAGACACCCGTGAGGGTCCGCAGCCGGGTCTCGCCCAGGGTCCGTCCGTCGAACCGGGACCCGCCGGGGATGTCGATGGTCGCCGAGGCGAGACCGGGGACCTCGCGGCTGAGGTCGGCGAAACGCTCGACGATGCGCGGCGCCCCGAGGATGTCCGCGAGCGCCTCCGCCTGCTGCCTGTCCAGGCTGAACAGGGTCTCCGCGGCGTCGGGATCCGCGCCGCCGAAGCAGACCACGTCGAACTCGCCGTCGCGCCGGGCGACGATCCCGACGTCGTGACCCGACGCTGCCGTGAACTCGTAGCGCACCCCGACACCGGGGAGCAGCACCTCTGTGACTTCCATGCCCGCAGTCTCCCCGATGGGCAACGGTCTGCGTCCCTGTTCGCCCCGGCTGCTGGCTGTCACAAGCCCTCCCGTCCAGGGTGACCATGGCGTCGACGGTGTCGCCGGACGGTCTTGTCGAGCTCACCGACGACCACCGCCAGCGATGCGATTGCGGCGGCCGCAATCCAGTGCTGTGGGTCGAGGGCCACTGTGTCGAAGAGCCCCTGCAGCAAGGGGAGATGGACCACGAGCACCTGCATTCCCACGACGAGCGCGAGGCTGCCGAGCAGCCACCAGTTGGTCGGCACGGTGCGGGAGAAGGCCGACTCGTGCTCGGTGCGGACGTTGAGGGCGTTGGCGACCTGGAACAGCACGAAGGTGGTGAACGCGAACGTCGTGGCGTAGGTGATGCCGCGGTTGTGATCGGCGGTGGCCAGGACGGCCAGGGTGCCGGCGGCCATGACGACGGCAACCAGCGTCATCCGCCATAGTCGTGGCCAGGACAGGATGTGTGCGTTCGCGGGCCGGGGCGGTCGGTCCATGGTGCGCCGGTTCGGCTTGTCCAGGCCGAGCGCGAGCGCGGGCGGACCATCGGCGATGAGGTTGATCCACAGCACCTGTACGGCGGTCATGGGTGCGGGGAGCCCGGCGATGACGGCGGCGATGAAGGTGAGGATGGCGGCGATGT
>NZ_BAAIFY010000045.1:0-13155 GCF_054653575.1 Nocardioides pyridinolyticus | reverse complement strand
CAACGTGATGGTGTACCAACTGTCCCGCCTCAACAGGAACCGCATCGACGACGCCCTCGTCATGCTCCAGATGGACGCCGCCGGCGTCACCCTGATCTCCGCGACCGAGAACATCGACGACTCCCCGGCCGGGCAGATGACCCGCGGCATCCTGGCAGCGATCAACCAGTACCGCTCTGCCTCCGAGGGCGAAGACATCGCCCGCAAGCTCGCCCACAAGGCCAAGCTCGGCGGCACGATCGGACGAGCGCCACTCGGCTACCTCAATGTCAAGGAAGACTTCGAAGGTCGCATGGTCAGCGCCGTCAGCCTCGACGAGGTCCGCGCACCACTCGTCCAGCAAGCCTTCGAGCTCTACGCCACCGGCAACTACTCCGTGAAACGACTCGAACGGACCATGTCTGACCGAGGCCTCCGCGCCCGCCCCAACCGACGTCACCCCGATGCCAAGACCGTCACCGACAGCACCTGGCACCGCATCCTGACCGACCCGTACTACATCGGGCTCGTCCGCTACAAGGACGAACTCTTCAAGGGACGACACCAGCCCCTGATCTCACAGGAGCTATTCGCCCTCGTCCAGGAGATCTACCAAGAGCGCTCAGCGCCCACTCGACGCGACCGCACCCACTTCCACTACCTGAAGAAGCAGCTTTACTGCGACCGATGCGCCAAGGCCGGGCGCATCAACAAGCTCGTCTACAGCATCAATCGGGGACGAGGCGGCGAGTACGAGTACTTCGTCTGCCTCGGACGCCAAAGCGGAGCCTGCGACCTGCCATACCTCCCGGTAGTCCTCGTCGAGGACTACGTCGTGCGCCACTACGCGAGCATCGAACTCCCCGACGACTTCATCGCCACCGTGACAGGCTGCATGCAAGAAGCGCTCGACGATGAGCAAGCCACCCTCCGCGACCTGAACGCAACCCTGGAGAAGCGACTCACGGAACTCGACAACCGCGAAGAGCGGCTGATCGATCTGGCTGAAGCCGGCCTCCCGCAGCAGAAGATCCGCGAACGACTCACCAGACTCCGCGAAGACCGCGCCCGGATCGAAGCCGACCGCGACAAGGGCGGCGCAGCCCTCGCAGCCGGCGCCAAGTCACTCGGTGACGCGATGCAACTGATCCGCGATGTCGCAGCCCTGTACCGCGAGGCCACCGACCAAGCCCGCAGCCACCTCAACGACGCCTTCTTTAAGAAGCTCTACGTCGACGAGAACGGCGTCCAAGACGACGAACTGCACGAACCGGTCAAGGGGATCCTCGAAGCCGCGCGCCTCGACGACACCCCGGAGACCCGGGCGGGCGTGCACGAAAACAGCGCCCCGGGCCGACGTAGCGATTCCGCTACGCAGGCCCGAGGCGCTGCTCCTACTCTCAGCGACTTCCTTGTCTCCCTGAGGGGTAACACCCTCGGGGGTTCAAGTAAGACGCTTCTGGCGGAGGTAGGGGGATTCGAACCCCCGAGGGCGTTAACCCAACCCGCTTTCCAAGCGAGCGCCATAGGCCACTAGGCGATACCTCCGCGGAGGAATGTACCGGTCGGCCTCGGACGCCGCGAAATCGGCCGGGGCGGCTTTTGATGCCCCGGCCGCCGCTCACTACACTCGGGGCCAACCCCCCGTGTGGCGGCACCTCGCCCAACTCCCCCAGGGCCGGAAGGCAGCAAGGGTAAGCGAGCTCTGCCGGGTGCGCGGGGGGCCTTTTCATGCCCGGGCGCAGCCCCGGGCCGAGCCCTGCCTCTCCTTGTAACGCCGGGTTGTTCGCTCCTCCCACGATCGTGCAACCCCGTGGGAGGAGCAGGTAACCCGGCGTTACAAGGATCGGAGCCCCGCGCGCTACCGGCTGTCGGACCCGGTGGTTAGGGTTCATGCGTGGAGTCACCCCTCGCGCTGTACCGCCGCTACCGGCCGGAGACGTTCGCCGAGGTCATCGGTCAGGACCACGTCACGTCCCCGCTGCGGTCCGCGCTCGCGAACAACCGGGTCAACCACGCCTACCTGTTCTCCGGGCCCCGCGGGTGCGGCAAGACGACCAGCGCGCGGATCCTCGCGCGGGCGCTGAACTGCGAGCAGGCGCCGATCGCCGACCCGTGCGGGGAGTGCGAGAGCTGCCGCGACCTGGCCCGGGGTGGCCCGGGTTCCATCGACGTGATCGAGATCGACGCGGCGTCCCACGGTGGCGTCGACGACGCGCGTGACCTGCGGGAGAAGGCGTTCTTCGCCCCGGTGAAGAGCCGCTACAAGGTCTACATCATCGACGAGGCCCACATGGTGACGACGCAGGGCTTCAACGCCCTGCTCAAGCTCGTCGAGGAGCCGCCGCCGCACCTGCGGTTCATCTTCGCGACCACGGAGCCCGAGAAGGTGCTGCCGACGATCCGGTCGCGCACCCACCACTACCCGTTCCGGCTGATCCCGCCGCGGCTGCTGTCGTCCTACCTCTCCGAGCTCTGCGAGAAGGAGGGCGTCCAGATCGAGCCGGCCGCGCTGCCGCTCGTCGTCCGCGCCGGAGCGGGCTCGGCCCGCGACACCCTCAGCGTGCTCGACCAGCTGCTCGGCGGCGCCGGCCCCGAGGGCGTCACGCACGAGCTAGCGACGGGTCTGCTGGGCTACACCCCCGACACGCTGCTCGACGAGGTCGTCGACGCGTTCGCGGCCGGCGACGGCTCTGCGGTCTTCGGTGTCGTCGACAAGGTGATCGAGACCGGGCAGGACCCGCGCCGCTTCACCGAGGACCTGCTGCGCCGGCTCCGCGACCTCGTGATCGTCGCCGCGGTGCCCGACGCCCCGGCCACCGGCCTCATCGACGTCTCCGAGGACCAGGGCGAGCGCCTGGTCGCCCAGGCGGCTCGCTTCGGCGCGGCCGAGCTGAGCCGCGCCGCCGACATCACCGCGGTCGGCCTCACCGAGATGCGCGGCGCCACCGCGCCCCGCCTCCTCCTCGAGCTCCTCTGCGCCCGCATCCTCCTGCCCGGCGCCGACCACGGGACCGAAGGCGTGCTGGCCCGACTCGACCGGCTCGAGAAGCGCCTCACGATCAGCGGTACGCCGAGCACGCCGGCGCCGACCCCCGCGGCCGCGCCCGCGCAGGACCGCCCGGCCCCGCCGCCGGCGCGACCGGCCGCGCCCGAGCCGGAGCCCGAGCAGCCCCCGGTCGTGGTGCAGGCCCCGCCGGAGGTCGCCCCGGAGCCGACCCCGGAGCCGGCCCCCGAGCCGGCCCCCGAGCCGGCCCCGGAGCCGACGCCCGCCCCCACCGGCGGGCTGTCGCTCGTCGACGTCCGCCGGCTGTGGCCCGACATCGTCGAGGCGACCAAGCTGCGCCGCCGGCTGGCCTGGATGCACCTCACCCAGAACTGCCAGGTGGTGGGCGTCGACGGCAACACGCTGACGCTCGGCTTCGCCAACTCCGGCGCGCGCGACTCGTTCGTGGCCGGCGGCTGCGACGAGGTGCTCCGCCAGGCCGCGATCGACGTGGTCGGCGCGGACTGGAAGATCGACACCATCGTCGACCCCGGGGCGCAGGCCGAGGGCACGCCCACGGTCACCCGGGCCGCCGTGCCCGAGTCGGCCCCGCAGTCGGCCCCGCAGCCGCCGCCGGAGCGCGAGGCGCCGAAGCCGGACGTCACCGCCGCCGCACGCGAGGCGATCCAGCAGACCCGCTCGGCCGACGCCCCCAAGCCGGAGTCCGGCCCCGACTGGGCCGCGGCCGACGCCGAGGCGCACCCCGAGGACGTCGACGCCGAGCACCAGGGCATGAGCACCGCGGAGCTCCTCCAGCGCGAGCTCGGCGCCCAGATGATCGAAGAGATCCGCCACCAGTGACCACCAGCGACCACCAGCGAGAGGTGACCCCATGAGCCAGAACCCCTTCGATGCCCTCGGCGGCGGAGGCTTCGACATGAACGCCCTGCTCCAGCAGGCGCAGCAGATGCAGCAGCAGCTCGAGCAGGCCCAGCAGCAGCTCGCCGAGACCGTGGTCGACGGCACCGTCGCCGGCGGCGCGGTCACCGTCAAGGTCAACGGGGTGGGCGAGCTCGTCGGCGTCGAGATCAAGGCCGGCGGCTTCGACGGCAGCGAGCCCGACGACCTCGCGGACCTCGGTGACATGATCGTGGCGGCGTACCGCGACGCGAAGGCCCAGGCCGACGCGCTCGCCGGCGAGGCGCTCGGCCCGCTCGCGGGCGGCGGTGGGCAGGACATGCCGGGGCTGCCCGGACAGCTCGGCTTCTAGGACCGCAACTTGTACGAAGGCGTCGTCCAGGACCTGATCGACGAGCTCGGCCGGCTGCCGGGCGTCGGTCCCAAGAGCGCGCAGCGGATCGCGTTCCACCTCCTGCAGGCCGACCCGACCGACGTGCGGCGCCTCGCGGACGTGCTCATCGAGGTCAAGGCCAAGGTGAAGTTCTGCTCCATCTGCTTCAACGTCTCCGAGGACGAGCAGTGCCGCATCTGCCGCGACCCGCGGCGCGACCCGGCGGTGCTGTGCGTGGTCGAGGAGTACAAGGACGTCGTCGCGATCGAGCGGACCCGCGAGTTCCGCGGCCGCTACCACGTGCTCGGCGGCGCGATCTCGCCGATCGACGGCATCGGGCCCGACCAGCTGCGCATCCGCGAGCTGATGGTGCGCCTGGCCGACGGCACCATCACCGAGACGATCCTGGCCACCGACCCGAACCTCGAGGGCGAGGCGACTGCGACGTACCTCACGCGGATGCTCAAGCCGCTCGGCTTGCGCGTGACGCGTCTGGCGAGTGGACTGCCCGTAGGTGGCGACCTGGAGTACGCCGACGAGGTGACCCTGGGTCGCGCGTTCGCAGGAAGGCGTTCCGCAGATGACTGAGACCCCGATCGACCACGAGACCGAGGACTTCGCCCAGCAGATCGCCGACCAGGTCGAGAGCTTCCTGGTGGCGCTGCGGGAGATCGCGCGCGAGAACGACGGCGGGCGGGCCATCTCGCTGCTGCTGCTCGAGATCAGCCAGGTGCTGCTCGCGGGCGCCCGGCTGGGCGCGCAGCGCGACTTCACCCCGCGGGCGGAGTACCAGCCCGACGTCGGCCCCGAGCCCGACCTCGACGCGATGCGGCTGCGGCTCGCCGACATGCTCGGGCCGGTGGACCCGTACGCCTACGTGTTCGACCCCTACGTGCCCGAGATGGTGATCGGCCGGCTCTCCGACGACCTCAGCAGCATCGCCACCGACCTCGAGAACGGACTGCGCCACTACCGGCTCGGCAACGTCGAGGAGGCGCTGTGGTGGTGGCAGTTCTCCTACGTGTCCTCGTGGGGCAACCTCGCCGGCGTCGCGCTCAACGCGCTGCTCTCGGTCGTGGCCCACGACCGCCTCGACGCCGACATCAGCGGCGAGGACGAGCTGCTCGAGGTCGCCGATGAGATGCTCGACGGGAACACGCCCGCCCCTCGGTAGAATTGGCGGCTGGCAACCACCAGTCGATCGAGTAGGGACCAACCGTGGGCATTGTCGTGCAGAAGTACGGCGGGTCGTCCGTCGCCGACGCCGCCGGCATCAAGCGGGTGGCCCAGCGCATCGTGAACACGCGCAAGGCGGGCAACGACGTCGTCGTCGTGGTCTCCGCCATGGGCGACACGACCGACGACCTGCGTGACCTAGCCGAGCAGGTGACGCCGCTGCCGCCGCCGCGCGAGCTCGACATGCTGCTCACCGCGGGCGAGCGCATCTCGATGGCGCTGGTCGCGATGGCGATCGCCCAGCTCGGCCACAAGGCGCAGTCGTTCACCGGCTCCCAGGCCGGCGTGATCACCGACTCCGCCCACGGCAAGGCCAAGATCATCGACATCACGCCCGGCCGGATCGAGGCGGCCATCCAGGGCGGCGCGATCGCGATCGTCGCCGGGTTCCAGGGCGTCTCGCAGGACACCAAGGACATCACGACGCTCGGCCGGGGAGCCTCCGACACCACGGCGGTCGCGCTGGCCGCGGCCCTCGGCGCCGACGTCTGCGAGATCTACAGCGACGTCGACGGCGTCTTCACCGCCGACCCCCGGATCGTCCCGGCGGCCCGCAAGCTCGACAAGGTCTCCACCGAGGAGATGCTCGAGATGGCGGCCTCCGGCGCCAAGATCCTCCACCTGCGGTGCGTCGAGTACGCCCGCCGGTACACCATGCCGATCCACGTGCGGTCCTCCTTCTCGCAGAAGGAGGGCACCTGGGTCATCCCGGACAGCCAGGCAGGAGACCACGACATGGAGCAGGCGATCATCGCCGGCGTCGCCCACGACCGGAGCGAGGCCAAGATCACGGTCGTCGGGGTGCCCGACAAGGTGGGCGAGGCCGCCCGCATCTTCGAGGCCCTCGCGGCCACCGAGGTCAACATCGACATGGTCGTCCAGAACGTCTCGGCCGCGGCCACGGGTCGCACCGACATCTCGTTCACGCTGCCCCGCGCGGACGGCCAGACCGCGATGGGCGCGCTCGCGCGGATCCAGGACGAGGTCGGCTACGACACGCTCCTGTACAACGACCGGATCGGCAAGGTCTCGCTCATCGGTGCCGGCATGCGCTCGCATCCCGGCGTCACCGCGACGTTCTTCGCGGCCCTGGCCTCCGCCGGCGTCAACATCGAGATGATCTCCACCTCGGAGATCCGCATCTCGGTGATCGTCGACGAGTCGCAGGTCGACGACGCCGTCCGCGCCACCCACACCGCGTTCGACCTGGACGCCACCGAGGTCGAGGCGGTCGTGTACGGCGGGACCGGCCGATAACCCCCACCCGCTCCTCCGCCAACAACGTGGCGGGGACCCCGAAGGAGAGAACATGAGCGCCCGGACCCTCAACGTCGGCGTCGTCGGCGCCACCGGCCAGGTCGGCGTCGCCATGCGCCAGATCCTCGAGCAGCGGCAGTTCCCGGTCGGGGACGTGCGCTTCTTCGCCTCCGCCCGCTCCGCGGGCACGGTGCTGCCCTTCGCCGGGCGCGAGATCGTGGTCGAGGACGCCTCGACCGCCGACCCGAGCGGCCTGGACGTCGCGCTGTTCTCCGCCGGCGCGACGACCTCGAAGGCGCTCGCCCAGAAGTTCGCCGACGCCGGTGTGATCGTCGTCGACAACTCCAGCGCCTTCCGCAAGGACCCCGACATCCCGCTGGTCGTGGCCGAGGTCAACCCCGAGGCCGCCGGCGCGGTGCTCGAGGCCGGCCGCGGGATCATCGCCAACCCGAACTGCACCACGATGGCGTTCATGCCGGTTCTCAAGCCGCTGCACGAAGAGGCCGGGCTGGTCCGGCTGATCGCATCGTCGTACCAGGCCGTCTCCGGCTCCGGCGTCGCCGGCGTCGAGGAGCTGGCGACGCAGGTCGCGGCGGCCGGCGACAAGGCCACCGAGCTTGCCTACGACGGCGAGGCGGTGACCTTCCCGGAGCCGGTGAAGTACGCCCGGACCATCGCCTACAACGTGCTCCCGATGGCGGGCGCGATCGTCGACGACGGCCAGTTCGAGACCGACGAGGAGCAGAAGCTCCGCAACGAGTCCCGCAAGATCCTCGGCATCCCCGACCTGCGGGTGTCCGGCACCTGCGTCCGGGTGCCGGTGTTCACGGGGCACTCGCTGTCGCTCAACGTCGAGTTCGCCCGCCCGCTCTCGGTCGCCCGTGCGGTCGAGCTGCTCGGCGACGCTCCGGGCGTGGAGCTGACCGACATCCCGAACCCGCTGCAGGCGGCCGGCAAGGACCCGTCCTACGTGGGCCGGATCCGCCAGGACGGCGAGCACGGCCTCGCGCTGTTCGTGTCGAACGACAACCTGCGCAAGGGCGCGGCGCTCAACACCGTGCAGATCGCGGAGCTGCTGGTCCGCTAGTCGCCGCCCCGGCCCACCTAGTCGCGGGGCACCTCGACGAACGTCCGCGTCACCCAGTGGGCGACGGCGTACGTCGCCGCGCACAGCAGCGGGATCACCAGGACCATCGAGCGGTCCATGAGGTGGTCGACGAGGACGAGCAGCGCCGCCACCATGGCCAGGCCGACCGCGAGGAAGCTGGTCGTCGCCGGGTCGGGGACGCGGAGCAGCCGCAGCAGCAGCCACCCGACCACGACCATCACCGCCAGCATCAGCCCGAGCAGCGGGTAGCCGGCGTCGCCGCACGACGAGGTGCCCCGCAGGCCCTCGCAGGAGCGCAGGGCGGCCCAGGTCAGCCCGCAGAGGCCGAGGCCGACGACGAGGCCGGTGACGACCGCGGCGGGCATGCCGCCGGGGCCGCGCTCCGGGCGGACCCGGATCACCCTGCGCGCGGGCTTCGGCTCAGGAGCCGGCTCGGTCTCCGGCTCCGGCTCCTCGACGACGATCGGACGCGTCTCCTCGACGACCGGCTCCGGCATGGGGGTGGGTTCGGGCGCGGGACGCTGCTTGCGCCGTCGCAGGCTGAGCTTCGGGAGCTCGAGCGACGGCTGGTCCTTCTCGGGCTCCGCCATGGAGGCAGTGTGCCACTCGAGTGGCTCCGGGAACGGCGCAGGGCCCGGATCCGCACGCGGATCCGGGCCCTGGAGAGGCGTCGGGCTGACAGGATTTGAACCTGCGGCCTCCTCGTCCCGAACGAGGCGCGCTACCAAGCTGCGCCACAGCCCGATCAGCTCACCGGAGCGAGCCGTGAGAAACCATACCCGAGCACCTCAGGCGTCCTGAAATCGGTTCATCGTTCGGTCGCCACCAGCGTCAGCAGGGTCGCCTCGGGACGGCACGCGACCCGGATCCGGGCGTACGGACTGGTGCCGATCCCGGCCGACACATGCAGCCACGACGAGCCCGGGTCGCCGGGCCGCGAGCTCGGCGGGTGGCGGTGCAGGCCCTTCGCGCGGGCGGGCTCCAGGTCGCAGTTGGTGGTGAGGGCACCGGCGCCCGGCAGGCACACCTGGCCGCCGTGGGTGTGGCCGGCCAGCACGGCGTCGTACCCGTCGGCCGCGAACTGGTCGAGCACCCGCAGGTACGGCGCATGCGCGACCCCGAGCCGCAGGTCGGCGTCCGGGTCGGCCGGTCCCGCCACCTCGTCGAGGCGGTCGTAGCCCAGGTGCGGATCGTCGACACCCGCGAAGGCGATCCGCAGGTCGCGCACCTTCAGCGCCGCGCGCCGGTTCGTCAGGTCGGTCCAGCCGAAGCGCGTCTCGAACTCGGTGCGGAGCTCGCGCCAGGGCAGCGGGGGGACGTCGGTGTGCCGCTTGCCGTCGTCGGGCAGCAGGTACTTCACCGGGTTCCGCAGCGTCGGCGAGAAGTAGTCGTTGGAGCCGAAGACGAACGCACCCGGCACGTCGAGCAGGCCGCCGAGGCAGTCGAGGAGCACCGGCACCGAGTCGCGGTGCGACAGGTTGTCACCGGTGTTGACCACGAGGTCGGGCTGCAGGCCGGCCAGCTCGCGGAGCCACGCCTGCTTGCGGTGCTGCCCGGGTGTCAGGTGGATGTCGCTCAGGTGCAGGACCCGCACGTGGAGGCTGCCCGGCGGCAGCACCGGCACCGTGACCCGGCGCAGCGTGTAGGCCCGCGCCTCCGCCATCGCGTAGGCCGTGAGCCCCGCGCCGGCGGCGAGGGCTCCGAGGGCTCCGCGAACGAGGAGGCCACGGGCGACGGCGGGGAGGCTCACGCCCGCAAGGCTGCCACAATGGCCAACATGAGCGAGCGAAGCGAGCGAGTCATTCAGCGCAGCGCGACCTGTGCCTCATGCGCGCACGGAGCGAAGCGAGTACGCGCATGAGTGTTCTCAAGGACAAGCTGCGCGCCGACCTCACGACCGCCATCAAGGCGCGCGACGAGGTCCGCTCCTCGACGCTGCGCATGGTGCTCACCGCGATCACCAACGCCGAGGTCGCCGGCAAGGAGGCCAAGGAGCTCAGCGACGACGACGTGATCACCGTGCTGTCCTCGGAGGCCAAGAAGCGCCGCGAGGCCGCGACCGCGTTCGCCGAGGGCGGGCGCACCGAGATGGCCGAGAAGGAGACCGCGGAGGCCGCGATCCTCGCCGACTACCTCCCCACGCAGCTGAGCGAGGAGGAGATCGCCGCCATCGTCACCGCCGCCGTCGAGCAGACCGGTGCGGCCGGCGAGGGCATGAAGGCGATGGGCAAGGTCATGGGCGTCGTCCAGCCCCAGGTCAAGGGGCGGGCCGACGGGGGAGCCGTCGCCGCGGAGGTACGCCGCCAGCTCGGGTGAGGCTCAGCGTCCGCCGCCGGGCCCGTTCCCACCCGGCCCGCCGCCGTTCCCGCCGCGCGGGCCGTTGCCGCCACCGTTGCCGCCACCACCGTTGTTGCTCGGCGGGGGCGGCGGGGCGACGCCGGTGGACTCGTAGACGGTGATGACCGAGCCGGCCGGGGCGTACGAGCCGCCCGACGGCGAGGTGTAGGCGACCGTGCCGGCGGTGTTGCCGGAGGCGGCGGTACCACCGTCGATGGCGAGGAAGCCCGCGCCCTCCAGCGTCTCGATGGCCTGCTCGACCGACATGCCCGACGTGCTCGGGACCAGCGTCGACGCGCCGCTGGCGGCGATCGACGTCGGCGCCACGAACTGGCCGCCGGAGAAGGTCCCCTGGATCGCCTGCATCGCCGCGGCCCACATCGGCCCGGCGAAGCCCGAGCCGGAGACCGCGTAGATGTAGGTGCCGCCGATGGTCTGGCCGGCCAGCGGGATCGGCCGCTGCCCGTCCTTGCTCGCACCGGCGATCATCGCGGCCGTCGCGAGGTCGGTCGTGTAGCCGACGTACCAGACGGACTTGCCGTCCTGGGTGGTGCCCGTCTTGCCGGCCGAGTCGACGGGAAGGCCGGTGCCACCGTTGTCGTAGCCGAAGCCGCCGGGCTCCTGGACGCCGCGGAGGACGTCGTTGACCGCGTCGGCGGTGTTCTGCTTGAGCACCTGGCTGCACTGAGAGCCGTACCGCTTGAGCTGGCTGCCGTTCGCGTCGTCGATCGCGGTGACCGGGAAGGAGCTGCAGTGCAGGCCGCGGGCGGCGAACGTCGCGTACGCCTCGGCCATCTCCAGCGGGCTGGCGTTGGCGATGCCGAGGGTGAAGGTCGGCACCCGCTCGGCGCCGAAGCCGTTCTCGTCGCCGGTGGGGTCGGTGAGGTCGACGCCCATCCGCTTGGCGATCTTGTAGGGCTCGCAGACGCCGGTGGCCTTCTCGAGGAGTGCGTAGTAGGTGTTCACCGACTCCTGGGTGCCGCGGTACATGTCCATCGATCCCGACGTCGTCGAGCTGGCGACGTCCCACGTGCCGACGAAGTTGCCCGCGTCCGGGCAGTTCTCGAACTCCGACTGGTCGATGCTCATCGACTGCGGCGCGTTGAACGTGGTCGTGAGCGGGAAGCCCTTCTCGATCGCGGCCGCGAGCACGAAGGCCTTGAACGTCGACCCGGCCTGGAAGCCGGCGGAGTCGCCGTAGCGGGTCGGGACGGTGTAGTTGAGGTAGGTCTCGCCGGCGGCCTCGCTGCGGCCCATCGGGCGGGACTGCGCCAGCGCGCGGACCTGGCCGGTGCCTGGCTCGACCATGGCGAGCGCGCCCACGGCCTGGTCCTGCTTGTCCACGCTGCTCCGGACCGCGTTGTCCGCGGCCTCCTGGTAGTCCGCGTTGAGCGTGGTGCGGATGGTCAGCCCGCCGGACTTGAGCAGCTGCCTGCGCTCCTGGACCGTCTCGCCGAGCTCGGGGTCGGTGAGCAGCCAGTTGATGGCGTAGTCGCAGAAGAACGGGGCGCTGGAGTAGAGGCAGCCGTTCTTGGCCGGCACGATGCGCAGGCCGAGCTTCATCTCCCTGGTCTTCTCCGCCTTCTCGCGCGAGATGACGTTGAGCTGGGCCATCCGGTCGAGCACGACGTTGCGGCGCTCCCGGGCCTTGTCGGGCGAGTTGGTCGGGTCGAAGTTCGTGGGGTTCTGCACCAGGCCGGCCAGCATCGCCGACTCGCGCAGGTTCAGCTGCTTGGCGTTCTTGTTGAAGTAGTGGCGCGCGGCCGACTGCACGCCGTACGTGCCGTCGCCGAAGTAGGCGATGTTGAGGTACCGCTCGAGGATCCAGTCCTTGGTGTGGTGCTGCTCGAACGCGATCGCGTAGCGCAGCTCCTTGAGCTTGCGGGCGTAGGTGTCCTCGCTCGCCTCGGCGCGCTCCTCCTTGGTGCGGGCCTGCGATTGGAGGGTCATCTTCACCATCTGCTGCGTGATCGACGAGCCACCCTGGACCACGCCGGAGTTGGCCTGGTTGGTGATGAACGCGCGCAGCGTGCCCTTGAGATCGAGCGCGCCGTGCTCGTAGAAGCGGTAGTCCTCGATCGCGACGATCGCCTTGACCATGGTTCGCGAGACCTGGGAGAGCGAGACGTTGACGCGGTTCTCGTCGTACAGCGTCGCGATCGTGTTGCCCTCGGCGTCGAGCAGCGTGGTCTTCTGCGGCAGCGGGTCGGTCTCGAGCTCCGCGGGGAGGTTGTCCATCGCGGCGGAGACCTGGCGGGCGCCCACGCCGAGCACGCCGACGAACGGGATGGCGAGGCCGGCGACGACGACGCCCATCACGGCGGCGACGACCAGCATGACCCCGAGATGGGACGCCACGCGGCCGGCGGACGGGCGGTCGCTGCGGGGCTCGGACATGCTCCCCAGCGTACGGGAGCGGCGACACCCCGACCTATTCGTAGTCAGAAGTAACTAGTCAATTCGGACTATACGGATTGGGTCGGATGTGTCTGCCCAGAGGCTGAATGATTCCTTAACTTCTTTACCGAGGGGATTCATCCCGGGTAGGCGTCATGGGGACGCCGCCTATCTCGGACTTGATGTGGGGACATCACATGTGGGTTGAGGATTGGGCGCCTGCGGCTGCATGCCGCGAATCGCACCCTGACCAGCTGTTCGTGCGTGGCGCGGAACAGAACAAGGCCAAGCAGCTGTGCGCGGGCTGTCCCGTGCGCACCGAGTGCCTCGCGGAGGCGCTCGACAACCAGATCGAGTGGGGCGTCTGGGGCGGCATGACGGAGCGGGAGCGCCGCGCGCTGCTGCGCCGCCGCCCGAACGCCTCCTGGCGCTCGGTCCTGGAGACCGCTCGCGACCAGGGCGCGCCGGTGACGGCGACGACCGTCTCGGTCTGACCTGAGCGGCTGACCTGACCGGCTGACCTGACAGGCTAGTGTCCTGAGTCAAAAGTTCACCTACAGCGGA
>NZ_BAAIFY010000044.1:0-15216 GCF_054653575.1 Nocardioides pyridinolyticus | reverse complement strand
CCCCGTCAGCGGCGGTCTTCCTGCCGGTCCCGTAGACCTCGAGCCAGTGCCGCAGGGTGCCGCGCACGATGCCGAGGTCCTCGGCGATGCCGCAGACCGTGGCGCCCGGGGTGGACTCGTACAAGTCGACGGCCTGACGACGGAACTCCTCGGAGTAGTCCTTCCTGGCCATGGTTCCTGGATCATCTCGCTTCCCCAGCAGATGCTGGATTCAGCGTGTCCAAGAACCGGGGTCAGGCCCCGTTGCAATGGCGGAGGTGGCTGAGCCGGCCGCCGAGGGTGTTGACTGGTGCCATGGCAATGTTCCCGGACGAGCGGGCCGCGGGTGTGTTGGCTGCTGTCGGCGGGACGCCGATGGTGGAGCTCCGACGTCTAGTGCCGAACTCGGGGGCGCGCGTCTTCGTGAAGTGGGAGCCAGCCAACCCGACCGGGTCGATGAAGGACCGGATGGCGGTCGAGGTGATCCGGGCGGCCGTGGCGGACGGTCGGCTGAAACCTGGCGGCACCGTCGTCGAGTACACCGCCGGGACTACAGGTATTTCCCTCGCCCTGGCCTGCGCAGCGCTGGGGTTCCGACTGCACGCGGTGTTCTCTGATGCGTTCAGTACGGAGAAGCGCAAGACCATGCTCGCGCTCGGCGCGGAGATCACCGACGAACCCAGCGACGGCGGCCGCATCACCGAGGAACTCATCAGGCGGATGATTGCCACCGCCGCGGAGATCAGCGAACGCCCCGGGCACTGGTGGTCAGACCAACTGAACAACCACGATGGCGTGCGCGGCTACCTTCCCCTCGGCGAAGAAATTTGGAGACAGACCAGCGGCCGCGTCGACGCGTTTGTGCACTCCGTGGGCACCGCCCACTCAATCCATGGCGCGCCGCGCGGGTTCGGCGAGACCGCGACGCCGGTCCGGGTGGTGGCGGTGGAGCCCGCTGAATCCGCCGTGCTGTCGGGCGCTCCCACCGGCGCGCACCGCATCGAAGGGATCGGCATCGGTTTCCTCCCGCCACTGTGGCAGCCGGAACTGGTGGACTCGATCGAGCAGGTTCGCAGCGACGACGCCCAGCAGATGGCCCGCTGGCTCGCGGCCGAGGAGGGAATCTTCGCCGGAACGTCGACCGGGGCCAATGTCATCGCTGCGCTGCGCGTCGCCGAGACACTGCCCCCCGGTGCCCACGTCGTGACCCTCGCCGTCGATTCGGGTCTTCGCTATCTCAGTACGGCGCCCTACGCCTGATCGACACGCTTGTATAAAGCTCGCAGCGTCTCGACGTCACCCGAGCACGTTGATGGCGATCGAGCGGGTCTGCTGCACGAATAGGTGACATCTTCACCCGTTCGTGCAGCAGACCCCTGAGCGCCGTCGAGTGGTCAGTCGACTCGGTCCCAGGTCGATGCGTCGCTTGCAGACATCTGCGTGGGCTCGGAGCTCAGCGGGTCAGCGGCTCCAGGTGCGAGCCGTCAAAGAAGCCTGAGCCGAGGTAGATCAGGGGGTCGACCTCGGCGCTCTGTGCGCTCACGACTCGTCCGAAGAAGACCGTGTGCGTCGAGGTGCGCACCCGCATGCTGATCTCCGCCTCGAGATACCCGCAGCTGTCCGAGATGATGGGGCTGCCACTGGGGCCGTCGTACCAATCGAGGCCAGCGAACTTGTCCGCGGACTTGGTTGCGAACCGCTGCGCGACGTCGAGCTGGTCGCGGCTGAGGAGGTTGACGGCGAAGTAGCTCGCGGAGAACAGCACGTCGTGCGTGGTGGAAGACTTCGCGACGCACACCAGGATCATGGCCGGGTCGACCGTGACGCTGCTGAAGGCGTTGAGCGCGAGGCCGCACGGCTGGTCCCCGTCCTTCGTGGTCACGATGGTCACGCCGGTGACGAACTTCCGGTGGAACCCCTTGATGTCCTCGAGGGTCGGCTCGGTCAGCTGGTGGATGTCCAGGGTCTCGGCCATCACGCCTCCCAGAGGTTCGCGACGCCGAGGCTGGAGAACAGGTCCGACTTGGACCAGGACTCCCACTCCTCGACGATTTCACCGTCGAGCACGCGCGAGAACGTCATGCCTTCGATGTCGACCTTCTTGTGGGTCACAGGTAGGTCGTAGAACGGTCCCTCGTGGGTCCCGGTGCAGCGCCAGTGCGTCGCCACCATGTCGCCGTCGACGAGCTGGTGCTCGGCGACGGTACGCAGGTCAGGGAAGGCCCTGCGGGCCTCGCGGATCGTCTGCTTGATGTGCTTCGCGTCCGTGTCGTCAGAACGGCCGTGCCGCACGTAGTTCGGCGCGAGGACGGAGTCGAGGGTGTCGACTTCTCCGCTGTTCCAGACATCGACGAGCGCGTAGTGCACCAACTTCGCGGCAGCGGAGCGGTACGACGCGCTCGCTCCTTCTTCGGGGGCGGTCATGATCATGGGCTTTCCTACTCGAATCGTGGGTTGAGAGCCGCTTCGTTGAGCGTCGGAGCCGGAAGTAGAAGGTGGCAATGGTGTGCGCTGCGCCGCTGCTGGCCGAGGTCGTCCGACCGGGGCGCCTGCGATGTCGAAGACGTGGAACCAGTTCCAAACTTGTGGTGCGAAGGTCCAGTCTACGCTATCCAGTCTCAATGTGAAGACAAGTTGCGAATTAGGGTCTTGCATACCCAACTAGTTGCGCATACAGTCCACCGCGACAATCTAGTGACCGACGTCACGTCAGCTGCAGTCCCAAGGAGACCCACGATGACGACGACCGCCGATGGCGTGAATCTGCAGATCCTCGAGACCGTCCGCGACTTCGTAACGGCTCCGCGCGGCGCATTCATCGGGGGGAACTCGCGTGCCCCTCAGGGCGACCTGATCGACACGCTCGACCCCTCGACGGGCCAAGTGATCACCCAAGTGTCAGAGTCTGGGCAGGAGGACGTCGACGCCGCCGTCGCAGCCGCCGGGAACGCCTTCCGCGGGGAGTGGGGTCACATGACGGCCGGACGCCGGGAAGTAGCGCTGCATCGGTTCGCCGACCTCATCGAGGCGCACGCCGCCGAGCTTGCCGCCTACGACGCCCTCGAGGGCGGCAAGCCGGTCTCGTATGTCGAAGCGGTCGACCTGCCGCTCGCGGTGGAGCAGTTCAGGTACTACGCCGGATGGCCGACCAAGCTCACCGGAGACGTGATCCCGGTCGACACCCCGCAATCGCACGTCTACACGCGTCGGGTGCCGCTGGGCGTGGTAGCGGCGATCACGCCGTGGAACTTCCCCCTTTGCCAGGCCGCGATCAAGATGGCGCCGGCACTCGCGGCCGGGAACGCCGTGGTCCTCAAGCCGTCAGAGCTCACGTCGCTCTCCTCGCTTCGCCTTGCCGAGCTCGCCTCCGAAGCCGGCCTCCCGGACGGGACCGTCAATGTCGTGACCGGCACCGGGCAGAAGACCGGTCACGCGCTTGTCTCTCACCGCGACGTCGCCAAGATCTCGTTCACCGGGTCCGAGCGCACCGGACGGGTGCTGGGGGCTGCCGCCGGCCAGAGCCTCAAGCACATCTCCCTTGAGCTCGGCGGCAAGAACCCCAACATCATCTTCGCGGACGCGGACCTGGCCAAGGCCGCCACGGCCGCCGCGGTGACGGCCTACTTCTACTCGGGCCAGGTCTGCTTCAGCGGGTCGCGTCTCATGGTGGAGCGCGGGGCCCTCGATGAGGTCATGGAGATCATCCAGACCTACGCCAAGACCCTCGTTCTTGGCGCCGGACTCGATCGGGACACCACCATGGGCCCGCTCGCATCCTCCCAGCACCGCGACAAGGTCGAGTCCTACCTCAACTCCGTGTCGGGCTCAGCCGTCGCATTCGGCGGTTCACGCGTCGACGGTCCGGGCTACTTCCTCGAGCCCACCGCGATCGTCGGGTCGGCCGACACCGACCAGGTGATCACCGACGAGATCTTCGGTCCCGTGCTCAACGTGCAGGTTTTCGACTCGACCGAGGAGCTGCTGACTCGGCTGGACCGGTCGCAGTTCGGTCTGACCGCCGGTGTGTGGACCAACGACGTGCGTAAGGCACACGCGGTCGCCCAGCAGCTGCAGTCCGGGCTGGTCTGGGTCAACACCTACGCCGACTACCACGCGGCCGCGCCCTTCGGCGGCTTCAAGAACTCCGGCATCGGCAAGGACTGCGGCTACGAGGGCCTGTCGAAGTACACCGACACTCAGACGATCTGGATGTCGCTCGCGTGACTGCCGTCGTCCTCGACCGGCCGTGGCCTGATCGCCTTGTAGTGCAGGGCGACGTAGAGCCACGACTCGACGCCGACGACTCCGTCCAGAGTGCGGATCTCGCCGTCGAGGATGGCGAGCAGGCCCTCGCCCGAGTCGGCGACAACCTCCGCGAGAACGTCGCAGCGGCCCGAGGTGATGGCCACGTAAGAAACGGACGAGAGGTGTGTGAGCGCTTCGGCGACATCTTGGGCACGGCCGTGCTCGCCCACCCGGATGGCCACCCAGCTTGTGAAGTGGTGGCCCAGCCGCAGCGGGTTCACGATGCACATGACCCGGACTGCCCCCGACTCCACCAGCTTGTTGTAACGGAACCGGATCTTCGCCTCGGAGACCTGCAGCGCGGGTGCGAGGTCACGAAGCGGAGCACGACCGTCCTTGGCCAGGTAAGAGATGATCGCTCGGTCCGTGTCATCCAGCGGTCGCGGTCGCACGCCGGCTGTGGGGTCCTGGACATGGGACAGGCGCGCCTGCTGGTAATGCAACCGCAGGTACGGGAGCACCTCGATGGATGCCACCCCGTCGACCGGCCGGATGCTCTCGGACACGACCGTGTGGAGAGCGGCCGGGGTCGTGCTCATCAGTTCCACCTGAACCGAGAACGGCCCCGTCGTCACCGTGACGTAGTCGACCTCTGGCAGCTTGGCGAGTTCGGCAGCCAGCTCGGTGGGCGGACGCGACCCGTCGGTCGTGATGAGGGCGAGCGCCATGCACCCGAACCCGAGAGTCGCAGGGTCGGTCACCGCGGCGATGGTGATGAACCGCTGCTCGACCAGGCGCGACACCCGACGACGAACCGTCTTCTCGGTCACGCCGACCCGACGCGCCACCTCCGCGAACGGCACCCGTCCGTCTCGCTGCAGCTCGTCGATCAGCGTCATGTCCAGATCGTCGATCTCCGTCGCGTCACTCGCTCCGAGCAGCACGCCAGAACTGTCGAGGTCGTCTTGGTCCCGCGAGCCGGCGCGCTGCGTCATGACCGGGAGCGTACGTGATCGCACTGACAGTCTCCGCTGGCTACAGCGCTTCCCGAACAGCACCTGACCTGGCACTGCCCAGGAACATCTCGACAACGAAAGGCACGAACCATGCGCGTAGGTCTGCTCCAAGAGGGTGACTTGACCGGAACGACCGTCGCCGACCGGTACCACCAGCTCATCGAGGAGGTGGCGCTGGCTGACCAGCTCGGCTTCTCGACCTGGGGAACCTCCGAGCAGCACTTCACGCCGCCGAGCTTCTCGGTCGCGGCCCCCGAAGTCCTGTACTCCGCCATTGCGATGCGCACCAACAGCATCAAGCTGCGCACCATGGCGTCGGTGATGCTCAAGTGGAATCACCCGATCCTGGTGGCCGAGCGACTCGCCACCCTGGACATCGTCTCTCGGGGGCGGGCCGAGGTCTGCACCGCCCGGTCGAACAACCTGACCACGCTGAACGCCTTCGGCGTTGACCCCTCCGAGACGCGACACCAGTGGGAGGACGGGATGGACGTCCTCATGAAGGCCATGGTCGACGAGAAGCTCGAGCACGACGGCCCGGTGTGGAAGATCCCGCCGGTCGAGGTCGTGCCCAAGCCATATACCAAGCCGCACCCGGCCGTCTCTGTCGCGGCGTCGAGCGTCGAGAGTCACGGGAACGCCGGCGCACGCGGCATCGGGTCGATCACGTTCGACAACTACTTCGGCTTCGACTACCTCCAGGACTGTCTCGACGCCTACCGCACAGCGTTCGACTCAGCAGACCTCTCGAAGGTCGCCGCACCCAACGACTACCGCGGCGTGTACGTCGCGACTGCCTACTGTGCCGAGGACCGGGACGAGGCACGACGTGTCGCGCACGACGTCGCCATGGCCTACTTCAAGTTCATCCTCGACCTCTACGTTCCGCTGTCGAAGAAGCCCGGGTACACCTACCTGGACACGCTCGAGAAGCTCATCGAGCACCAGGACGACCTCGACTGGCTGTGTGAGTACACGCCGTCGGTGATGATCGGGACCCCGCAGGACTTCATCGACCGCATCAAGCGCCTCGAGGCGATGGGCGTCGACGAGGTACTTCTACGCATCGACGGACTCGGACACGACAACATCAAGCGCTCCCTGGAGCTCATCGGCCACGAGGTCATCCCCTTCGTCAACCCGTCGGCTGCCAGGTAGCAGCCCTCACCCCCGGAGAGTCCCATCATGTCCCACAACCTCCCACTCGACCTGGAAAGCAGGTGCCAGGCCATCCTCGACGCGGAAGCCCAAGGTGTCCCGCTGACGAAGGCCGACTACGCCTGGTTTGCCTTCGCCACGATCCTCATCCCGGCGATCATGATCGTTGTCGGGGTGACGCGATGAGCTTCAACACCGACCTCGCCGAGTCGAACGGCTGGCCGCTGCTCCGCACCGAACGCGGCTTCGGCAAGGTGGCGATCTTTTTGGCCGCATTCTCGGCCGCCATGGCCACCTGGTGCTTCACCATCGGCGGCTTTGTCGCCTACTACCTGAGCGCCGCTCCCGGGACCTGGGCCATCCTGGCCGGCGCGCTGCTGGGCATCCTGATCGTCACCCTCGCGACCGTGCCCATGTGCTCGAAGTACGGCATCGACTCCGTCGTGGCCAGCCGTGCGCAACTCGGCACCCGCGGCTCGTACGTGTCGCTGATCCTGGTCTACTGCTCGGCGATGGGCTGGAGCACCATCCTGTTCATCTTCAAGGGACGAGCCATCGCGGAACTGCTCATCTCCTATGGGCTGATGGACCGCTCGCACTACAACCTGTGCGTCGCCATCGTCGGGGTGCTCGCGATCTTCCTGGTGCTCGACCTGATCCGGAAGGGGCCCGAGTACGTCCGCAGCAGGGGGCCCATCGTGGCGATCATGGTGGCCGTGATGAGCCTCGTCATCCTCGTCCTCCTCGTGCAGCGAACCGGCATCGACGGAGTCCTGTCGGCCGCCGCCGTGGCCCCCTACAGTGAAACGTCCGGGAACTGGGCGAGCGCCATCGAGGTCCTGATCGCCTCCAACCTCTCCTGGTGGGCCTATATCGGCACGATCGTCCGGACGAGCCCCAGCGCTCGGTCATCGCTGTGGCCCGTCGTCATCGGGTTCGGGCTCGGCGTTGGCCTCGGCTCACTGACCGGCCTCTACACCGGTGTCGCGGTGCCCGACTCGTTCGGCGACCCCACCCACTTCCTCGTCGACCAGGGCGGCGTCGTCATCGGCGTGACGCTGATGGTGTTCCTCCTGGTCGCGAACATCGGCACCGCGATGATGGGCATCTACGCGGCCAGCCTCGCGGTGAGGCAGTTGCCCAAGGCCGAGAAGCTCGGATGGAAGACCACCATCTTCATCGTCTCCATCCCCGCCATGATCATCGTTGCGCTCTTCGCACGCTCCGCCGACTCGTTCTTCTCCGTGTTCCTGGCCTTCCTCGGCGTCGCCTTCGCGCCGATCTGCGGAATCCAGATCGCAGACTGGTTCTTCCTCCGAGGGCAGCGGTACGACGTTCGGTCCCTCTACCTGCCGAACAAGGCCGGGAGGTACTACTACCTCGGAGGCTTCAACCCGGTCGGGTTCGTCAGCTTCGCAGCCGGCATTGCCACCTACATCTACCTCCTCGACCCGGTGACCTACGTATACCGGGCCCCGTTCCAATACGTGACTGCGTCGTTCCCGGCCGCGATCGTCGCCGGCATCGTCTACGTCGTCGGCGTGGCCCTCTTCCTGGCCCCGCGGGGCTTGGGCGGATACGGCCGAGGTGCTCATGACGCAGAGGATCCCGCACTCGGCTCCACCACCATCACGTCCGCGGCAACCGACCCGAACGAGGGGCAATCGCCCGTCACCATCGGAGCGGATGACTGACCTGAGGCGACGCCACGGTCACGTCATGGCGCCGCCGACTCTCCGTCCATTCTCTCGCTTACCTGAAAGGCAAGCCCGTGCATGACGTCATCGTGCTCTACAACCACCCCGAGTCCCCCGAGGAGTTCGACGCGCACTACCGCGGCGTCCACGCTCCGCTCGTCGATGCCTTGCCCGACCTTCGAGAGTTCGCCTGGGGAAAGCCGAGCGAGGAAGACGCCGCCTTCTACGTGGTCGCTCGTCTCACCTACGACTCGGCCCAACGGGCCGCCGACTCGCTCGCCTCGGAGGCGGGCCAACGGTCTGTGGAGGACCTCGCCAACTTCGCCGGCGCAGGCGTGACCGTGCTCAACGTCTCCCGAGACGCCTGAGCCGTGTCGACGTCAACCCTGATTCACTCCCAGCACCTGCTGACGCTGGGCGACGACGAGATCGACGGCCCCGGCGGGGTCGTCGTGCGCGACGCACGCATCGCACGAGTGGTCCGTGGCGACGTGGTCGCGCGGGTTGCTGACCAGTGCGACCACGTGATCGACATGGGGCCGCGCACCATCATGCCGGGCTTCGTCGATCCTCACGCTCACGCCGAGGTCGCGTCCATGGCGAGCTACCAGATGATCGACGTGCGCGTCCCCCGGTGCCCTGACATCGCGTCGTTGCTCGTCACGCTCCGTGAGCACCTCGATGAGGCGCGAGAGGGCTGGCTGGTGGCGCAGGCCAACCTCTTCTTCGACCAGAAGCTGGCCGACCGGCGCTTCCCGACCCGTGAAGAGCTCGACAGCGTCAGCACCGAGGTGGCCATCATCGTCCGTGCCGGCGGACACCTCAGCATCTTGAACAGCCGAGCACTCGAACTCGCCGGAGTCGACGAGAACTACCAATCCGTCGAGTACAGCGTGACCGGCAAGCCGTCGGTCGAGCGCGACGATGCCGGCCGGCCCACCGGCGTCATCACCGAGATGGACAAGCTGCTTCCCCTGCCGCAACCGAGCCCTTCGGAGGCGCGAGCCGCTCTCGAGTCCGGGATCCGCGAGCTGTTCACCAGCCGAGGTGTCACCACCATCGGGGAGATCTCCGAGAGCATCGACCGTGGTCTCCGCGTCTACGACGACGCGATCGCGGCCGGCCGCCTCCACGCCCGCATGCACATCTACCTGTGGACACCCGGGACGGTGAGCATCGACGAGGCCTGCGACCACGGCTCGTGGGCTGCTCTGAAGTCGCCGCCGGACCGGCTCAAGATCCAAGGCGTCAAGGCGTTCGCGGACGGCGGGTACTCCGCAGCGCGCGCAGCCCTGTCCCGTCCCTACGTGACCGGTGACGGGCACAACTGCGGTGAGATCGCCGTCTCGACCGACGAGCTCGTCGAGATGGCTCGTCGCACGCATGAGGTAGGTCTGCAGCTCGCCATTCACGCGAACGGCGACCACGCGCAGCTGCACGTCTGTGACGCACTCGCCAAGGCGGCGGTCGAGGGCGAGCCGCGCATCCGCATCGAACACGCCGGCAACTTCGTTCCCGATTACGAGCGGCTCGACGACGCGTGGCGACGGGCCAGCATCGTCCCTGTGCCGCAACCGGTCTTCATCCAGAACTTCGCCGAGTTCCTGCCCGACTACGTCGGCGAGTACGCACGCGACCTGCAGTTCCCCCTGCGACGCATGATCGACGACGGCTGGCCCGTGTCGGGCAGCTCGGACGTGTGGGTGGGGTCGGAGGTCGGCCAGACCAACCCGTTCGTCTCCATCGCGAGCTGTGTCGGCCGCAGGACGTTCCACGGGGAGCGACTGAACCCGGATCAGGCCACGACGGTGATCGAGGCGCTGCGGATGCACACCCTCGGCGGCGCATACGCGTTGGGCGAGGAGGCCAGCCGCGGCACCTTGGAGCCGGGCAAGTTCGCGGACCTGATCGCGATCGACCGCAATCCACTCACGACCGACCCCGACGACCTGGGGGAGATCGCTGTGGACTACGTCTTCCTCGGAGGCGACCTCGTCCTCGAGCGCACCTGAAGCTCGTGGTGAGCGCTCGTCAACGTCTGGGCTGCCGGCGTCCTCCAGGAACGGCACGACACCGACGCACCCACAGCCTCGAGGCCCCAGGAGCCTGGTGCGAGTCGATGAAGGCCTGGGTCAGCTGCTCGAGGGTCTCGTCGGTGTCTGCGGGGGAGAGGTCAGCGACGACGACTGGGTGAAGTCGAGGCGGTCGGACGCCACCGGAGCCTCCCTAGTGCGCGATCTTCAGGCCGACGACGCACCCGACGAGTCCGACCAGGAGAGCAATCTTGGTGATACTGACCGTCTCTTCCCCTATCGCCATGCTGAACGCGACGGTGAGCGCTGCGCCGATGCCGACCCAGATCGCGTACGAGGTGCCGACGGGCAAGGTCCGCATCGCGTAGGCCAGCCCCGCCATGCTCGCGGTCATGGCCGCGAGGAACAGCGCCGTCGGGGCGAGCCGGGTGAATCCTTCCGACCTGCCGAGGGCCACAGCCCACACGGCTTCCAGAGCTCCCGCGACAACCAGGACTACCCATGCCATGACTGACTCCTCATGGCCGTCTTGTCGCGTTCCGGGTACGGCTCCCTCGTCCGGCAGTCACTCTCGGACTGACGAGTCCAGCCTAGGTCAGGCCTGCTCGTGGGCGTACCTGAGAACACGGCCTCGACGATGGAGATGGCGTCGAGGCCGTGCAGCGCGTCGGCGTCCTCGACGCTGCTGGGCTGGCGGAACTCGGTCACCCCGAGGCAACGGATCTGGTCACCACGGGCGCCGGCGACGAACGCCAGCGTGTGCAGGTGACCGTCCTGAACGGACACTAGGGGCGCAGGGGCGTGCGTCGGGAGCAAGTCATAGTCACAGGTCAATTCTGAGGCATCGACCGGACTCGTCGATGGCGCCCGGGCGTGCGCGAACCATCTACTTTGATGATGGACGCGTCGCGCCTACGTACGTTCTCATGGGAGGCACGGCAAGCCCAGGATCTCGGAGGCGCCGATGCCGCGCAGACGCTGCAGCTGACCGTCCAGGACTTCACCTACATCCTCGGCGATCGACCGAGGACATGCACGGCGTTGCGCACCACGACCGCGGTCCTGTGAACGCTGAAGACGGTAGTCGCCACCGGAAGATCCACTCCTTGGGAAAGCACCCTATGTGGTCTCGACACCGATCGAACCCCTTGGCCGTCAGGTACCGGACGGCCCACCCGCCACCGCGCCGCACCGCCAACCGGCGACGGCGATTGGTGGCGTGCACCGCCGCTTGCGCGTTGCTGTCGGGGTTCCCACTGTCGCCGGCAACCGCGGCGGCGTGGGTGGCCACGGACACCGTTGCGGCTTCCGGCCTGGCCTCCTCGCTGGAGACCTGGGAAGCGACACCGGTCGACTATGACGGAGACGGCGACCAGGACGTGTGGATCGGCTACCACGACCAGGGTGGTCGCCTGTTCCGCAACGACGGTTCCGGGACCTACACCCGGGTGGCGTCGGCCGCGTGGCCCCGGGTGAACGCGGACGGCATGGTGCCGGATCGGCACTACTGCACCTGGGCCGACGTCGACCGCAACGGGCTGGTGGATGCCTACTGCTCGGCCGGGCGAGGCGGGCAGAACCTGGTCAAGACCGGCAAGGACAACGAGCTGTGGCTCCAGACCTCGGTGGGCGTGTTCCGTGAGGTGGGCACGGCGTGGGGTGTCGGCGACGTCTGCGGTCGCAGTCACTACGTGGCCTTCCTGAACGCCAACGGCGATGTCTATCCGGACCTGTTCGTAGGCAACGCCTCACCGCGGGCGGTGACCGGCGACCCCTGTGACAACTCCGCGAACGGACTGCCCAGCGAGCAGAGCAAGCTGTTCGTGAACCAAGCCGGGACCGGGCTCCGCGAGGCCAAGGGTGGGGGGATCAGCGGGTACGGCGGCACCCGCTGTGCCGAGGTGGCCGACGTCAACCGCGACGGATGGGACGACCTCCTGGTCTGTGGCGACACCGCCACCAAGCTCTACCGCAACAACCGAGGGACCGGGTTCACCGATGTGAGCGCGGCCAACGGCCTGACCGGGACCCACCTCGACGCCGACTTCGGCGACCTCGACCGCGACGGCGACCAGGACCTGGTCACCGCGGTGTGGGGCCGGTACGAGTACCGACTCAACAGCGCTGGCACGCTCGGTGCCCCGGTACGGGTCTTCACCGTCGCCAGCAGTGGCGGTAGCCGTGCGGTCGCCCTGGGTGACGCCGAGGGCGACGGCGACCTCGACGTCTACGGCCTCATCTCGAACGTGCCCGCTGCGACGAACCCCGACGACGTGCTCCTGCGCAACGACGCCTTGACCTTCATCCCCATCCCCGTGCCGCGCGCGGCGGGGGTGGGGGACGCGGTGGCGGCCCTGGACGGCAACCAGGACCGACGTGCTGAGTTCCTCGTCCTGAACGGTGTCGAGACCTCCGGACCCACGCAACGCATCGAGCTCCGCTTCCAGTGAGGTGACCGCCATGAATTGTGCACGCCACTCCCGGTCCGCCGCACTCGGAGCTCTCGCGATCGGCGTGGTCGCCCTGTCGTTGCTATGGCCTCGATGGCACCGCTCGCCGTGAGCGGCCCGCGCAGCGCCCGGCACACTGCCGCCACCGCTCCGAACTCCAGCGACACCAGAGCCGCTGCCGGTGCACCGAACATCTTCTTCTACAACCTCGACGACCTCCGAGACGCGTTCCCCGGTGCGATCGATCCTCTGCGGTTCATGCCCAAGACCCGCGCCTGGATGGCCGACGGCCGCCGCTACACCCGGATGTTCGTCGCCGACCCGTCGTGCTGCCCGTCCCGAGCGTCGCTCATGACCGGTCGGTACCCCCACAACAACGGCGTATTGGACCAGGCGGACGGCCCGTTGTTCGACGGGCCGCACTCGATGGCCTGCTACCTCCGCGCGGCGGGGTACACGACCTCGATCGCAGGGAAGTTCCTCACCACCTGGCCCAAGACCTCCCTGCCACCCTGCTTCGACCGCTCGACGATCATGTGGGGCGGGTACCGCGACGTAGCTGTCCGGGTCGAAGGGGCCGCTCGAACGTCGACCGGCTACTCGACCACCTATCTGGGCGACCGGGGTCGGGAATACATCAATGCCGCGCTCGCGACGCCGGGTCCCGCCCTGCCGCCGTTCCTGCTCTACGAAACCCCGCAGGCCCCGCACTGGGTGGCGATCACCAACCCCGACAACAGCGTGTCCCGATTGGCCGTTCCGGACACGCCGTACGCCTCAGCGGCGGTCGGCACCTGCTCCGGGGTCCCTGAGGCCGACCGGTCGGACAAGCCCGCCTACGTTCGCACGATGAACCACACAACGGCGCAAGGCCAGGCCATGTGCCAGAGCCAGATGCGCGCGATCATGAGCGCCGACGACGAGTTCGACAAGACCATGCAGCTGCTCAAGACCAAGGGGGTCCTGGACAACACCCTGGTCATTCTGTCCTCCGACAACGGCTACATGTGGGGCGAGCACGGACGGTGGGAGAAGTTCGTGCCCTACGAGCCCTCGATTCGGGTGCCCCTTCTGGTGCGGTGGCCGGGCCACATCGCTGCGGGAACCGACACGACCCGCACCGTCTCCTACTTGGACCTGCTTCCCACCATGCTCCAGGCTGCCGGCTTCACCCTGCCGGCCTCGGCACCCCGGCTCGATGGGGAGTCCCTGCTGCAGGCGAGCCGCCGCACCATGATGTACAGCGAGTACTACGTCGACGCCGCCAACCCCAACATCCCCTCCTGGCGGATGGTGCGGACCGCGTCGGCCAAGTACGTGCAGACCTACAACGCGCAAGGCGCCGTGATCTCCCGCGAGTACTACAACCTCACGACCGACCCAGCCGAGAACATCAACCTGCTGGGCGACACCTCCACCGCCAACGATCCACCCGCGACCACCATCACCACCATGACGAACCGGCTCAACGCCTTCGCCACCTGCTCCGGCACCGCCTGCGTGCAATAGACGCAACGTGCGCACGCCGCAGGGCCGTCGGACCACCGCCACCGGATGGCTACCCCGTTCACTTCGTCGCCCCAACCGGCGCGATCACGGAGCCGGCCTGGGGGAGTCGACGGCGCCATGACGATGTGACGATCGGGCGCCGGCACCCGGATCCGGGCAGTCGTCCGGGCTAGAACGTGCCGTGCTCTGTCACGGACTTGCCGCTTAACGCGGCGAAGAGCGCAAATCGAGGGCTGCGGAGTGTGGCGGAGTTCGCGACTCGAGTCAACACCGGTTCTTGTGTTGTAGCAGGAGTTGCCCTCTGCTGGGCCCTGCAGCGCATGCAACGAGCAGTGAGACGCGCAGCCGCCGGCGGATCCGGAGTCGAGCGGTTGCTCGGCCCGTCTCAGGGCGGGCCGAACACGTTCGCCCCACGTGCGTCGGCTCACCGACCTGAGACGGTCAGGTGTCGTCGGGTCCGCCAGCAACATGGCAACGTCCTCCGACTGGTCCAGTCGGAGGACATTGCTAGAAGCGGACTACCGCAGGATCGGCAGACGGCGCACCAGATGGGTCTTGGCCCAGGCCCGGCCCAGGCCCCAGGTATCGCCGGCCAGGGTGGCGGCGAGGACCACGACGGTGATCGCACCGAGGATGTGGTCGTCGATGACGGGGTTGTTCTCGAGAGGCAGCGAGGCCAGCCACATCAGCAGGTAGAGCACGGCGCCGCTGATGGCCGCGACCCTCATGCCGATGCCGAGGGTGAGCGCGAGTCCGATCCCGAGGAGACCGGCCATGAACAGCCAGTTGGTCCAGCCGTCACCGGCGATGCTGGTGAACGTTCCGTGGAACGGGTTGTCCTCGGGTACGCCGAACGACAGGAAGCCGAAGGTGGGGCTTCCCCCGTTGACCCACGCGTCGGGCCCGAAGTAGTCGACGTTGCCGGTCTCGGCGCTCTTGCCGGTGGCGAAGCCCAGGGCCAGCAGCTTGTCGAAGAATGCCCACAGGAAGGTGAGCCCGAAGCCGATGCGCAGGACGGCGAGTGCGCGGCGGGCGAGTCCATGGGTGACGAGGTCCTGTTCAACCAGGACGGGGGCGTGGGTGTGGTGCTGGACCGCGGTCATCTCAGTCTCCTTGTTCTCGGACCCTC
>NZ_BAAIFY010000043.1:0-16340 GCF_054653575.1 Nocardioides pyridinolyticus | reverse complement strand
CAGGGTGGCCGGCGTGCTGGTCGGGGCTTCCGTCGGTGCCATCAGCGTTGGCATGTCCACCGCGTTGGGCCTCAAAGGTTTGGTGATTCTGATTGTCGCTGGATCCCGCAGCATTCCTGGTGCGGCGATCATCGGGATCCTGCTCGGCGTGCTCGAGGTCCTCACGATCGATGTGTTGGGTGCCAGCTATCGAGACGCGATCGCCTTCGTGGTGCTCTTCGCCGCGCTCGTCATTAGGCCGAGTGGTGTCTTCGGCTCTCCCTCGGAGGTGCGCTGATGTCCGGATACAGCAGTGAGATCATGACGGCCGTCGCCATCAACGCCATCCTTGGCATGGGTCTATACGTCACTTGGGCGAGCGGTCAACTCTCGGCCGCCCACGCCTCGTTGGCGGCGCTGGCCGGCTATACGTCGGGCTACCTCGGGGCCACCTACGGTTGGCCATTCGCCGTCACGGCGCTCTGCGGGATCGTAGCCGCGGGACTCGTGGGGGCCTTGGTCGCCCTGCCGACCCTCCGCTTGAAATCGCTCTATCTAGCGATCGCGACCCTCGCTTTCTCCGAGACGATGGTGGTGGTCGTGACGAACATCGAGACGCTCGGCGGGGCGGTCGGATTCGCCGGAGTGCCCCTGGTCACGACGCCGGAGATGGCTGTCGTCGCCGCGATTGTGGTTCTCGTCGTGATTGCGCTGATGGAGCGGTCGCCGCTGATGCTCGCGATGCGAGCAGTGAAGAATGACGAGGAGGCAGCCGCCGCCAGCGGAATCAACGTTCCAGTAGTGCGGGTCGTATCCTTCGGGCTCGGTTCGATGATCGCTGGGATCTCCGGCGTTCTCTACGCACACAACATTGGTGTTGTCGGCCCAGTCGATTTCGGGTTCCATCGGACCGTCGAGTCGCTGATCTACCTCTTCGTAGGCGGCTCCACCGTCGTCCTCGGGCCTGTGGTGGGTGCAGCGATCTTCACCGTCATGCCGGAGTTTCTGCGATTCGTCGAGGAGTACAGGTTGATGCTCTTCGGCGCGCTGATGGTCATTGTCGTCATCCTGCGTCCGGAGGGCATCGTGAGCCGTTCGGCAGTAGGCAAGGTGACAGGGCTGGTTGCGCGAGTGGCGAGCCGCTCGCCGCGAAGCTCACGCTCCGGCGACTCGACGCCACGTCTAAGAGCACCGGACTCGCGCCATGAGACATACGCGAAAGAAGGGAAGATGCAGCGGTGAGCACTTCGGATAGGCCGACCACGATCGTCACAGGAGTGATTGGGGTCGATGCCCACGTGACCGGCAACTGGGTCATCAACCACGCTTTGAGGGACGCCGGCTTCAACGTGATTGGGCTCGGCGTATGCATTCCCCAGGAAGAGTTCGTTGACGCGGCGGTGGAATCCGCCGCGGACGCGATCTGGGTGACCTCCATGTACGGGCACGCTCTCCTCGACGCAGAGGGGCTCAGGGAACGCTGTCAAGAGGCCGGCATCGGCGACATTCTTCTCTATATCGGCGGCATGCTCGTCGTGGGCAAGCACGACTGGGCGGAGGTCAAGACGCAGTTCGAAGAACTCGGCTTCAACCGCGCCTACCCTCCGAACACTCTGCCGGACGTGGCGATCAGCGACGTTCAACTTGACCTGCAGGAGCGCATGCGCGCTTCGGCCGAAGCCTAAGCACGGATTCTGGAGACACTGATCATGGCAGCCAAGACCTTCTTCCAGCCTGACGTCCGGAACGTGCGCTGGAGCGACGATGAGTTCGCTGAGCGCCGTTCCGCCGTACTGGAGCGTTGGGAGACCGGACGCGAGGTCGCATCGCTCGACGAGTGTGTCGCTGCGATGAGGGCTCAACCCTCCTCGAGGAACTTTCCGCGACGGCTGAGGGAGGCGCGGGGGGAGAACATCCCGCTTTTCCAGGTCGGGATCGGCCACACGACGATGGCGGAACAGGTCGAGCACATGACGACGGCTGAGCGCGAGGGCGTCGACCTCATCCTGGTGTTGACCGACACCTACACCCGCAAGTCCGTCTACGACAAGGCTGAGGTCGCTATCGAGCGCGCTTTGAAGGCACCGGGCACCAAGACGCTGAACGGCTTCCCCGTCGTCAACTACGGCACTAAGTCGAAAGAGGTGTTCGGGTCGGTCGACATTCCGGTCCACATCACCGGCAACGTGGACGAGGAGGCGATGCTCAGCTCGGAGATCGGGTACGCGAGCGGCGCCAGTTGCGACTTCTCGCATAGTCTGCATGACCTCGTGCAGCACAGCCGCGACTACTCGTTCGCGAAGCGCCTCCAGACCAATCAGTACATCAGCAGGCTCGCGGGGCACTACACAGAGAATGGCGTCCCAATTGAGATGTTGACTCTGTCCAACTATCAAGGCCTGATTCCGCCCGGCCTGGGTATCGCGGTCGCAGTTCTATCCCTGCTGACTTCGGCTGAGCAAGGAGTGAAGTACTTTTCGTTGCACCGCTGCGTCGAAGGCAGCCTCGTTCAGGATGTAGCCGCGTTTGCGGCGTACCGCCGGGTGGCAGCCCACTACATTGAGCGATTCGGCTACGACGTCGACTGCGTCACTCACGCTTGGCCTTGGATGGGGGGCTGGCCCGCTGACGAGCATGAAGCGAGTGGGCTGATCTCGTGGTGCGCCTCGATTTCGTTGCTCGCCGGAGTGGATTGGATCTACTTGAAGTCGATCCACGAAGGCAGTGGCATTCCAAGCACCGAGGCGAACGTTGCCAGCATCCGTATCGCGCGCGAGCTCCGACGGATCGTGCCGACGCAGGCGGTGCTTACGAGCCCGGAGATCCAGCACGAAGCCGAGATGATCTATCGAGAGGCCGTAGCGCTGATCGACACAGCGCTCGAGATGGGGGACGGTGACGCCTGTGTGGGACAGATGCGTGCGGTCGAGCGGGGAGCGTTGGATATCCCGATCTCGGCATGGAACGGCGTGAAGGACAACGTCGTGGCCGTCCGCGACTCGCACGGGGCTGTCCGCTACCTGAACCCGGGCAGGCTGCCGCTCCCCCGGGAGGTGCTTGACCATCACAAGGCGCGCGTCGATGAGCGCAAGAGTGACTCAGGGCTCCGCGACGACATCGCGATGGTCGTCCACGACATTCGTCGATACATGACCGATTAGTCGCTCCGAGGAGAACCTTAATCGCATGTCCGAGATGGCACTTCTTGTCGATATCGGGAGCACCTTCAGTAAAGGGGTACTCGTCGACCTCGGAGCCGGAGAGCTTGTGGCGACCGCGCGAGTACCCAGCACGGTAGCCACCGACGTCCGAGAGGGACTGCGAGAGCTTCGTTCGGAGTTGCTCGGCACGCGGGAGCCCGATCTGGCGTTGGCATCGAGCTCCGCCGCGGGCGGGCTTCAGATCGTCGCGAGCGGACTCGTGCCCTCCCTGACGGTAACCGCCGCGCGACAGGCGGCACTAGGCGCCGGTGCAAAGGTCACCCGTACGTTCTCATACAAGCTCACGCGATCGGATCTCGAAGAGCTAGCGGTTCGGCGCCCCGACATCTTGCTTCTCAGCGGCGGCACAGACGGGGGAGACGAAGAGGTCGTTCTGGCTAACGCACGAGCCATAGCAGCAAATCTCGAGCCCTTCGGGACGGTGATCTATGCCGGCAACCGTAACGCGGCCGAGGAGGTTCACGAGCGGTTGGCCTCGGCTGGCTGGGCGGTCGAGGTCGTAGCGAACGTTCTCCCCGAGGTGAGGCGCGTCGACACTAATGAGGTTGGCGAATGCATTCGACGGATCTTCCTGCAGAACATCATCCAGGCCAAGGGGATCCAAGCTGCAGCGGAGCTGGTGGGCGGCGTCATCATGCCAACTCCGTCGGCAGTCATGGCTGCCGCCTCGGTCATCACTCGTGCGGGATCCGGGGAGGAGTCGTTGTTTGAGAGCGTACTGGTCGTCGACGTGGGTGGTGCGACCACGGACGTCGTGTCGGTTAGCGAGGAGACGCCCGATCGGAACGTTGTGCGAACGGGGCTGGCCGAGCCGATCATCAAGCGCACCGTCGAGGGCGATCTGGGAATGCGCCACAATGCCGACACTGTCGTCGACCTGGTTGGACGCGAGGAGGTCCTTCGGCGGGTCGACGGATTGGGCGAGCAGCAGTTGGATCGACTCCTGGAGGACTTCACGGCTACACCGGAGCTGCTGACCTCGGAGGAGACAGCCTCTGCTGTCGATCGGCTGATCGCAAGCGCTGCCATTTCCGAGGCGAGTCGACGACACGCTGGTCGAGTCGAGCAGATCTTTGTCCCAGGTTCCGATGAGGTACAGCGAGTGCGAGGCAAGGACTTGCGCGAAGTTGACGCGATCGTAGGGACAGGTGGGCCGCTAACGTCGAGCTCGGACGCCCTAGGGCTCTTGAGAAGCGCTTGCTTCGATGCTGCCGATCCCTCGAGCTTGCGTCCTTGGCATCCGAGTCTGCACATCGATCGGCGATACGTGCTCTTCGCGGTCGGACTACTCGGCGCGGACTATCCAGAGCAGGCTAGAGCGCTCGCGACAGAGTCGTTGGCGCGCGTTGACCTGGCAGGGGCGTCGTCGTGATGCGCCCTCCGCGCAAGTGGCCCCGGCCTTCCGAGGCCGAGGTGGAGTGCCAGCGCCGCCGCGGGTTCTGGCGGGCAGACCGCACCGTTTTGGACGACATCGTGGCGGTATGTCGCGAGCGGCCCGACCAGGTCGCGGTTCACGCCTCGCTGCACGATCAGGATCGAGTCATTGACCTGACCTATGGTGCACTCGACCGCTGCTCTGATGCGTTAGCGGATGCGCTGGCGGGCGCCGGAGTAGGCCCCGGTCACGTCGTATCCGTGCAGATGCCCAACTGGTGGCAGATGCCGGTCGTCTACCTGGCAGCCCTGAAGATCGGTGCTGTGATTCACCCGATCCCACCGATTCACGACGCGCGAGAGGTGTCGCGTGCCCTGCAGATCGCAGAGAGCGCGGTGCTGGTGGTTGCAAAGCGGTTAGGAGACCGGGATCTGCGACCCCGGGTCGACGACGCTCTTGCGATGCTTTCTTCCCCGCCGGTCCTGTTGTGGGTTGACCCCGCTCTGAAGCCCGAGGAATCCGTGTGGGAGGTCGCCTCGGAAGCGCCAAGCCAAGGGGATCGGCGATCGCGCCAGGTCGGGTCGATGGACCCTGACTCCGCTGCTCAACTCATGTTCACCTCAGGATCGACCGGCTCTCCGAAGGGGGTCGTCCACACTCACAACACGCTGTGGGCAGCCGTGACCGGGGTGCCCAACCGGCTTGGTCTCGACCGAAGCGATCGCATCCTTGTCCCATCGACGATGGGACATCAAACGGGGTTCCTCTACGGCCTCAGCATGCCGCTGATCTGGGGAGTCACTGCGGTCTACCAGGACGTCTGGAACGCCGCGAGATTCGTCGACCTTGTGAACGCATACGGGGTCAGCGTGGTGTCTGGGTCTGCGACCTTCGTGATGGACGCCTGCGAAGAAGTGGAGAGATCCGGAGCAGATCTGCCTAGCCTTCGAGTCTTTCGATCGGGTGGCGCCCCCGTGCCGCGCTCGCTGGTCTCGCGCTGTCGGGACGTGCTTGGGGCACGATTGTTGACCTCATGGGGAATGACGGAAAATGGCGTGTGCACGATGAGCAGCCTGAACGACGATGCTGAGGCGGTTTCGCAGTCAGACGGCGGCCCCATGGAAGGCGTCGAACTGCGAGTGGTCGATCCGGACGGGGAGCGGCTACCTGCGGGTATCGAGGGCAGCTTGGAACTGCGTTCCCCGTCGATGTGCCTTGGATACCTCACTGCCGAAGGGACATTCGAGCCGGCCGCGGGTCGGGACGGGTGGTTCGGGACAGGCGACCGCGGTTACCTGAGCGAGACAGGAAATCTCCGCATCACCGGCCGCGACAAAGACCTGATCATCCGAGGCGGGGAGAACATCCCGGTCGCTGATGTCGAGAACACGCTTTACCTCCACCCCGATGTGCGGGCAGTCGCCGTAGTTGCAGTACCCGACGCTCGGCTTGGAGAGCGGGCGTGCGCGCTCATCGTCACCAAGACAGGAACCAACCTGACGGTGCAGGACGTTCGAGACCACCTGCGAACGCAGCACATGGCACGCCAATTCTGGCCAGAGTATGTGGTCAACATGCCGTCCCTTCCGATGACGCCGGCAGGAAAGATTCAAAAGCATCTACTTAGAGACTTGATCGCGAATGAGGAGGTGCTCAAGCGTGGCGCGCTCTAGGCGAACGGACGCCCTTGCCGGGATCCGAGTGATCGAGTTCGCCAACTATCTCCCCGGACCGCTCTGCGCTAAGCACCTTGCAGACCTAGGCGCCGATGTCACGAAGATCGAGCCTCCGGGGGGAGACCCCTATCGCGAGTTCGGGCCACGCGACCCAACGGGACGACCGATCGCGTTCGAGGCGATCAACGCGGGCAAGGAGCTCGTCCGAATCGACGCAAAGACTCCCGAGGGGGCGAAGGCAATGCGGGAGCTAACAGCCGGCGCCGACGTCTTCATCGACGGCTTCAGGCCAGGAGTGGCCGCTCGGCTCGGACTATCATTCGAGGAGCTGGCCGCGCGATCGCACGGTCTCATCTACTGCTCGATCACCGGATTCGGCCAATGGGGCAGCCGGCGCGACCAAACTGGCCACGACGCCACATATGCGGCGGTCGCGGGCGTTCTCGATGCGACTCGCGCGACTCCCGACTCTGATCCGGTGCGACCAGGCCTGCACGCCGGGGATCACCTGGCCGCCTCCATGGCTGCACTCTCGATTGTGGCGGAGCTAGCGCGGCCGGAGCGTCGCGCTCGCGAGCTTGATGTGAGCATCACCGACGTCCTGTTAGCGGCCCAACTCCAGCAGCTCGCCGAGCTCGCGGACTCCAGCCGGCGCCCTGGAGAGTCGAGTTCGCCTGAGAACGGCCTGTATAGGTGCTCAGATGGACGCTTCATAGCGCTGGCAGCAGTCGAGCCGCACTATTGGCGTACCCTCTGCGAACTCTTGGGCCTCGGGGACATGGCCACCGATCGGAGTCTCGGCACGATCGCGGGCCGGCGCCGCCGTCGAGCCGAGGTCCAGCCGCGCCTTGCTGCGGCGCTTAGCGTCAAGCCGCGCGACGAGTGGGTACGCGAACTGAGCGCGCATGGAGTGCCATGCGCCGCGGTTGCCTCGCTGGCTGACACGGTGCTCGACGGGCACTTCGCGGAGCGAGCCCTCGTACGGCGCGCAAGCGGACAACTGGAAGTTGACTTCCCAGTAGTGTTCAGCGACTAGCACTCTGAAAGCCGAAGGCGCTTGCGTCTGGGAGCAGGCGTCACGACGGTCAGGCCTATAATTATGATCATGCGACAGGACAGCAAGATGACCCCGCGGAGCGAGGCTGGGTCGTCGCTCGCTTCAAGGGTTCCGAAGGCATCGGACGTATTGGCGGACATGCTGAGGGGAGAGATCCTGGCCGGCGGCTTGGCGCCCGGAGATCCGTTCCTCTCCGAGGCGGACATCATCGAGCGATACGAGTTCAGCCGCGGCACAGTCCGCGAGTCGATGCGGCTGCTCGAGACCGAGGGACTCATCGTAGTGAAGCGCGGCCCCTCCGGCGGCGTGCGCGTGTCGGCACCCCAGATCTCCACGGTCAGTCGCTCGCTAGGCATCTACCTGACGACGAGCGAAGCGACCCTCCGTGATCTCTTCGCGTTCCGCAAGCTGGTGGAGCCGGCCGCGGCGGCGGCCGCTGCCGAGCACGCAACATCAGAGCAGCGGGCGGCGCTTCTCAGCGCGACTGAGTTCGGCTACGACGCCCACGCATCGCGGGTCGACTCTTCGGTCAGCTTCCATGACCTGGTCGCCGACGCCTCAGGGAATCACGTGCTCTCTGCGGTGCTCGCCTCGATGCACCACGTGCTGGAGTGGCAATCATCTGCTGAACAGCTTAGCGAGGTCGACATGGACGCCACGGGCCGCGCACATCGACGCATTGCGCAGGCGATCGCTGGCGGCAGGGTCGAAGACGCATCGGCCGCGATGCTCACTCACCTCGAGGAGTTCGAGTCGGTCGTTGGCCAGCAGAACAGGCTGAACTCGCCCATCGTCCCCAGGAGCAGGTGGAACCGCAGCAGGTAACAGGTTCCTGTCGTCGTGCCGTCGGTCTGAAGGTGAAGTGAGCAAGGCCCACCCTCCAGGGCGGCGGCGTTCTAGGGAGCGGTCAGGAGGTCCGCGACCTCGCTCGGCCGTGAGAGGAATGGCGAGTGGCTGCTCTCCGACCAGCTCAATCGCCTCGACTCCCAGGCGATCTGCGGCAACCTCCCGAGACCACTCCTGACCGAGCGATTGATCCTCGGTGCCCATGATGGACATCGAAGGAACGTCTGGCCACGCACTCAGCGGGCAAGGCCCTCGAAGGGGCGTACCGCCTGCGCCCGCAGCCGACGCCACGCTGACCGGGCTACTTCTTCGGGCAGATCGAGGTAGTAGGCATCGAGCGCTTCGGACCACGGACGCGGCGGGCGAATACCCAGTTCGTTGAAATCCACTGCGCCCTTCGAGGTGATCACCCCTTCGCCGTGATGAGCCAAGTAGTCATTGTATGACTCGCCCGGCTTCGGCACCAAAGCGCAAAGGAAGACGAGCTTGGTGACTGGGCGTCGGGCAGCTACCACCGGAATGGTGAGACCCCCAGTGAGTGGCCCACGATGACGACGTCCGCTTCGACGCCTGCCAGCGCTTCTACGACAACATCAGCGTACTCGGAGGTGCCGGCCGTCGGATCTCCGATCGGCAGGTCCGGTGCTACGGGTCGGTGACCGCGAGCCTCCAGCTCTGGTATGAGCCGCTCCCAGCACCATCCGCCGTGCCCACCTCCGTGAACAGAGCAAATGTCATCTGTCCACTACTCCTTCGCCTCCCGAGCAAGACGGCCTGGCTGATGATGAACAAGGTATCTGCAGAACGCGACAACAGTAACAAAGATCATAATGATCTTCGTCTCTTGCGGCCGGGGACTGTTTGGATCTGCTGTCATTCGTGGTAGGCGGCGTGTGCCGTCCTCCCCGACGCTGCGCCATCGGTTAGGGGGTCTTTCCGGTCGTTGGCGTGCGAACGAGGTGGTGGGCTCCTTGCCATCAGGCGTATTGTGATGATTATGATGAATGCGTGGATCTGACGAATGCTTCAGCGGTAGTCACGGGGGGTGCTTCGGGGCTGGGCCTAGCCACCGCGGAGCGCCTAGTGGCGCGAGGCGTAAACACGGTCCTCGTGGACCTGCCGACATCGGATGGCGAGAAGTTGAGCCGGGAGCTCGGACCATACGCCTCATTCGCAGCGGCCGATGTCACCGACGTCGTGGCCTTCGACGCAGCGCTCGACAGCGCTGAGCAGCGGGCACCCCTGCGGGTTCTCGTGCACTGCGCAGGCAAGGGCGGGACTGTCAGAGTCGTCGAGCGTGACGGATCCCCGGGGTCGCTCGAGCATTACGAGGCGCTCGTTCGACTCAACCTCATCGGGACGTTCAACGCGCTCCGGTTGAGCGCCGCGCGCATGGCAGCGCATGAGCCTGTTGGCGAGGAGCGCGGAGTATGCGTCTTGACGGCGTCTGTGGCCGCCTTTGAAGGCCAGATCGGTCAGATTCCCTACGCATCGGCAAAGGCGGGCGTTGTAGGGATGACGATCGTGGCCGCTCGGGACTTAGCCCGCCGACTAGTCCGAGTCTGCACGATTGCGCCCGGCATCTTCGATACCCCGATCCTGTCCCGATTCAGCGACGAGGTGAGAGACGGTCTCGCCGCCTCGATCCCACATCCTGCTCGCCTCGGTCGGCCCGGCGAGTATGGCGATCTCGCCCTCCATATCATCGACAACCCAATGCTCAACGGCGAGACCATCCGGTTAGACGGCGCGATCAGGATGCCCGCGAAGTGACTAAGCCGTCCGGCGAGGCAGTCCTTACCGAGCGCAAGGACGGTGTCCTAGTGATCACTCTGAATCGCCCCGACCGGCGTAACGCGGTCAACTTGCCGGTCGCTCAGGGCATCGCTGACGCTCTCGATGAGCTCGACGCGGACCGGGCGCTTCAGGTCGGAGTGCTCACAGGGGCCGGGGGGACGTTCTGCGCCGGGATGGACCTAGTAGCCTTCCTCGGGGGCGAGCGACCACGGACCCCAGGGCGGGGATTCGCCGGGATTGTCGAGCGCCCCTCGGCTAAGCCGCTGATCGCGGCCGTTGAGGGTCATGCGGTGGCCGGCGGATTCGAGATCGCTCTGGCGTGCGATTTGATCGTCGCATCTGGAACGGCGATCTTCGGACTGCCAGAAGTGAAACGCGGCCTGATTGCAGGCGGAGGAGGGCTTCTTCGTTTGAGCGACCGCGTCTCCTATTCGACTGCGATGGAGTGGGCGCTGACCGGCGAGTTTGTCGACGCGGCGACGGCTCATGCAGCTGGGCTGCTTAACCGGCTTTCCGTGCCCGGCGAGGCGCTCGAGGATGCGCTCGGCCTGGCGCAACAGATCGCGTCTAACGCTCCATTGGCGATCGAAGCCACTAAGCGAGTGATCTCCGCAGCCGCCCATCTTCCCTTGGAGGAGGGGTTCGCGGCGCAGCGCAACGTCGTGGAGAGGGTTCGAGCGTCTGCCGACGCTAAGGAAGGGGCTGCAGCCTTTCGGGAGAGGCGAGCGCCTCGTTGGACGGCGAGCTGAGGAAGCGGGCCGTCCTCGCGTCGTCGCCGAAACTTCTTCGTCGCCCCGGTTGTGCGGACTGCGCGCGCACCGTGCAGACTTGAAGGTGGGCGGAAGGTGGGCGGAACTGGTCCTCAAAAAGCGTCAGTCGTCGTCAAACCCGTAAGGTGGGCACCCAGTGTTTGCGCAGGTCGGCCCCTAGGATCGTCGAACTGTGTCGAGCGGCTGAAGACGCTGGAGTGCACTACGGCCGTAACCCAGCGCTTCCAGGCCCGAGTCTTCGAAGCTGGGCGGCCAGCCCGCGCTTCTCCTCGAGTCGCGTCGCAGTACGCGCAGGCCCGATAGTTCGGCTGGGCGCGTACCCCCTGGTTGCCCCCGCAGTGCATCCGTGCGTTTTCAGCCGTTGCACGACCTCGATGCGAGGCGTGCGTGAGAAGGCAAAGTCCGGCGCGGGCCATTCGCAATGAGAAGGTCAGGGGTTCGAATCCCCTCAGCTCCACCAAACCCGTTGGTCAGAGGCCTGCACGGATCCTGAATTCAGGAGCAGGCAGTGGCAAGTCAGCGGAAACTCAGAATTTTGCGACCTGGCCGATGGCGAGGCGCACGGTGACCGGGGTGGGGGAGCGGCGAAGGCTGGCCGGCCGGGCATCCTCCCAGCTATACGGCGAGGATGACCACTCTCCTCCGCGCGGATCCGCGAGCCGCATCCGTTGAACCTGCCACCGCCATCGTCCGGCCGGACACGCTGACCGACCAGGATGCCGACCGGATCGCCGCGGCGATCGACGCCGCCCGTACCGAGTCCACCCGCCGGGTCTATGCCTACACCTGGGGCCAGTGGGCCCGCTGGTGTGCCGCCCGTGAGCTCAGTCCGCTACCTGGCGACCCGGCCGCTGTCCACCGCCGACATCCGCCAAGTCCTCCAGGGCATCGACCGAACCACCCCGGTCGGGATCCGTGACGCCGCACTGATCCTGCTCGGCTACGCCTCCGCAATGCGGCGCTCCGAGCTGGTCGCCCTCACCCTGCTCGACGTCGAGGAGAAGCCGGACGGGTTGCTGGTCACCGTCCGCCGGTCGAAGACCGACCAGGAAGGACACGGCCAGATCGTCGCCGTCGCCCGCGGCAATCGCCCGGAGACCGACCCGGTCGCCGCCCTGGCCGCGTGGCGCAGCCTTCGCGGGCACGAGCCGGGTCCGCTGTTCACCCGTCTCTATCGCAGCAGGATCAGCCTCCGGCCGCTCTCGGGGGATGCGATTGCCCGGATGCTCCGCAGCCGCGCCCACGACGCGGGCCTGGACGCCACCCGGATCACCGCCCACTCCCTGCGCGCCGGCCACGCCGCCACCGCCGCGCTGGGCGGAGTCCCGCTCGCACGGATCGCCGCGCAGACCCGGCATCGTGACTTCTCCGTCCTGGTCAACCGCTACATCCGCCCCCTCGAAGCGCTGGCTACCACCTCGAGCCGAGACCTCGGACTATGACCGTGCCTCTGAGGACGACAGCCCAGCCGCATCCTCCAGCAACCTTGGCCGGTTCTCGTACTCGTACTTGTTCTTCCTCGTCTTCATCGAATCATCAGTCCGGGGGGCATGAAGGCGGCCGTCGTGCTGGTTGTCGTGATGTCATCCCGTTGATCCCACGCCTGCAGCCGCTGTCTGGGGGGTCACCCCGGCCGCGGCCCGAGCGCCGGGGCATGAGGGTTTATTGATTCCGCAAGGTCACATCTATGGAATCTGTAAAACTAGCGCTATGGTTCTTGGGCAGTTCAACCTATCGGCTTGGAGACGGGAGCTTCGGCGATGGCGGTAGGCGTGTATCGCAAGCGGGTCGTGGACGGCGAGCTCGCTGAACGGCTGAGCGCCATCGGCGCCGTCCTTATCGAGGGACCGAAGGCGTGCGGCAAGACCGAGTCAGCAATTCAGAAGGCAACCACGACCCACCGACTCGACGTCGACTCGGCGGCCCGCAACGCAGCCAGCGTTGCCCCCGACCTCCTCCTCGACAATCCCACCCCAGTGCTGCTCGACGAATGGCAGGTCGTCCCCACCTTGTGGGACCAGGTCCGCCGGGCCGTCGACGACCGGGCACCCGCGAAGGGGCTATACATCCTGACCGGGTCGGCTACCCCCAGAGACGACGTCAACCGGCACTCCGGCGCTGGCCGTATCGCGATCATTCAGATGCGGCCCATGTCCCTGGTGGAGTCGGGTTACTCCACCGGGCAGGCATCCCTGAAAGGGCTCCTGGCCGGCGACAAGGTCACCGCCCAGGATTCCGGCCTGACCGTTCCTGACATCATCGACCGGATCTGCATCGGCGGCTGGCCGGCCCTGCTCGACGCCGACACCCAGGACGCCGGCAGGTGGCTGCACGACTACCTCAACCAGATCGTCCTAGTCGACATCCAAGCACTCGGCGCACGGCGACGCGATCCGGAGAACATCCGCCGGCTGCTCAACTCATTGGCTCGTAACGTCGGCACCGCCGTGAAGGTCACCGCACTGGCCAAGGACGTCGGCGGCGCGGACGGCCCAGTTGCACGGGCCACCGTCGACGGCTACCTTGACTCGCTGACCCGGCTCCGGCTGATCGAGAACTCGCCGGCTTGGGCGCCACACATGCGCTCGGCCACTCCGCTGCAGTCGTCGCCCACACGCTACTTCGTCGACCCATCCCTCGCGGTCACAGCACTCGGCCAAGGGCCCACCCAGCTACTTGCAGACCTCAACGCCACCGGCTACTTCTTCGAGAACCTCGTGGTGCGCGATGTCCGCATCTACGCACAGAAGCTCGGCGGGCAGGTCCACCACTGGCGCGACCAGAACCAGAACGAAGTGGACGTCGTCGTCACCTTGCCAGACGGCCGATGGGGCGCGTTCGAGGTGAAGATGAACCCCACGGACGCGGATAAGGCGGCGGCCGCCCTGCTGTCGTTCGCTGAGAAGGTCGACCGCGGCAAGGTCGGTGCGCCGGCGACGCTGGGCGTCATCACGTCCACCGGGTTCGCCTACCGCCGACCTGACGGCGTCACCGTGCTCCCCATCGGAACCCTTGGCCCCTGAGGCACCATCCGATCAGCGCTACCCAGCACAGGTAGTCACCGGGCCCGTTCCACGTCACGACGCGGCTGGCGCCGACGCAAACCAGCCTCCATTTGCGGCCGCATCGGACCGGATCGGGCCCTGGACGTGAGGCCTGGATGGCCCGGCGAGTGACCGTTCAGTTCTTCCTGGGGTCGGGGAAGCCCAGACTTACGTAGCCAGGTGCACGTTTGGAGAGGGCAGCGGCGAGTACGGGCATCTCGACATCGTGGTAGTCGTGGACCTCCGCCGTCTGTTTGCCGGGGTAGACGCGGAGCACGCGGCCGGCGTACTGAACGAGCCGTCCTTTGAAGGAGACCGGCCCGGCGAGGAACAGGGTGTCGAGTGCCGGGCAATCGAAGCCCTCGCCGACGAAATGACCGGTGGCTACGACCACAATCGGTGGACCGTCGGCATCGGGGACGAGGCGCTCGTTGGCGGCCGCACGGGCGCGGGCGCCCATCCCGCCTTTGAGGATCACCGGCGCCAGGCCGCGTTCTTCCAGTCTGCCCGCAAGTAGGTTGACGTGCGCGGTTCGCTGGGCGAGGACGAGGCAGTGGCGCCCGCGCTCGTGTGCGTCGAGAACGTCGGCGAGGATCTGATCGTTGCGAGCATCATCTTCCGCGAGCGCACGATGGATGGCTGCGATAGTGCCGGGAATGGACAGATCGACCGGTTCGTCGATGCGGAAGCGGGTGGGATGGACCGCCAGAACCGGACGTGGCAGGTCCGTGTTCGCGCCTTCTAGCGTGTCGGGGTCGGCATGTTCGAACGTGTGCCGCGAGGGACCGAGCTGGAATCCGATGAGATCATCGAGCCCGTCGCGTCGGTAGGGAGTGGCGGTGAGTCCGAGCCAGTAACGGGCGGGGATGGTGCGCACCGCCGATTCGAAGGCCGCCGCGGGCACGTGATGACACTCATCGACCACCACGAGGCCATAACCGGCGAGCAACTCGGCAACGTCATCGCGCCGCGCGAGTGTCTGGAGCGTGGCGACATCGACAACGCCGGTGAGCTTGGACCGTCCGCCACCGAGTTGGCCCGGCTTGACTCCGAGCAGGTCGCGGACCTGTCGGCGCCATTGATCGGCGAGCGTCTTGCGGTCGACCAAGACGAGCGTGGACACGCCGCGGCGGGCGATGACCGCGCATGCCATCACCGTCTTGCCCGTGCCAGGTGGCGCCACCAGCAGGCCGACATCATGGCGAAGGACCTCGTCCACCGCGGGCTGTTGGCGTGGTTGGAGATCGAGGGCGAAGCTGAACTCCTGGGCACTGCCAACGCTTCGCCGGTCGTCGGCCTCGATCTTGCTGCCGGCTGCCTCGATGAGGTTGGTCGCCGTTCCCAAGAGGCCCCGCGGCAGAAGCAGATGATCATCGAGGGTCTCGTCGTAGGAACAGATGATCCGCGGGACATTCCATGTCGACTGGCGCCGCCGTTGCCGATCGTAGAAGTCGGGATTGTACGTCGAGGCTGCATGCTTCAGCGTTGCGTACAGCGCCGGGCTCAACTCCGCGCCCGGAATCCTGACGCCGCCGTCCAGCGTCAGATGCACGACTGGCGCGGGCTTGGGCTGGGTCCGCGTCGACTTCGCAGGGCGCGCGTGCTTGACCCGCGACCCCACTGCTGGCTCCCGCAACTCGCCGGCGAGTTTGGTCACCTGCCTCGGCGTCAGGCGTTCGAGCGTCGACAGGTAGTCCCATTGGTCCTCATATGGTTCGAGCGTGCCGGGATCGAGGAACACGGTCGTGCCGAGCCGGCGGGACTTACCGTGCAGGGGCGCCGCGATCAGGTTGCCCGGGCCACGACCCAGCAGAAGGTCCTGCGAGGGGAAGAGGCGGTCGTAGCAGCGCAGATCCATGCGACCACGGATCGCGATCGCCTCACGCACGAGCCCGGTGCCCACCTGACGCGCTGTGCCGGCAGGCACGGGGTCGGTGAAGAAGATCCACACGTGTGCGCCGACCCCGGAGCGGGAGATCTCCACCGCGCCGGGTGCCCCGACTGCTCGTGCAGCCTTGAGGTAGGCAAGAGCGTCCAGCATGGCGGCCGGCCCGTCGAAGTCCGCAGCCAGCCAGCACGTTTGGTCTCCGGGCAGCATCGGATACAGGCCGATGTGGATGTCTCCGGTCAGGTGCGCGGTCAGGACCTCGGGCGTCAGCGGAAGATGACGATGGTCGGCGGACTTGCTGCCCTTGCGCCAGCCGCCCTCGACCGCCGGCATCCAGCCTGACCTTCCCGAACGGGCGTTCTCCCACCGAATGGCGTACACGTCTGAGCGCGCGCCGAAAAGCGCCGCATAGAACTGCACCTTCGCCTGCGGGTGCGAACTCGCGTCCACCGACCCCGGCGACTTGTCGAACCACGCGGCCTGCGTGCCGATAGCCGGCGCCGCCTCGGCACTGGTCAACTTCAACAGCCGGCGCAGACGCGCGTTCTCCCGTCGCAGACTCTCGAGTTCGCCGTTGACCTCGGGCACGACTCCCATACTGTCGAATCCAGCGACCACCTGCGCACGGTGGTTGGCTACGACCGCGAGCTACGGAGCCCATGCTGCTGACGCCGGGACCCCAATCTG
>NZ_BAAIFY010000042.1:0-16605 GCF_054653575.1 Nocardioides pyridinolyticus | reverse complement strand
CCGGGCGCCCGGTCGGCAGAGAGGGCAGGCATGCTAGAGCAGTTCGAGATCGGAGCCGACACCGGGATCACCGTCGTGCTGACCACGGTGGGCATCTACCTCACCTTCATCGTGCTGGTCCGGCTGACAGGGCCGCGAAGCCTCACCGGGACCTCGAGCTTCGACGTGGCGTGCGTGCATCGTGGCCTTCGGCGCCGTCATCGGGCGCACGGCGTTGCTCGCGGAGCCCCGACCCTCGTGATCGGGGTGCTGGCGCTCCTCACCTTCTTCGTCCTGCAAGGGGGCCCTCGGCGGGCCCCGCCGCTTCTCGCCGATCGACCGTCTCGTCAACGGTGCGGGTCCCGTCGTCCTGGTCCGGGACGGCCTGCTAAAGCCCGAGCCGTTGCGCCCCGCGCACGTGACCGAGGACGACCTCCGCAGGCCCTGCGCCACAAGGGGTTGCACTCCTTGGAGGACGCGGCGTAAGTCGTGCTGGAGCGCAACGGGACCTGGAGCGTTATCGCAGCGGCGGAGCCCCTGTTGGATCACTGGCTCGTCGGCGACCTCGACCACGCCGGCCGATGAGCAGCGGCCGTCAGTCCAGCCCTGTGACCTCGAGCCCGGCGAGGACGCAGGCCTCGTCGACGTCCGAGGTGTCACCACTGACACCGACGGCGCCGAGCAGGTTCTCGTCGGAGTCGTGGATCAGCACGCCACCGGCAGCCGGCGCCAGCCTCCCGTCGGTCAGCGCGGCGAGGGAGGAGAAGAACGTCGGCTGCTTCTCGGCCCGCTGGGCGATGGCGCGCGAGGACATCCCCATGCCGAGCGCACCGTACGCCTTGGCGGTGGCGATCTCGATCCGCAAGATCCCGGCGCCGTCCTCGCGCTTCACCACGACGGGGTGACCGCCGGGGTCGAGGACGACGACGGCGAGGGGCGCGGCGCCCGTGGACCGGGCGTGCTGCAGCGTGGCGTCGGCGATGGCGTCGGCTTGGGCGAGGGTCACGCCGGTCACGACCGGCCCTCCTGGCGCAGCACCTCGAGCAGTGCCGCGGCGTCGGCGTCGGCCCAGCCGGTCTTGACCGCCTTGTCGTAGAGCGGGAGTGTCGCGTCGAGCACCGGCGTGGGTACGTCGACCGCCGCGGCCAGCTCCTGGACCAGCGAGACGTCCTTGACGAACATCGACACCCGCGCGGTCGCGGGGCGGTAGGCGCCGTCGACCATGAACTTCCCGCGCTTGTCGAAGATCACCGAACCACCCGCGCCCTCGCGCACCGTCTCGTAGAGGACGGCCGGGTCGAGGCCCGCGGCGACACCGAGCGCGAAGGCCTCCGCCGTCGAGGCGTTGTGGATCGAGACCAGCAGGTTGGCGACCAGCTTCATCGTCGTGCCGTTGCCGAAGAAGCCGACGTGGCGCACCGACCTCGCGAAGGCCTCCATGACCGGCCGTGCGCGCTCGAAGGCCGCCTCGTCGCCGCTGCCGAGCACCACCAGGTCGCGCTCGCGCGCCTGCGCACCAGTGCCGCTCAACGGGCAGTCGAGCAGCGTGGCACCCGCCGCGGCGAGCACGTCGTGGCACTCCTGCTTCACCTTCACCGACAGGGTCGACGTCTCCACCACGACCAGCCCGGCCGGCCCGGCGGAGGCGATCTCCCGGCACACCTGCACGGCGGCCTCGGGGGAGGGGAGCGAGGTGACGACGACGTCGGACTCCCGCGCCACCGAAGCCGCGTCCGGCGCGGCGCGGCCACCACGGCCGACCAGCTCCTCGACGGCGGCGTCCACGACGTCACGCCCGACCACGTCGAACTCGGCGGCCACCAGGTGGGCGGACATCGCCGAGCCCATGATCCCGAGTCCGACGACCCCGACGGTGGTGACCTCTGAGGGCAGGTCGCCACTGCGGGGCGCCGCCGTCTCCGTCTGCGCTGTCTCCATCAGGCCACCGTAGGGCGGGGGGTGCCGGAAGCCTTGTCGGCCGACGTCAGTCCGCGGCCGTCGTACTGCTGGAGGACGGGAGTGCAGGGGAGGGACGGCGCAGCACCAGGTCGCACGCGATGCGGACGTCGGGCTGGTCGAGCCGGAGCCCGGAGACGGCGGCGATCCGCTCCAACCGGTGGCGGGCCGTGGTGACGTGCACGCCGAGCTGTCGCGCCGTGGCCGAGGCGCTGCCACAGCAGGCGAGGAAGGCCCGCAACGTCCGCTCCAGCTCTCCGCCGCTGTCGACCTGCCGGAGCCGCTCCAGCCCGCTCAGCCGGACGTCGACCGGCAGTGCAGCCACCACGTCGGCGACCAGCACCTCGGCCTCCACGTCGCCGTACGCGACGAAACTGCCGTCGTGTGGTGCCACCACCGTGGCCGCGGACGCCTCGTCGCGGAGCCGGGGGAGGACGGCGAGCCCGGTGCCGACCGAGCTAACCGCGACCCGGATGCTCCGCAGCGGGCCGTTCCCGGCGAGCCGGACGACCTCCTGCCCGAGCCGCGCAGCCGTCTCCTCGCGCTCGTCGGGCCGCAGGGCCACCACCGCTAGAGCGCCGTGGCCACGCGCGGTGAGGGCGGGGGGCCGGTGGAACGACTCGAGGCAGAGCCGGAGGTGCTCCAGCAGCCGAGCGCCGACGCCCTCCGTCGGGTCCACGAACGGGCCGGCCGCCGACAGGACGACGAACCGGCCGTCCCGCTCGAAGCCCAGCCGGTCGGCGGCGGCGGGAGCGCCCGGGAGGCCGTCGAGCAGTGCCGAGGCGAGGCGGGAGCGGTGCTCCTCCTCGGCGTCGAGCCGCTCGAGGTGGCGGACCAGCGCGGGGGTCGCCTCGTCCACGGCGCGGCGCAGAGCGCTGGCGGCGCCGTCGCCGAGCGGGTGCTCTCCCTCGGCCACCCACGCGAAGCCGAGCAGCCGGTCACGGGCACGGAAGGCTGTGATCAGCCGGCGGCGGGCCTCCCACGGTCCGGCGCGCAGGTCGACGACGTCTGCCGTACGACGGAGCCGGTCCATGCTGCCGGTCTCGGTGAGGTGCTCGAACCACGCCTCGGGGATGCGTCGGCCGAGGATCGCCTCGGCCCGCCCGCGGTCCATCGGCCCCACGAAGGCGGAGTAGCCGAGCACCCGGAACGACGAGTCCTCGACGATGACAGGGCCGCCCACGGCCGCCGCGATCCCGTCCGCGATGTCGAACGGCGGGGCGGACTCTCCGATCGATGCACTCACCGGCGTAAAGATACTCCGAAAGGAGCGGTGTGCCGCGCGTCACCCGGCCTAGATTGTCCGGGACCGACGTCAAGCGGCCGCCCGAGGGGCGGGCCCGAACCAGAAGGGAGCGACGGCGTGCAGCTCGTCGACCTGTCACAGGACATCTACCAGGGGATGCAGGTCTACCCCGGTCACCTCAAGACGGTGGTATTCGACCACGCCTCGCACGAGGAGACCAGCCTCCGGTTCGAGGGCGGGTTCTCGTTCCAGACCAAGGGGTTCATGATCAACGACAACGGGCCCACGCACGTGGACTCGTTCTCCCACCTCGACCCGGACCCGTCGGCCGAGACCATCGACCAGATGTCACTCGACCTCTTCTACGGCCCCGCGACCTGCCTCGACGTCTCGCATGTCGCCGCCCACCAGGACATCACCGCCGAGCATCTCGACGCCGCACAGGAGTCGGCCGGGGTCACCGTGGAGCGCGGCGACATCCTGCTCCTGCACACCGGCACGCACGGCCGGTACGCCGGCCAGCCGGAGTACCTCAGCGAGTTCCCCGGCCTCGGGGAGTCGGGCAGCGAGTGGATCGTGGAGCACGGGGTCAAGACCTTCGGTGTCGACAGCCCGACCCCGGACAACCCCACCAGCAAATACTACCCGTGCCACATGATGTGCCGCCGCCACCACATCACCCACTACGAGAACCTGACGAACCTCGACAAGCTGATCGGCAAGCGGTTCGCGTTCGTCGGCTTCCCGCTGAAGGTGATCGGCGCCCACGGTGGCCCGACCCGTGCGGTCGCCCTGCTCGACGCATGAGCACGTCGTCGACGCCCTTCCCCGGTGACCGGGTCGCCGGCCGCACCGCCCTGGTGACCGGCGCCGGCAACGGCCTCGGGCGCACCATCACCCTGGCGCTCGCCGCACGCGGCGCCAGGGTGGTGGCGGTCGGCCGGACCGAGGAGCGGCTCCAGCAGGTCGCGTCGGAGGCCGAGGGGCTGCCCGGCAGCGTCCGGGTGGCGACCGCGGACGTCTCCGACCCGGCCAGCGTTGCTGCGCTCGCCGAGTCGCTCACCGACGAGACCGTGGAGATCCTGGTCAACAACGCCGGCGTCCCCGGGCCCGTCGCCCCCCTGGTCGACATCGAGCCGGACGAGTGGGACGACGTCTTCGCGATCAACGTCCGGGGGATCTACCTGATGTGCCGGGCCTTCCTTCCCGCGATGGTCGACCGCGGCGCGGGCGACGTCATCAACCTGGCGTCCGTGAGCGGCAAGCGGCCGCTGACCCGGCGCACGCCGTACACCGCCTCGAAGATGGCCGTGATCGGGCTGACCACGACCCTCGCCCACGAGGTGGGTCCCGCCGGCGTCACGGTGAACTGCCTGTCGCCGGGGCCCGTGGACGGGCCGCGGATGCAGCGGAACTTCCGGCTCGAGGCCGAGCGCACCGGCACGACGTACGAGGAGGCCGAGGAGGCCTACGTCTCCCGGGCCGCCTTCCACCGGATGCTCACCGAGGACGAGGTGGCCGCGGCCGTGGTCGCCATGCTCCACATGCCGGGGCTCTGCGCGGCCGACATCGACCTGTCGGCCGGCATGGTGGCGCGCTAGGGCGTGTCTCCCTAGTTCAGCGGTGATTAGCTGATTTGGTGAGTGCATGTCTCGTGAACGGGTCCTTAGCGATGCTCAGTGGGAGCGGATCGCGTCGTTGATGCCGTCTTCGGATGGGGTGAAGTCGCGGCCGTTTCGTGACCACCGCCAGGTGGTCGAGGGCGTGATCTACCGCTTCCGCACGGGGATCGCGTGGCGTGATCTGCCGGCCTCGTTCGGTCCGTGGCAGACGATCTGGAAGCGACACCACCGGTTCTCGACCGACGGCACGTGGGACAAGATCCACGCTCGCCTGTTGGCCGAGGCCGATGCGGCGGGCGAGATCGACTGGATGGTCAGCGTGGATTCCACGATCAACCGCGCTCACCAGCACGCCACCAACGCGCGGCGTGTCGAGCAGCCGGTCGGTGACTCTCGGGCGGCACGTGCCGCGCGAGCCGCGGCCCGCACAGGGGGTTGAGTCGAACTACAAGAATCTGGTTCCGGGGGTCGAGCCGCTCGACCATGCGATCGGACGCTCCCGCGGAGGGTTGTCGACCAAGATCCACCAGCTCGTTGATGGCCACGGCCGCCCGCTCGCCATCGCTCTCACCGCCGGTCAGGCCGGCGACTCCACGATGCTGCAGCCGCTGCTGGCCCAGCTCGCCGTGGACCGGATCGGTCGCGGTCGACCGCGCACTCGCCCGGCCGCGGTCATCGGGGACAAGGCCTACTCCTCGCGGGGAAACCGCGCCGCGCTACGCAGCCGTGGGATCAAGGCCGTGATCCCGCAGCCCTCAGACCAGATCGCGCATCGCAAGCGACGCGGCTCGGCCGGCGGCAGGCCGCCGGCACTCGACGCGGAGGCGTACAAGGGCCGCAACGTGATCGAGCGATCCTTCAACGACCACAAGCAATGGCGAGGCATCGCCACCCGCTACGACAAGCTCGCCACGACCTACCGAGGTGCCGTCGTACTACGCGCCATCACCATCTGGCTCGCAACTTAGGAGACACGCCCTAGGCGGAGCGTCCGGCGAACGGACGTCGCGGCCCGGTCAGAGCGACCGGGCCGCCCCGCCTGGTTCATGGGCCAGCAGGTAGTCGAGGACCACCGCGTGCGACGACGCGAGGTGGTTGCGGGTGAACTCCGCAGCCGCTGTCGCGTCCTGCGCCTCCACCGCCCCGAGGATCTGGCGGTGCTCCTCCTGGAGGTGGGCCGCCTTCCCGACGACGTCTAGGTGGAAGTAGACGTAGCGGTCGGTGAGCCTGCGCAGCTGCTCCACCATCGCGATCATCCGGGGGCGGCCGGCGAGGGTGTAGATCTCGGCGTGGAAGGCGGCGTTGGTCTCCACCCAGGTGCTCGGGTCGATCGACGGGTCGTCCATCGCATCGAGGAGCCGGGTCATCCGCGTGATCCCCGCCCGTCCCACGCGAGGCACGGCGAGCCGGGTGGCGACAGGCTCCACGGCCTCCCGCAGCTCGTACAGCTCCTGCAGGTCCTCCACCGACAGCGGAGTCACCACCGCGGTGGAGCCACGCAACTCCAGCAGCCCCTCGGAGGCCAGCTGCTGAAGGGCGTCGCGGACCGGGATCCGGCTCACGCCGTACTCCTCGGCGACGCTCGACTGCGACAGGGCGGTGCCCGGGACCACGAGGCCGCTGGAGAGCCGCTCCCTGAGGTCCCGGGCGACGCGTGCGGCAGCGGACTCCTGGGTCACCCGAGCAGTCTCGCCCACCAGCATCGCCGTGCCTCCGTCAGCCCTCGCCGCGGCGCAGCGAGCCGACGACCAGCCGGTCGAGGCTGACCTCGAGCGCCTGCTCGTCGCCGAGGTCGCCGAAGACGCGGAGCATCTCCTTGATGTCGGCGTGCACGCGCGGGCTGCGGCCGCGGAGGTCCTCGACCATGTCGTCCACGCGCTTGGTCAGCGCGTCACGGCTGTCGACCACCTCGTTGAGCAGCCCCAGCTCCAGGGCACGGTCCGCGGGCAGCGGGGTGCCGGTCGCGGTGAGCCAGAATGCCTCGCGGCGGCCGACCACGCGGGGGAGCCAGGCGAGGACGAGCGCCGGCGCGAGACCGATGCCCACCTCGGGGAACCGGAACGTCGCCTCGCGCACGGCTACCGACACGTCGAAGGCTGCCACCAGCCCGACGCCGAACCCGGCCGCGTCACCCTGCACCTCGACCACCGTCACCAGCCGGGACCGGTTCACCGCCTTGGTCAGCCGCACCAGCGCCTCGGCCTCCGCGCGCACCTCGCCCGGCGCGGTCGCGGTGCTGCCGCGGTCACGGCCGAGGCAGAAGGCGTCGCCGGTGGCCCGCAGCCGGAGCACGTGCGCGCCCTCCGGCGGGTGCTCGAGGAGCGTCGCCAGGCGGCCGCACATCTCGATGCTGAACAGGTTCTCCGGCGGCCGCGAGAGCTCGGCCAGGATCACGCCGTCCTCGACGGGGTGGATGGTCAGGTCACTCATCAGTTCAGCCTTCCGGTCGCCTTGCCGCCGTACCAGTCGACGTCGTCGGACGCCGTACGCACGGTCACCGCACGGATGTGGGTGAAGTCGTGGAACGACTCCCAGCCGCCCTCGCGGCCGATGCCGCTCTCCTTGAGCCCGCCCCAGGGGGAAGCCGGGTCGAGCCGGTGGTGGTCGTTGACCCAGACCATCCCGGCCTCCAGCCGGGCGGCCACGCGGTGCGCCCGGGCGACGTCGCGGGTCCAGATCGCCGATCCCAGGGCGAACGGCGAGTCGTTGGCGATCGCGACCGCCTCCTCCTCGTCGTCGAAGGGGATCACGACGACCACGGGGCCGAAGATCTCCTCACGGGCGACGGCCATGTCGTTGGTGACGTCGGCCAGCACGGTCGGCTGGACGAAAAAGCCACCCTCGAGGCCGGAGACCTCGGCCGCGCCTCCTCCGGTGACCACGCGGGCGCCGGCGGCCACGCCTTCGGCGATTCGGCCCAGGATCCGGTCCCTGGCCCGCCTCGAGATCACCGGGCCGAGCTGCGTGGCCGGGTCGGTCGGGTCACCGATGCGGATCCCTTCCGCGACGGACTTGAGCGCGCCGAGGAACTCGTCGTGGATGCTGCGCTGCACCAGGAGACGGCTGCCGGCGATGCAGGTCTGCCCGGCGCCGATGAAGCCGCCGAAGGCCGCCCCGCGCGCGGCGACGTCGACCGGGGTGTCGTCGAAGATCAGCACAGGCGACTTGCCGCCGAGCTCGAGGGTGGTCTTGGCGAACCGGGTCGCGGCCGCGACGGCGATGGAGCGCCCCGGCTCGGTGCCACCGGTGAACACGACCTTCTTCACCAGCGGGTGCTCGGTGAGCGCCGCGCCGACCACCGGGCCGAGCCCGTTCACGACGTTGAGCACGCCGTCGGGGATCCCGGCCTCGTGCGCGATGTCCGCCAGTAGGAACGCCGTGAGCGGTGTCTGCTCGGACGGCTTCAGAACCACCGAGTTGCCGGTCGCCAGCGCCGGGGCGAGCGACTTCGACGCGATCATCATCGGGTGGTTGAAGGAGGCCAGGATCGTGACCACGCCCAGGGGCAGCCTGGTCGTGTACGAGTGGTAGGGCCCGGGCATCGGGGCGACGGCGTCGCGGTCGGCGAGGAGCAGCGAGGCGTTGTAGCGGTACCACTCCGGCAGCCGGGTGATCTGCGCCTTCGTCTCGGTCAGCGGCCGGCCGTTGTTGGCGGTCTCCAGGCGGTAGAGGTCGTCCATCCGCGCGGCGATCCCGTCGGCGAACCGGTGCAGGATGTGGGAGCGCTCGTGGATGGACATCCGGCTCCACACGCCCGAGTCGAACGTCTCCTGGGCGACGCGGACCGCGTCCTCGACGTCGGCCTGGCTGGCGCTGTCGGCGACGGCGAGGACCTCGCCGATCGCGGGGTTGACGACGTCGAGACCGGGGCCGCGGCCGGGGACGACGCGTCCGCCGATGCGCAGGCCGGTGGGGAGGGAGCCGGTCGAGAGGCTCACCTCGGGGCGGGTCTGGGTCGTTGTCATGGTACTCGCTCCTTGGTATACACGACATCGTGACCGTATATGGCAAGGTGGACGACGTCAACCGCCCGCGCGTGGCCCTCCTGGGGACCGGGCTCATGGGCGCGGGCATGGCCCGCAACATCGCGGCGGCAGGGCTGCCGCTCGCAGTCTGGAACCGGTCGCCGGAGCGCGCCGCCCCGCTGGCGGAGGCCGGAGCCAGGGTGGCCGCCGACGTCGCCGAAGCCGTCGGTGAGGCCGACGTCGTGGTGACGATGCTCTGGGACGCCGACGTGGTGGCGACGGTGCTCCGCGAGGGGAGGGGCTCCTTCGCCGAGGGGGCGGTCCTGCTGCAGACCAGCACCGTCGGGGTGGACGGCTGCGCCGCCCTGCGCGAGGTCGCCGCGGAGCTCGGCCTGCGGTACGTAGACGCGCCGGTGCTCGGCACCAAGCACCCGGCCGAGCAGGGCACCCTGGTCGTCCTGGCCTCCGGCCCGGACGACACCCGCCCGGTCGTGGACCCCGTGCTCGAGACCATCGGCTCACGCACGTTGTGGCTCGGTGACGCGGGTGACGCAGCCTCCCGGCTGAAGCTGGCGGCCAACGCCTTCATCGTCAACGTGACCGCGGCGATGGCGGAGTCGATGGCGATCACCGGCGCGCTCGGCCTCGAGCCGGCGCTCTTCCTCGAGGCGATCCGCGGCGGCCCGCTCGACTCGCCGTTCGTCGGCGCCAAGGGCAGGATGATGGCCGCCGGGGAGTACGCGGCCTCCTTCGCCGTGGACGGCGGGTTGAAGGACGCCCGGTACATCGTGGCCGCGGCCGGGGAGGCGGCGCCGCTGACCGCGGTGACGGCCGAGCGGCTCGAGGCCGCCTCCGAGGCCGGCCACGGCGACCACGACATCGCCGCGCTCGCGCATTCCGTCCACGACGCGCAGCCGGGGCCGACCGGGCCCCAGAAGGATTGACGGCCCGTGTCATTCGACGTTGAGAGATTCACCCTCGGCGCCAGTGCCCGGACACGGATCCCGTACGAGACTGCCGGGACGCCAGGCAGATCGTCCTGCGCGACGGACAGGAAGCGAGAGCACAGCCGTGAGACTTGGCTACTTTTCCATGCCACTGCACCCGCTCGGCCGGACCTGGGCCGAGACCCTCGAGGAGGACCGCAACGCCGTCATCCTGGCGGACCAGCTGGGGTTCCACGACGCGTTCATCGGGGAGCACCTCACCGACCAGCACGAGAACATAACCAACAGCCTGCTGTTCCTCGCGACGCTGATCTCCGACACCCAGCAGATCAAGCTCGCCACCGGGACCACGAACCTGTCCCAGCAGCACCCGGTCCTCGTGGCCGCGAACTCGGCGATGTTCGACCACCTCAGCAACGGCCGGTTCATCCTCGGGATCAGCCCCGGAGCCCTTACCTCGGACGCCGAGGCGCTGGGAATCCTCGCGGAGGACCGGAACAAGATGTTCGCCGAGGCGATCGACGTGATCCTGAAGATCTGGGAGCTCGACGCGCCGTACGACATCGACCTGCCGGACAACCGGTTCAAGGTGACCACCGCGAGCACGATGGACCTCGACTTCGGCGTGGGCATCCTGCCGAAGCCGCTGCAACAGCCGCGTCCCGAGGTCGTCGGCACCGTCGTGGCGCCGTTCTCCAAGGGGGTCATCGCGATGGGGCAGCGGGACTTCCACGCGCTGTCGGCGAACTTCCTGCTCCCGCAGTGGGTCAAGACCCACTGGCCCAACTACGTGCAGGGCAAGGAGGCGGCCGGTGAGGTCGCCGACCCGTCCGACTGGCGCATCGCCCGGACGGTGTTCGTGGGCGACGACCCTGCGGTCGCCGAGGCTTATGGCCGCGACGACGAGAACAGCCCGTACCGCTTCTACTACTCGCAGATGCTGAAGAAGATGCGGAAGCTCGGCCGCCTCGAGCTCTTCAAGACCCACCGCGAGCAGCCGGACGAGGAGGTCACCCTCGACCACGTCCTCGACAAGCTCGTCATCACCGGCACCCCGCAGTCGGTGACCGAGCAGATCCTCGCCTTCCGCGAGGAGGTCGGCGAGTTCGGTGAGCTCGTGTACGCCGGCCTCGACTGGGTCGACCCGACGCTGGCCCGCCGCTCGATGGAGCTGATGGCGCAGAAGGTCATGCCGGAGGTCAACGCGGCGCTGGGGTCCCAGGCGTGACCGACCGGCTCCCGCTGCCACCCGAGGAGCAGCTGACCGACGGCCAGCGCGCAGCGGCGGCCCGGATCGCCTCCGGGCCGCGCGGGGCGCTGTTCGGCCCGTTCGTGCCTCTCCTGCGGAGCCCCGAGCTGATGACCCGGCTCCAGCTGGTCGGCGAGTACCTCCGGTTCGACAGCGTGCTCGACGGCGACCTCGTGGAGCTCGTGATCCTGCACGTCGCCCGCACCTGGGACCAGGACTTCGAGTTCGGGTTCCACCAGCCGCTGGCGCTCGAGGCAGGGCTGCCCGAGGACGTGGTCGACGCCGTCGCGCGGGGCGCCCGCCCCGTCGGGGGCCGGGCCGAGGTCGGCCTCGTGGTGGCCCTCCTCGACGAGCTCCACGCCACCCGCCAGGTCTCCGACTCGACGTACGACGCCGCGGTCGCCGCACTGGGCGAGGAGAAGGTGGTCGAGGTGGTCGGCACGGCCGGCTACTACACGACCCTGGCGATGACGATGAACGTCGCCCGCACGCCACCGCCCGAGGACGCCCCTCGGCTGCCTGCGCGGGAGGACGCATGACCGGGACACCTGTGGTGCTGCTCCACCCGCTCGGCGTGGACCACCGGTTCTGGGGGCCGTTGCGGGAGGCGCTGCCCCCGTCCTTCGGCGACGTCGTCGTGCCCGACCTGCCCGGGCACGGCGACGCCGCGCTGCCGCCGGAGAACCCCACGGTCGAGGACTTCGCCGACGTCGTTGAGAAGGAGCTCGGCGGCTACGACCGAGTCCACGTCGTCGGCGTCTCGCTCGGCGGCCTCGTCGGCCAGGTGCTCGCGGCCCGGCGGCCGGAGCTGGTCGAGCGGCTGGTTGTCGCCGACGCCGTCGCGGTCTACCCGGAGCCCATGCAGCAGATGTGGCGCGACCGCGCCGCCACGGTGCGCCGGGGCGGGCTGGAGCCGGTCATCGAGGGGATGGAGCAGCTCTGGTACTCCGACGGCTTCCGCCGTGAGGACGAGGAGCACGTCTCCGCGATGCGACGGGTGCTGCTCGAGAACGACCCAGAGGGCTACGCGCGCACCTGCGAGGCGCTGGCCACCGCGGACCTCTCGGAGGCGGTGAGGTCGGTCAAGGCTCCCGTGCTCGTGCTGTGCGGTCGCGAGGACGCGCCGCCGTTCCAGCACGCCGTGCAGTGGTTCACCGACAACCTGGCGGACGTCAGGGCTGAGTGGCTGCCCGGCGGGCACGCCACCGCCTACGAGAACCCCGAGCCGTTCGCGGACGCCCTGGTGAGGTTCCTCGTCTGAACGGCTGACCCTCTTGGGCTCAGCCCCCGGCCCGCACCGGCTCGACGAGGCCGGTGCGGGCCGACCTCGTGATCGCCTCGAAGGTGTCGACGTTCGCCAGCATCTCGTCGTACGACACCGGGTAGCCCGCCTCGCCCGCAACCGCGCGCGCGAAGGCCTCGATGTTGTCGCGGACGGTCGGGTGCGGGGGAGCGAAGGTGGTCTCCGGCTCGCCTCCCCGGTGGACGGTGGTGACGTCCCAGCCGCGGGGGAGCTCGGGGTGGTTCCGGTCGCGGATCTCCATCCAGCCCTCGGAGCCGAGGACGGTCACCCGGCCGACGAACGGCGTGGTGAGGATGGCCGTGATCATCGCGGTGCGGCCCTTCTCGAAGCCCATCGTGATGGTGAGGGTGTCCCCGTTCTCGAAGGTCGTCGCCTGGGTCGCCAGGCGGGCCCACACCTCGGTGGGGCGGCCGAGCACGGCGATCGCGAGGTCGACCAGGTGGATGCCGGTGGCCGACAGCGGTCCGACGGGCGCGTGCTCGCTCGAGAGCCGCCAGTTGTCGGGCGGCAGGTCGAGGAACTTGTCCTGGCTGAAGTTGCCCTCGAAGACGAGGGGGGTGCCGAGCTCGCCGTTGCCGCACATCTCGCGCAGCCGCTGGACGGAAGGCTCGAACCGGCGCTCGTGGCCGATGCCGAGCTGGACGCCGGCCTGCCGGACGGCGGCGATGGCGGCCCGCGCCTCGTCGCCGGTGGTGGTGAGCGGCTTCTCGCAGAAGACGTGCTTGCCCGCTCGCGCCGCGGCCACGATCTGCTCGGCGTGGAACCGGTGCGGCGAGCACAGGACGACCGCCTCCACGGCCTCGTCCGCGAGCGCCTTGTCCAGGGTCGCGGCCGTTCGGACGCCGCGGTCGGCGACCCGCCGGCGCGCGCACTCGTCGACGTCGACGCCGAGCACGACCTCGACCCGGTCGCTATCGCTGAGGTCGGACACGATCTTCTGGCCCCACCATCCGAGGCCCACGACAGCTGTCTTCACCACCCTGGAAGTGAAGCCGCCGCGACGGGGGCAAGGGACTGTCCCGCAGCGTGAAATTCGCCCCCGCGACTGCCGGATTCCGTCAGTGTCGCCGGGCTGTCGTCGCTCCGCGGGGCCGTGCCTGCAGCGTCCTTACGGGCCACGGGACCGCCGGGACCGGACATTGACGGTCTGCGTGAGTGCCTCGGGTTGCTCGCGGTTTGTTCAATGAGGGTCCCCCTTGACGACGCTCGGGACCCGGCGAGGCTCGCCGCTGGTCCCGGCCCACCCTGGAGGTGCTCCATGGAGCCGCTCACCACCAGCACTCCGCCCGCCGTGGAGCCGGCTCACTTCCGGCACGTCGTGGGCCACCTGGCCAGCGGGGTCACGGTCATCACCACGGAGGTGGAGGGCAAGCGCCACGGGATGACCGCGAGCTCGGTGACCTCGCTGTCGCTCGAGCCGCCGATGATGCTTGTCTGCCTGAACCGGAAGGTCCCGACGGCGGGGGCGGTGGAAGCGGCGGGCAAGTACGTCGTCAACATCCTCGGCGAGGGCCAGGGCGAGCTGGCCAGCCAGTTCGCGGCTCCTAGCAACGACAAGTTCCGGTGCGTCGCCGTGAGCACCGGGACGACGGGGCTTCCGCTCCTGGGCGATGCTCTCGCCCACATCGAGTGCGAGGTCGTCGAGACCGTCGTCGGCGGGACGCACACCATCTTCCTTGGCCGCGTCGTGTCGGCGACCGCCGGCGACGGCCAGCCACTCACTTACTTCCGTGGCGGCTTCGGCCGCTTCGAGTTCGCGCGTGCCGACGAGATCTACGGACGTGCCCGTGAGCTGGTCTTGAGCCGGGTCTTCCCTGCGGACCACGCCTTCGCCGTCGAGGACCTGGCGCGACAGCTCGAGGTCGACCCGACGGCCGCGTTCTACGCCCTCACCCGGCTCACCTCGGACCGGCTGGTCCGCCGCGATCCCGAACGGGGTTACGTGATCGCACCGTTCGACGTGCGGACCTCCGACGAGACTTTCGACGCCCGGCTCGCGATCGAGCTCGGCGTGATCCGGCTGGCGATGCCGCGGGTCACCGAGGAGGAGCTCCGGGAGCTGCGCCGACGGTTCGACGAGATGGCGGGGCTCCTGGTGGGGGACCGGTTCGTCGACTTCCACGGATACCTCGACGCCAACTACTCCTTCCACGAGCACCTCGTGTCGTTGGCGCACAACCCGCTGCTCACCTCGACGTTCGGCCGGCTGAGCATCAAGAGCGTGATGACCCGTTCGTTCGGTTCGACACCCGTGACGTCTCAGAAGTTCGTGGAGGTGCAGGGGCGTATCGTGGAGGCGTTCGAGCGGCGCGACGCGGATGCGGCGGAGAGCGCCGCGGCCGACTACTGTGCCGCAGCCAAGGAGCGGGTGCGCGAGATCCTCGCCGCGGCGAGATCCTTGGTGAAGTAGCCGATGTCGAGGTGAACGAGCGCAGAAACGTGCCCAGGGTCGAGGGCGCTCGGATCCCGGCGAACAACCGGCTCATCCCGCCGTGGCGGAGCAGGTCGAGATCATCGATCGAGTCTGCACCCGCGAGCATCCCGCCGACCACCGCAGGCCGTCTTCGCGGCCGCGTTGGGCGATGGCACCGTCAATCCGGCGAGCAGGTCGTACCAGCCGGCCGCTTCGGCCAGCCGCAACGCGGGGACCAGGCCCGCGGTCGACACCAGGTTCGGGTCATCGAACACAGGCCGGATCGTGTGGGAAGGTTTGTCGGGTAGCCCGAGCGCATTGCTGCCCCGGGCCCCCTCAGAACCGGACGTGCGGCTTTCACCGCATCCGGCTCAAGCAAGTCCCGCGGGCGTCTATCCTGTTTTCGCTGGACCCCGCTGCCGTTGTTGACGTGCTCGGCAGTCGGTGTGCATGAGGCGCGTGGTCTGATCGTCGCCGAGAGCCTCGCCCAGGACGAGGGCGGTCTGGCGTAGTGCCTTCGTCAGGGTCCGGGTCCACTGCTCCCATTCCTGCGGGGATTGTGGCCCATGGTCGGCGTGCAGCAGCGGCGTTCCGCAGACGGGGCAGCGTCCTCGCTGCCGAAGCAGCAGGGAGGCGGTGCGCCCGCCGAGTCGCGCTGTGCCTTGCGTCGCCGCGAGGCCCAGTACCAGTCAAGGGCGGGGTCGTCGGGAGACGCGGTGCCCATGACCATTGTGTGGCGAACGATCTTCGTCCAGGCGAACTGCCGCAGGTAGATGCCGCTGTCGCGGTCACCGAAGACCCAACGGTCCTTTCTGGACGAGTTGAACATGCCGAGGTAGCGGTCAACGACCCAGTTCCTCGACTTGTTCGGGTGGGCGCGTAGCGCCCACCGGTAGAGACGTCCCCACATGTAGTGATCGATCGCGGAGAACACCTCCTTTGAGACCACGCCCGGTAGTAGGCGGCCCAGCCCCGGATGATCGGGTTGAGCCTGCGGATCACCGCGATGGCGTTGCTCCCGTTGAGGGAGCGCACCTCGGCGGCGAGCCGACTCCGGATGCGCCTCACGGCCGCTTGGCTGGGTTTGATCAGCAGCTTGCCGTCGTAGCGACGGACGTTGAACCCCAGGAAGCCGAAGCCCCGCTCGACGTGGACGATGTGTGTCTTGTCCTCGTTGAACGCGAGCCCCCTCGGGGCTAGCCACCCAGCCAGCCGGTGCCGGACCTGTTCTGCCTGATCCTTGGTGTGACACATGACGACGAAGTCGTCGGCGTATCGCACCAGCACCGGGGAGTCCCTTGCCACGTGCGCGCCCTGAGGGTCGCGGCGTGTGTATCGGACTCCGGCGGCTTCTTCCATCCCGTGCAGCGCGATGTTGAGCAGCATCGGGCTGACCACTTCGCCCTGAGGAGTTCCCTCCTCGGTCGGTGCGAACCGGCCCCTCTCGATCACCCCGGCCGCCAGCCAGCCGGCGACCATTCCCCTTGCGGGGAACGTCCCGAGATGGTTCAGCAACCGGTCGTGATCGATGTGGTCGAACGCTGCTGACAGGTCCGCGTCGAGCACCCACTGCCTCTTGGAGGATCGACCCTTCAGGGTCCAGTAGATCGCTTCGATCGCGTCGTGACAGCCCCGCCCGGGCCGGAATCCGTAAGAGCGCGGCTCGAACCGCGCCTCCCACTCCGGCTCCAGCGCATTGGCGACCCGGGCCTGTTGCACCCGGTCCCGCAGCACCGGATCCCCAGTGGCCGCTGCTTCCCATCCGCTTTCGGGATATAGACCCGCTTGACCGGTCGAGCCTGCCAAGGCGTCGTGTTCCGGTGGAGATCCACCGCCAACGCCGCCCTGTCCGGAGAAGTCAGCGCGACCTCACCATCGATGCCCGCCGTCTTGCGGCCAGCGTTGTGCTGCGTCACCCGCCGCAC
>NZ_BAAIFY010000041.1:0-19152 GCF_054653575.1 Nocardioides pyridinolyticus | reverse complement strand
CGGGCTCGTCGGTTCGGGCCCATCGGCCCTCGCGGGCAGGCGGCGGACGGCGTACGACGGAGGGAAGAACGCGAGAAGGAGCACGCCATGCGCAAGAAGGTCCTCGTCCTCGGGGGCAACTTCGGTGGGCTGACCGCAGCCCTGAAGGTGAAGCACGACCTCGTGGGGGACGTCGACGTGACCGTCGTGTCCTCCAGTGACCGGTTCCTGTTCACGCCCAGCCTGATCTGGCTCCCCTTTGGCAAGCGGCGGGCGCAGGACATCACGTTCCCGGTCGAGCCGACCCTTGACGGGCACGGCATCGAGTTCGTGCACGCCACGGTGACCGGGATCGACCCGGTGGCCCACACCGTGACCACCGACGACGGCCGGATCCGCCGCTACGACTACTTGGTCATCGCGACCGGCTACCGTAACAACGAGGACGTCGTGGTCGGCTTCCGCGAGCACGCCCACACGATCACCACGCTGTCGAAGGCCCAGGAGGCCGCCACCGCCTGGCAGGCATTCCTCCAGGATCCCGGCGACGTCGTCGTCGCGGCGACCCAGGGAGCCGGGTGCTTCGGCGCCGCTTACGAGTTCCTGTTCAACACCGCCCATCAGCTCAACAGGGCCGGTGTGCGCAAGGACGTCCGGCTGACCTACGTCACGGCCGAGCCGTTCCTCGGGCACTTCGGCATCGGGGGGTTGCCGCACGGCGAGCAGCTGCTCGGGGTGTTCCTGAGGAAGCAGGGGATCGAGACCCGGATCGGGACGGCGATTGACCACGTCGAGGAGGGCGCGCTCGTCCTGGCCGACGGCGAGGCGCTGCCGTTCTCCTTCGACATGGTCGTGCCGCCGTTCCTGGGGCAGGAGTTCCTCATCGGAAGTGATGGCCTTGCCGACGAGAAGGGCTTCGTCCAGGTCCGGGACAGCTACCAGACCGACAAGTTCGACGACGTGTACGCCGTAGGCGTGGCTGCCGCGGTCGACGTCCCCTGGACCAGCCCGGTGCCCGTCGGGATCCCGAAGACCGGCTTCCCGACCGAAGCTCAGGCTGCGGTCGCGGCGGAGAACATCGCCGAGCAGGTGCGTGGTGGGCGGCCGACCCACGCGAAGGCGTTCGGCGACATTCCCGCCGTCTGCGTGATGGACGCCGGCAACAACGGCGTGGTCATCCTCGCCGACAAGATGCTGCCGCCGCGCAAGCACGGGGTGCTGATCCCCGGACCGCAGTCGCACTGGATGAAGCTGGGCTTCGAGAAGTACTTCATCTGGAAGATGCGCAACGGCTACGTCCAGCTGCCGTAGCTGCGACTCCGGGCTGTGCGCGATGGAGGGACTGTCGACCGCCGAAGTCGCTGCGCTGCGGCGCGAGCACGGCGCCAACGTGGCGCCGCGCGGTCCGCGCCGTCGCGCCTGGCGCCGGGTCGTGGACCAACTGCGGGACCCGATGATCCTGCTGCTGCTCGGCGCCAGCGTCGTGGTGGCCGCCGTCGGCGACCGGCCGGACGCAGCGATCATCCTCGCCGTCGTCGGCCTGAACACCGCCATCGGCGTGGTCCAGGAGGTCCGTGCCGCGAACGCCCTGGAGGCCCTCGACCGGCTCGCCGCGCCACACGCGGTCGTGCTGCGCAACGGGCACCCGGTGCGCGTCGACGCGGCCGACCTCGTCCCGGGCGACCTGGTGCAGCTGGACGCCGGCGACATCGTCCCGGCCGACCTGCGCCTCGGCCTCGCCGCGGCGCTCGAGGTGGACGAATCCACGATGACGGGGGAGTCCGTCCCGGTGAGCCACGTGCCCGGCGACGAGCTGTTCGCCGGCACTGTCGTCACGCGCGGCCGCGCCCGCGGGACCGTCGCCCGCACCGGAGCCGCGAGCGCTCTGGGATCGATCGCCGCCTCGGTCGCGGCCGCGGGAACCCGCGCGACGCCCCTCCAGCTCCGGCTCTCGCGGCTGTCCGGGCAGCTCGTCGTCCTCACGATCGCGCTCGCCGGGGTGGTCTTCCTGCTCGGCGTTCTCCGGGGCGAGCCGGTGACCGACACCCTGGTGCTCGGCGTGAGCCTCGCCGTGGCCGCCATCCCCGAGTCGCTGCCGGCGGTCGTCACCGTCGCGCTCGCCCTGGGCGCCTACCGGATGGCCCGCCGGCACGCGCTCGTCCGGCGGCTGCCCGCCGTCGAGACGCTCGGCTCGGTCACGGTGCTGGCCGTGGACAAGACCGGAACCCTCACCGAGGGACACATGACGGTTCGCCAGATCTGGACGCCGTCCGGCGCCTGGGAGCTCGGCGGGACGGGGTACGGCGTCGACGGCGAGCTCATCGCGGCCGGCGCGGACGACGACGGGGACGCGGACGAGGACCTCAGGCTCCTGCTCCGCGATGTCGTGCTCTGCAACGACGCCCGGCTCGACGGCCCGGACGGCCCGGTGTGGGAGGTCGTCGGTGATCCGATGGAGGCGGCGCTCCTCGTCGCCGCGGCCAAGCACGACCGGAGTTCTCTGGAGCTGCCCGGCACGTGGCGACGCACCGACGAGGTGCCGTTCGACAGCGTGACCAAGCAGATGACCACCCTGCACCACGGGCCGGCCGGGAACCTGCTCGTGGTCAAGGGCGCACCCGAGACGGTGGTCCCGCTCGTCGCGGACACCGCGGTCGCGGAGTCGGCGCTGCGCGAGGCCGACCGGCTGGCCGACCGCGGGTTCCGGGTGCTCGCCGTGACGGACTCGGGGCCGCAGGAGGACGTGCCCAAGCGGGTGGGTCTCGACCTCCGCGGCCTCGTCGCGCTTCAGGATCCGCCCCGCACGGCGGCCCGCGACGTCGTGGTCGCCTGCCGGGAGGCCGGGATCCGGACCGTGATGATCACCGGAGACCACCCGGCGACGGCGCGCGCCGTCGCCGACGAGCTCACGATCACCGACGGCGCGCCGCGGGTGGCGACCGGAGCGGACGTCGCGCGGGGACCGGACGCGGCGGCAGTGCGGGAGGTCGGCGTCTTCGCGCGCACGCGGCCGGAGGACAAGGTCGACATCGTGGACACCTGGCAGCGGCTCGGCGCCGTGGTGGCGATGACCGGGGACGGCGTCAACGACGCGCCCGCGCTGCGCAATGCGGACATCGGTGTAGCGATGGGCAACCGGGGGACCGAGGTCGCCCGTCAGGCGGCCGACCTGGTGCTCAGCGACGACGACCTCGGGACGGTGGTCGTGGCGGTCGAGGAGGGGCGGCGGATCTACACCAACGTCCGGCGGTTCCTCCGTTTCGGGCTGGCCGGCGGGCTGGCGGAGGTCCTCGTCCTCCTGCTCGGGCCGTTCCTCGGGATGCCGCTCCCGCTGACGCCCGGCCAGATCCTCTGGATCAACATGGTGACCCACGGCGTCCCCGGGGTGGCCTTCGGGGGGGAGCCCTCGGACCCTGCGGACATGAGCCGACCGTCGCCGTCCCCGGAGCGGTCGGTGGTCGGCGGCTTGGTGCGTGAGATCGGACTGACGGCGGCAATGATCGCCGCGGTCGCGCTCGCGGCCGGCCTCGCGGCCGGGGGCGGCGGCCGCCTCCAGACCTCGGTCTTCCTCTGCCTCGGCCTCGCCCAGCTCTGGCTGGCGCTGGCGCTGCGCGCCCCGCGAACGGGTGCCGGGTGGCGGGCGCGGGGCTTGGAGGTGGCGGTGGGCGGGGCCGCCGCACTGTTGGTCGCCGCGGTCGCCTGGACGCCCCTGCGCCACCTGCTGGACGCGGCCGCCGTCAGCCTCGGCCAGGTCGCAGCGATCGCCGTGCTCGCGGCGGGGCCGGCCATGGTCGTTGCCCTACGGAACCGGGTCCCGCAGAAAGGCAGCCGTGTGGACCGTGGCCACGGGGTCCGTCGCCCGGCTGACAGATGAAGAAGTCACTGACTACCTTCTCCTTCGCCTGACGACGGTGCGCGGCGTGAGGGCCGGCGCCCATCTGTTCGGCCGCCTGCCGCGGCCCTGCATGACGCCCACGTAGGGGACTTCTTGCCTAGGGAGGCGTACCCCAGGCCCGGAGCTGGTCCAGGGCCTAGCGTGGGCTGGCATCGCGACCTTCGCGGACGCGGCGTGCTGGCCGGGGGGCGCACGTGGTTCGGCCGCAGGTCTTGCGTTGCACGGGCCACCGCGTCAGGCGCGTCTCAGCAAGGTCGTCAGTCGCGGTGGTCACCCGAGTCGCCGAGAGCGGCCCCAGAGCGTCGCACGAAGAGGTCGAGCAGGTGTTCCTGTCGCTGGTGTGAGCGCTCAACCGTCGCTCGAGATCTGGTCTCCCCACACCGACCTTGCGCCGGAGTCGCCGACGCGGTAGACCTGCACGCCGGTCGCCACGGCAGTGATGACGAGTACGACAGCGACCACGTGCCGCAGCATCGGGGGACCGACCGGCGGCTTGTCCTGCGCCCGGCGGCGCTCGAGCAGCACGAGGACGAGGGCCAGGACCAGCAAGACCGCGCTGAACCACACCAGGGTCTCGCCGAGCTCGGCGTGCTCACCGGGGTCGCCGACTCGCCTTTCGAGTTCTTCGCCGCTGGACGTGGCGACCGGGCAGAGCGCGGTCGACAGCGCCGCGACGCCGACGACGAGGGGCCCGTAGGTCACCCTCCAGGCCGGCCTTGCGGCGATGGCGATCGCGCCGAGCACGGCGAGGGGAAGCAGGACGACTACCACGTGCACCACGAGGATGTGCACCGGCAGCCCGTTGATGGTGTCGAACACCCTTGCACTGTGACCGGAACATGGTGGGTGCGGTGGAGGCGTTGGTCACCTTCCACCCAGGACCCCGACCCGGTCGGCACTCGGTCAGGCCCGGCGACGTGTGTGTCCGCCCCAGCAGGAGCGCGGAACCCGTGGTGTCCAGCCTGGCGGGCCGGGCGGCCGGCCGCCCGAACCGAGGCCGCAGGTCCCAGGCCTCTGAGTCCATCGGCCCTCCCGGAGCAGCCCGTTCGGGAGGACGCTCTAAGCATGAGGACGTACCGAATCCTATGGCAGACGGCGGTCATGAGCGCCGCACTGGCGGCCTTCGCCGCTGGCGTCACGGGTCTCGGCTGGTCCGTCATGCTCGTGGTCCCGGCCAGCCTCGCGGTGCTCGGTGCATGTGGTGGCTTCACCTGGGTCGAGGGCTCGGGGAGACGCCGCGCGGCCATGGTCCGGGCAGCGTCCTGGACGGGGTTCGGCACCGTCCTCTGGCTGGGGCTGCCTTTGCTGATGGGCGCGTGGATGCTGCTTGTCGTGGTGTTCCTGGCTGCATCCGCCCCGCCTTTGGTGGGGTGGCTCGCCGCACGCTGGCGGTGGTGCCACCCGGCGCGAACGTCGCGGCAGCTGGCCAGGCTGCCAGTCTGCAATCTCGAGCATCGGTGGCGTCGTACGGGTCGCGAACTGGCCTCGCGGCACGCCGACCCGGTCGCCGTACTCGTCCTCGTGCAGGAGCGGGCGCAGCTGCTGGACGAGATCGAGAAGCGCGACCCGGTCGGCTTCCACAACTCCCTGGTACGCGCCGGCTGGCGCGAGCCGCAGGACCGGTAGCTCGACCGAGGAACGGAGCCGGCGAGGGGGCAGGGTGCGTGACGATGGCGTTCGAGCTCCGCCGGACGGCTCACGGGTTCGGGACCTTCGCCCCCTCGTCGGACGCCGGCGGGGGCCGGACCCTGGAAGACATGCACGTGTCCATCGAGTTGACCACCGAGGAGTGTGAGCGTCTGCTCCGCGCCGGCGTCGGTGGACGGGTCGCGCTGTCCTCGCCGGACGGGCCGCACATCGTGCCCGTCAACTACTCGGTCGTCGACGATGCGATCGTCGTCCGGACGTCGCCTTACAGCATCTTGGGCGCCTACGGCCGCGACAGCATGCTCGCGTTCGAGGTGGACCAGTTCGACCATGAGCGCCACCGCGGGTGGAGCGTCGTCGCCCGCGGTCGCGCGGAGGTCGTCACCAGGTCCGAGCAGCTCGACCACATTCGCAGCACCTGGGAGCCGCGCCCCTGGGCGGCCGGCGTGCGCTCCCTCTACCTGCGGCTGCGCTGGACCGAGCTCAGCGGTCGCCGGATCGGCGGAGCCTGGGACCTCGAATCGATGCTGCCGGTCCGTCGCTCCGTGTGAGGATCGAGGTCGTGACGGACATCCGCGACGGCGCCTTGCCCGACTCCACCCGAGCGCTGCTCGAGGCGGTCACCGCGATCTCCTCGGACCTCGACCTGAACTCGGTCCTGACCCGGATCGTCGAGGCGGCCACCCAGCTGACGGGCGCGAGGTACGGCGCCCTCGGCGTGCTCGGCCACGAGGACTTCCTCGTCGAGTTCGTGACGACCGGGCTCAGCGCCGAGGAGCGGACCGCGATCGGCGACCTCCCGCACGGGCGCGGCATCCTCGGCCTGTTGATCCACCATCCGGAGCCGATCCGCCTCGACGACCTGACGCAGCACCCGCAGGCGGCCGGCTTCCCGCCCCACCACCCGCCGATGGGCACCTTCCTCGGCGTCCCGGTGCGGATCCGCGGCACGGTGTTCGGCAACCTCTACCTCACCGAGAAGTCCGGCGGGACGGCGTTCACCGAGCAGGACCAGGCCCTGGTCGAGGCGCTGGCCAGCACGGCCGGCTTCGTCATCGACAACGCCCGGGCGTACGGGCTGAGCGAGCGGCGGCGGCAGTGGCTGGAGGCCACGGCCGTGCTCGCGGAGGCTCTCCAGCCGCCACTCGAGATCGAGGACGGGCTGGCGGAGGTCGCCCGCTCCGCACGTGCGATGACCCGGGCGTCGGCTACCGCCGTGCTGCACCTCCAGGACGGTACGGCGGTCCACACGGTCTCGGCCGAGGCCGGGGCAGAGCACGCGGTCGAGGAGGCTCTCGTCGAGCTTGACACGAGGCCGTGGCCGCGCCCGGACGCCGACGCCGTGGACGTGCCGCTGGGTGGCTTCGCGGCCACCCTCGTACCGATGCGCACCCACCTGCTCGGCTCCGCGCTGCTGGTCGTGCTGCACCCGCCGGGCACCGCGCCGGCGGCGTACGACGAAGGCGCGCTGCTCGCGACGTTCGCCGAGCAGGCCGGGCTCGCGCTGGACCGCGCCCAGGCGATCGAGGAGCGCTCCGAGCTCGCGGTGACCTCGGACCGCGAGCGGATCGCCCGTGACCTGCACGACGTGGTCATCCAGCGGCTGTTCGCGACCGGCCTCCAGCTCCAGGGCGCGGTCGCGATGGTGCGTGTGCCCGAGGTCGCAGAGCGCATCGACGCGGCGGTCGAGGCGCTCGACGTGACGATCCGCGACATCCGCAGCACGATCTTCGAACTCCAACACCACGGCCATGGCGACTCGCTGCGGGCCGACCTGCGACGGCTGGTGGAGGAGTACGCGCCGCTGCTGGAGGTCACGCCGACGGTCCACACCGAGGGTCCGGTCGACACCGTGGTCTCGCGCGAGGTGCGCGAGCAGCTGGTGCCCGTGCTGCGCGAGGCGCTGTCCAACGTGGCCCGCCATGCCGCCGCCGAGCACGTCGAGGTCCACGTGGCCGTCGACGACCGTGAGCTCCGGATGACCGTCCTCGACGACGGCGTCGGCGTCCCGCCCGACGTGGCCGAGAGCGGCCTACGCAACGCGCGCCGCCGTGCGTCGGCGCTGGGCGGGACGCTCGGGATCGGCTCGCGCAGCCCGCGGGGCACGTCGTTCGTGTGGCGGGTGCCGATCCGTTAGCCGAGGAGCTTGCTGGCCAGGACGGCGGCCTGGGTGCGCCGCTCCAGACCGAGCTTGGCCAGGATGCTGGAGACGTAGTTCTTCACGGTCTTCTCCGCGAGGAACATCCGCTCCCCGATCTGCCGATTGGTCAGGCCCTCGGCGATCAGGCCAAGCAGCTTGAGCTCCTGCTCGGTCAGCTGCGCGAGCTCGGGTGCGGTGGTCTGCGGGTTCCGCACGCGCTCCAGGACACGCGCGGTCAGGCTCGGGTCGATCAGCGAGTTGCCGGCCGCCACCTGGCGGACCGCCTCGACCAGGTCGTTGCCGCGGATCTCCTTCAGCACGTAGCCCGATGCGCCGGCCATGATCGCGGCGAACAGCGCCTCGTCATCGTCGTACGACGTGAGGACGAGTCCCTTGATCGACGGGTCGACCGCGCGGACCGTCCGGCACACCTCGATGCCGGAGCCGTCGGGCAGGCGCGCGTCCAGTACCGCCACGTCCGGGCGCAGCGCCGGGATCCGGCTGGCCGCGTCGGTCGCCGTGCCGGCTTCGCCCACGACCTCGATGTCGCTGCTGCTCTCCAACAGCGCGCGGAGGCCTTGGCGGACCACCTCGTGGTCGTCGAGCAGGTAGACGCGGATCTTGGAGGCCATGGGTCCATTCCTACCAACGGTCCCGCCGGTTGCCGAGGGACGAAAGTCCCGCGCGTGGTGCCGCCCCGTTCGAGCCGGAGTCTCGACGCACCGGCGGTCGCGGGTGGAGCCGGCGATCGTGCTGCATGCCTCTCGGCACGACGACCGGGACTTCAGACTCTGGTACAACCGGCAGCCCGGGCATAGCCTCCGAGCAGTCCTGCTCATTGGAGGTTGGAATGATGACCGAGACGTCACAATTCCTCACAGCTGTGGTGCCAACGGCGCCGCTGGCGGGCGAGCAGTCGAGGCCGGAGCCCGCCGTACGTTGCCAGCTCTTCGAGACCATGGTGCTCTGCCGCACCTACGAAGAGGCGATCCTGCGGGAGTACCACGCCGACAAGGGTCCCGGATTCGACATCGGCAAGGGGCTGGTCCCGGGGGAGATGCACCTCTCCGCGGGCCAGGAGCCAGTGGCGGCCGGGATCTGTGCGCACCTCACCACGGACGACGCGGTGACGGCCACGCACCGGCCCCATCACCTGGCGATCGCCCACGGGATCGACCTCCGGTCGATGACCGCGGAGATCTTCGGCCGCGAGACCGGCCTGGGCCGGGGTCGTGGCGGGCACATGCACCTGTTCGACCCGGCTACGCACTTCTCGTGCTCCGGCATCATCGCCGAAGGCTTTCCGCCTGCGCTCGGTCAGGCGTTCGCCTTCCAGCGCCGGGGCACGGATCGGATCGCGGTCGCCGTCACCGGCGAAGGTGCCGCCAACCAGGGTGCCTTCCATGAGTCGCTGAACCTCGCCGCGTTGTGGAGGCTCCCCGTCGTGTTCGTCGTCGAGGACAACGACTGGGCCATCTCGGTGCCACGCAGCGCATCGACCGCCGTCGCCTCGAACGCCGACCGTGCAGCGGCATACGGCATCCCCGGCTACCGGGTCGAGGACAACGATGTGGACGCCGTGTACGCCGTCGGCGGCGAGGCCGTGGCCCGTGCCCGTGCGGGTGCGGGGCCGTCGCTGGTCGAGGTCCGCACCCTGAGAATGTGGGGCCACTTCGAGGGCGACGCTCAGGGGTACCGCCCGGAGCTCGCAGACGTGGCCGGCCACGACCCGATCCCGCGTTACGAACAGGAGCTGCGTGACGCCGGTGTCCTCGACGACGCCCTGGTCGCCGCGATCCGCGACCGGGCGACCGCACGGGTCGAGGATGCCGTGGCCTTCGCCAAGGGCAGCGCCACGCCCGACCCCTCGTCCGCTACCGACCTCGTGTTCGCCTGAAGGAGCCCACGATGACCATCATGGAAGCGCCACAGGCAACCCGGCGACTGACGACGTCGAAGGCTATGGTCGAGGCGATCGACCAGGAGATGGAGCGCGACCCCTCTGTGTTCTACATGGGAGAGGACGTGGGCGCGTACGGCGGCATCTTCGGCTCGACCTCGGGGCTGCTGGAGAAGTTCGGCCCGCAGCGGGTGATCGACACCCCGATCTCCGAGACCGCGTTCATCGGCCTGGGCATCGGCGCCGCGGTGGAGGGGATGCGCCCCATCGTTGAGTTGATGTTCAGCGACTTCATGGGCGTGTGCCTGGACCAGATCTACAATCACATGGCGAAGATCCACTTCGAGTCCGGTGGCAACCTGCGGGTGCCGATGGTGCTGACGATGGCGGCCGGCGGCGGGTACTCCGACGGCGCGCAGCACTCGCAGTGCCTGTGGGGCACGTTCGCCCATCTGCCCGGGATGAAGGTCGTGGTGCCCAGCTCTCCGGCCGATGCGAAGGGTCTGATGACGGCGGCGATCCGCGACGACAACCCGGTGGTGTACGTCTTCCACAAGGGCGTGATGGGCCTGCCGTGGATGGCGAAGAACCCGCGCGCGCTCGACGAGGTGCCGGACGGGGACCACGTCGTCCCGATCGGCAAGGCGCGCGTCGCCCGCGAGGGCAGCGACGTCACCCTCGTCACCTTGTCGCTGTCGGTCCACCACGCCCTCGACGTGGCGGAGAAGCTGGCACCGCAAGGCATCGACGTCGAGGTGATCGACCTGCGCAGCCTGGTGCCGCTCGACCGCGAGGCGATCCTCACCTCGGTCGGCAAGACCGGGCGGCTGGTGGTCGTCGACGAGGACTACCTGTCCTACGGCGTCTCCGGCGAGGTGGTGGCCACGGTCGCCGGCGTCGACCCGGGGCTGCTCGCGATGCCGGCCCAGCGGGTCGCGGTGCCGGACGTGCCGATCCCGTACGCCCACGATCTCGAGTACGCCGTCCTCCCGCGACACGACCGGATCGAGAAGGCCATTCGCGCGGTGACCGCTCGATGAGCTCTGTCGTCCACTTCCCGGCACTGTCGAAGGAGACGTCGGACGCCGAAGGAGTCCTCGCGACGTGGTTCGTCGGCGAGGGCTCCACGGTCGTGGTCGACCAGCTCCTCGCTGAGGTGCAGGTCGACAAGGTCGCGGCGGAGGTGCCGGCGCCGGTCGGCGGCGTCGTGCACCTCCTCGTCGCCGAGGACGAGGTCGTCCGGCAAGGAGCGCCGATCGCTCGGATCGACTAAGCGCACACCACTCGGTGTCACCGGACGGCCACGTCCCGCTCTTCGGGTCCGGCTGCTGTCACGGCCGTGCGGACGCCCCGCACGAGGAGGTAGCCGATCATCCAGCACTCGCCCACGGTCGCGGGTACGACGAGGATCGCCGCAATGGCCCCGGCGTCGACGAGGTAGGTGATGAACGGGCTGAGGAGATAGCCGATGCCGCCGCCGGCGAGGGTCCAGCCCAGCGCTGCGGGCATCCAGCCCGAACGGAGCACGAGCAGTCCTATCGGCACCAGCCACAGTCCGAAGAACAGCTCACCGACGATCCAGAGCTGGTCACTGAGGAGGTACATGAACTGCACGGTGTTCTCCGAGGTGACCGAGCTGTCGAGGGTGACCTGGAGCGCCGTGGCGACCGACGCGGCACTGACCAGGATGACGATCGCGTTGACGAAGCTGAACGCCGCGAGGGCTCCGGCGGCAAGGCGATCGACGGACGCGAAGAGTCGGTAGAACCAGAGTCCGGTGAGGGCCTGGGTCACTACGAGGCCGAGCGCTATCGCGACGCGGGCGATGCCCTCGTGCCGCGCCAGGTTGTCCAGCGTCGCGCCGGCGTCGCCGGGGTCAAACAGGTAGGCGCGGAGGACCTGCGAGAGTACCCCGGTGATCGCGACTCCCATGTAGAGGAGCCCCGTGGTGCGGGCAACGCTGACTCGCGACTCCATGGTCAGTCCTCCCGCCAGCGCCAGGCGTAGACCACCACGAACACGGTGGCCGAGATCTCGACCGCCGAGAAGAAGAGGTAGAACGGCGCGGGGTCGAAGCCGAGCGTCGCGACCTGGACCGCCGTCATGATGGTCCCGGCGGTCAGGTTGGCGGTGCGCGCCGCGGGGTGCCGCAGCACGCGTGAGAGCAGGACCATGCTGATGGGGATCTCCATGAGGACGCCCGCGCCGAGCAGGAATCCCTCGGTGATCCGCGTCCCGCCGACCTCGCCCGCGAGGAAGCCCTGCAGCTCGTCGCGGTGCATCAGCGTGAGGACGCGCAGTAGAGGTAGTTCAGCGTCACGAAGATCCACACCGCCTGCAGCACGGTGCGTACGTCACGGCGGGTGGTTTCGAGGATCGGACGAGTCGCGGTCGTCATGACAGCCTCCTCTTCAGTCGGTGCCGCCAGACAACCAGCCCGGTGCGGGGAGTGTCAGGGACAAACGTCCTGCCGTCGGTGACCATGTGGCACAGCCCGGCCCCGCCCCGTAGGAGGACCCGGCGGCGTGCTGACCGCTCTATCCGACACAACGAACCGAGGGGACCTTCGCGACGTGGTTCGTCAGTTCGGCCGCGGCCGTGGCCGCCAGGAGCGCTTCGCTGCCACCTCTGCGAGCCGGGGCCTGCGCAGGGACCTCTGGCCTCGAGGCGCGGGCAGGCCGGCCCTTCCCTCCCTGCCGGAGCGGCATGACCGTGAAAGGGACAAGCGGCGCCCCGAGAGTCAGGAGCCGTCATGAGACGTCAATCAGGCCTTGTCGTGGCCCTCATCGTGATCGCGTTGGTCGCGACCGCCACTGCGGTCGGCGCCGTCGCCCGGGCAGTGCGGGAGGGCGACGGCGACCCCCGGGGGGTGGGGATGGGAATGATGGCCATGGGCTCCGGGAGCGCCCCTAGCTGGTGGGACGGCTCGTGGCGCTCGATGATGGGATCGATGGGCTGGGCCGGCGTGGCCAGCGAGTCCGAGTACCTGGCCGCGACGATCGCCCACCACCGCGAGGCGGTTGCCGCTGCCGAGAACCTGACCCGGTCCCACCGCAGTCAGATGCGCCTGCTTGGCGAGTCGATCATCAGCACCCAGTCCGCGCAGATCCGCACGATGCAGGACTGGCTGCAGGAGTGGTACCCGGACCAGACGGTTGACGATGACTACGAGCCGACGATCGGCGACTTGTCCCGGTTGTCCGGCGACGCGCTCGACCTGGCGTTCCTCCAGGACATGATCGGTCACCACATGGCCGCAGTGATGCTGTCGCAGAACCTCCTGTGGCGGGGAGCCGAGCACGACGAGGTCGCCGACCTGGCCAGGTCCATCCGGGACGAGCAGCACGCCGAGATCTTGCAGATGCACCAGTGGCTCGGCCAATGGTTCGACGTCGACTGGCGTGGCGGCACGGGCTGCGGCGTAGGCCCCGGCAGGGCTCGGGGCCCAGGCACTGATCCGCCAGTAGCCGTCCCTCGTTCGCTGGTGTCGGGTGGGTGGTCCTGCTGCCTGCGGGTTTAGTGCGAAACGGTCCCGGTGACGGCCGATCCAGCTGTTTGGGATCGCCACCATCTCGACCTGGTCGCCGAACAGGACGGCGCACCCTTCCCGGCGAGTATGGGCAGTCGCCGTTAGGTCCACCCGGCAGGGGCGTCATGACGAAGGCGCGGGGGACCTTGGCCCCTAGGCGGCAGGGGCCGCCCGGCCGACGCTGGTTGGACAGAGACAGCGAGAGGGTGCCCATGGGCATGTGCGTCTACCCCGGCCGCGTCGAGTCAGGCCTCGATCTCGACGGCGACCCGTCGCAGGGGGTCCCGTGGGGCGTCAGCTGGCCGATGGTGGCGACGGACGGTGCGGGCTCCATCCCGGCCCGGGCCGACGCCACCGTCTGCGCCACTGCGCCCCTGCGGCGTCGCTCGCCGTCCCCCGTCGTAAGGAGGACGGGGTGAACGGAGAGCCGGCGATCCTGACCGAACGGTTGTCGAAGTCCTACGGGCAGCGGGCCGCGCTCGTCGGAGTGGGCCTCGAGGTGGCCCCCGGGCAGGTGTTCGGCTACCTCGGCCCCAATGGCGCGGGCAAGACCACGACCATCCGGCTCCTGGCCGGACTGATCCGCCCGACCTCGGGTCGCGCGGAGGTGCTCGGCCTGGACCCGGTGCGGCAGCGGGACCGGGTCCAGGCCGGCATCGGGTATCTGCCCGGCGACTTCGTCCCCTACCCGGACCTCACCGCGGCCCAGTACCTCCGGTTCCTCGGCAGGCTCCGGCCGGGGAGCGACCCGGCTCTCGTCGTGTCGCTGGCCGAGCGGCTGGATCTGGCCCTGGACGGGCGGATCGGGTCGATGTCGCACGGCAACCGGCAGAAGATCGGCCTCGTCCAAGCCCTCGCCCACCGGCCCGAGGTGGTGATCCTCGACGAGCCGACCAGCGGGCTCGATCCGATCGTCCAGCGCGAGTTCCTCGAGTTGCTTCGCGAGCTGCGAAACGAGGGAAGAACCGCCTTCTTGTCGTCGCACGTGTTGTCGGAGGTGGAGGCGGTAGCCGACACCGTGGCCTTCCTGCGGGCAGGCCGGCTGGTGGTCCAGGCCTCCGTCCGGGACCTCAAGGCCCGGGCCCGGCACCGGCTGGACCTCACCTTCGGCGGACCCGTCCCCGCCGACCGATTGCGTTCGGCGTCGGGCGTCCGCGACCTGACGGTCGACGGCGCAACGGCGCGCGCGACTGTGGAGGGGTCCACCGCCGCGCTGCTGGAGGTCGCCGCGCCGTTCCGGGTCGAGCGGATCGTCACACATGAAGCGGACCTCGAGGAGATCTTTCTCGGTTACTACCAGGAGGGCGCATGAGCCTTCCGATTTTCGCCAAGACGGTCCGAGACCTGTGGCGCGGGCTGGCCGGCTGGTCGTGCGGGGTGGTGATCCTGCTGCTGCTCGAGGCGGCCCTGTGGCCCTCGGTGAGGGACATGCCAGACCTCGAAAAGCTGCTCGCGTCCTACCCCGAGGCGGTGAAGGAACTGTTCGACCTCGACAGCATGTCGACTGGGATGGGCTTTCTGAACGCCGAGCTCTTCACCCTGGTGCTGCCGGCGCTCTTCATCGTGTTCGGCGTGTCCCGGGGCGCGAGGCTGGTCGCCGGCGAGGAGGAGACCGGCACGTTGGAGCTGATCCTGGTGACCCCAGCTTCCACCACGCGGGTGCTGTTCGAGAAGGCGCTCGGGCTCACCGCGGGCATCCTGCTTCTCGGTGCGGCGTGCGTCCTAGGCACCCTCGCCGCATCGTGGTTGTTCGGGCTGCACGTGCCGGTCGTCGACTCGTTCATCGGATCTCTCGCCGTCACGCTGCTCGGCCTCGAGTTCGCGATCCTTGCCCTGGCGGTGGGGGCTATGACCGGGCGGCGTGCGGTGGCGCTGGCGGTGGGCGGAGTCGCGGCGCTCGGCGCCTACGTCCTCTACGTCGCCGGGATGCTCGTCGACGAGCTCTCGCCCTGGTCGGCCTGGTCGCCCTTCCACCAGGCGCTCTCGTCCGGTCCGGTCGCCCACGAGGTTCCGGCCGGCATGCCGTGGCTTGTCGTCGGTGCTGCCCTGGCGTGGGCGGTCGCGGCGCCGGTCTTCGCCCGCCGGGACGTCAGGCATGTCTGAAGGCGCCGGACAAGGAAGCAAGTCAGTCGTGGTGGCGGTGCCACCGGGGAGGTCGCCACCAGTGCCATGTGACCCGGTCTCCCGGACGCCGCGCACGTCTTGGAGCCTTGCCCTCGGCTGCCCGAGTTCAGCCGGGGCAAGTGCCCCCGAGTTACCCCGACGGTGCAACTCGTGCGGTTGCATCGGTTGCGCGGGTGCGGTGCGAGGCTCACCGCTGGCGTGCAAGAACACTTCGTGGCCATTCGCAATGAGACGGCCAGGCAACCCAGGCTCGTGGGCTACCTGGACCTTGGTGATCCCACGCTTGCCCCGCGCGTACCCCGCCGCACTTCGTGCAGCCGGACGGGCTGAGCTCTTCCGTGCATCGCGCCAGACCGAAGTGCCATGTGCCCGGCATCGGATAGCCATCCCTGATGGCACGGAGCATGCCGGCTGTGCCTAGCCGAGGGTGGTTCGTGGAGTACTCAAACATCAGAGCGAGGAGACCTGACAAGACTCCTAGCCGGCCCACGGTCACATCGACGGGCCGCCACGGGTAAGAGCCAGAAGCCCCAGGCGCCTCGGCCAACAGGTCCCAACCCGGACACCCCTTCGAGACCCCACGTGGCGAGCCGTTGTGACGTTGGGCCCTAGTCATCGGTGCAGCAGTGGGTTCAGGGTGGAAAGGCCTGGTTGAGTCAGATGGCGCGAGAGGAGTTGTTGATCGAGGATGCGTACCCCCGAGCAGCGGATCTTGAATCAGGTGCAGCGGCCCCAGGCGTACCGGGAAGTGCTCATCGAGTCGGCGGGCCGGACCGTGGTGCTGTCGGTGTGGGATGCGCGACAGTCCGACGCGCCGGCCGTTGTGTTCGTCCCGGGAACCATGACCCACCCCTTGTTCTACGAGGAGTTCCTCGACGCCCTCAACAGGTCCAACCTCACCGTAGTCGGCCTGCACCCGGCAGCCCACGGCAAGAGCCCCCGCGGCAGGGGGCGCTTGACGTTCGAGACGCTCGTGGTCAACGCCCTCGACGCCGTCGCCTGGACGAGGAAGGAACACCCGTCCGCGCCGGTGTCTGTGCTGGGCTCGTCCCAGGGCGGGGTGCTCGCGCTCGCCGTGGCGACCCGCGCGTTAGGCGTCGCGCGGGTGTTCGCTCACAACGTCTTGGATCCAGCATTGCCCTCGAGCCTGGGGGTGACCCGGGCGCCCACGTGGCTCGCCCCGGCGTACCCGCAGTTACGCCGCCTGATGGCCGTCCTAGGCAAGGTGGCGCCAGCGTTGCCGGTGCCGTTCGACCTCTACCTCGACATGGAGCGGGTGGCCCGCGACCCCGAGATAGCCGAACTGTTCTACACCGACCCGCTCGGGCTCCGCCGCTACCCGCTGTCGCTGCTCGCGGGGATGCTCGCCGCGGACCTGCCCGGCCCGGCACAGTGCCCGGTCACCGTTCTCGCCGCCTCCGGTGACCCGCTGTTCTCCCTCGACTACACCCGCCAGGTCTACGAACGCATCGCGGCGCCGTCCAAGGAACTCGTGGTGATCGACAGCGATCGGCACCTCGTCTTCATCGAGGACCTCGCCGCCACCCTCGACATGCTGCTGCCGCTGCTACATACCGCTGGCAGCCCCATGCCCGGCGTGACCACTCGTGAACCAGCAGAGCATGGATTGCTTGCCTGACCTCAGGGCCTGTCAGTGTGCAAAAGCCGTGTGATCACGTTGGCCAGATCGGTCCGGTGAGTCGTGCGGGGACCCTCTCGTGCAGTACCTAGTCCAGCCGCAATAGCCAGAGGGAGGGAGCATGCCGTCGGTCATCGTGAACGGGGAGACCGTGCAGGTGCGGTTCAGCCGTAGTGAGAAAGCCCTGGACCCGGACGTGGAGCACCGCGACGTGCACCGCTCCACCGACCCAGCGGCGGCACTCATCGATGCTTCGCAGTCGGCGCAGCTCGTCGTGGTAGGCGCGCACCACCGCAACCCGCTCACGGCGCTGCTGTTGCGATCGGTGTCTGCCTCCGTCGTCGAGCACACCGGTCCGGTCACCGTCATGGAGGCGGAGGTAGCTGGCCTGCTTGTCGCGACGCCTGCTGTGGCCATGGCGGTGACCATCTCCGCTGGCGAGGTCCTCGCGGCGCTTGGCCTGCTCTCTTGGGTGATCCCGTTGTTGGTGTGGATCACTCGCGACGTCTCGCATGCCATGCACCACGTACAACTGCCCCACGACCGGCACCCGGACCGGCCCCACGCTGGTCGAATCGCCGATCACCAGGTCGAGGTACGGCGATGACCGCCACGACAGCTGTCCGGGATCTGCACCTGACGGTTCCCTCGCGTGTCGGCCCCCATGCACTCGCTCCTGACGTGGTCGCAGCGGAGCTGGGCGTAGACCCGGTACGCGGTCTCACAGAGGTGGAGCTGGCCGCTCGCCGGGAGAAGTACGGTCCGAACCGGCTGGTCGCGCAGCCGCCGCGTCCGGCGTGGAAGGTGTTCGGAGACCAGTTGCGCAGCGGCCTCTCCCTGATCCTGCTACCGCCGCCGCACTGGCCGCTGTGGTCGGCGACGTCAAGGACGCTGCGATCATCGGCGTGGTCGTGCTGCTCAACGCCACCATCGGGTTCGTTCAGGAACGCAAGGCGACTCGTAGCCTGCCGCGCTCAGGCGGATGCTGGTCCCCCTCACCACCGTCCGCCGCGACCACACCCTGGTCACGGTGCCGTCGGCGGACCTGGTGCCCGGTGACGTTGTCGTCCTGGACGCGGGCAGCCGGGTACCGGCCGACGGGCGGCTGCTCGCCGCGCACGATGTCGCGGTCGACCAGTCGTCGCTGACCGGGGAGTCCGAACCTGTCACGAAGACGACGGAGACGCTGCCCGGTGAAGTGCCGCTCGCGGACCGGGTCAACCAGCTCCACGCGGGCACCGTGGTGGTCCGCGGCCGCGCCGACCTGCTGGTCACCGAGACCGGGATGCGGACCGAGGTCGGCCAGATCGCCGGAATGCTGGCCACCACCACGACGCCGCGCACCCCTCTTCAGACCCAGCTCGACGTGGCCGGTCGCCGGATCGCACTCATTGGCGTGGTCGCGGTCGTCCTGTACTCGGCCGCCGCGGCGCTGCGCGGTGAGCCGCTCGCGGACATCGCGCTGCGTGGCATCGCGCTCGCGGTCGCGGCCGTCCCCGAGGGCCTGCCCGCCCTCCTCGCCTCGGTCCTTGCCGTCGGCGTGCACCGGATGGCCGCCCACGGCGCCATCGTCCGCCGCCTGGCATCGGTGGAGACACACGGGTCGGCCACCGTGGTGTGCACTGACAAGACCGGCACCCTGACCCGCAACCAGATGACCGCCCGACGGCTTGCCACCGCCACCCAGCGCTCGACCAGGCCGACGATCACACTGGCGACCACACCGCCGACACCGACCGACTGCTGACCGCGTTCGTGCTGTGCAACGACGCCGCCGGCGCGGGCGACGACATGGTCAGTGACCCGATGGAGACCGCGCTGCTGGCTGCCGCGACGGAACGAGGGCTCGACGTCACCGGCCTCCGGACTTGCGCACCGCGGGTCGCGGAGTGCCGTTCTCCGCGGAGGTCAAGTACATGGCCACCGCGCACCGCCGCGTCGGCGGCGTCGTCCTCGTGGTCGCCAAGGGCGCCCCTGACATGCTGCTGTCCCGCTGCGGGCACGCCCTCGTCGGGGCACCATGGTGAGCCTCGACGAGGGATTGCGGGCGCGGCTGCTTGCCGCGGTCGAGGAGATGGCGTCGGCCGGGCTGCGGGTCCTCGCCGCCGCTGAGACGACCGCGGTCACGGTGCCCGGTGAGTGGACGACCGCAACCGTGGCGCAGACGGCTGACGGCCTGGTGTTCCTCGGGTTCGCCGGCATCGCCGACCCACCGCGTCCCGAGGCGGTCGAGGCGGTCACCCTGTGCCGGCGAGCCGGCATCGCGGTCAAGATGATCACCGGCGACCACGTCGCCACT
>NZ_BAAIFY010000040.1:0-20235 GCF_054653575.1 Nocardioides pyridinolyticus | reverse complement strand
CGGTCGGTCGGACGGCCCTGCTGCGCCGCGAGCAGGTCGCGGATCTCCTGGAGGAGCTGGATGTCCTCCGGGGTGCCGGGAGGAGCCGGCGGGAAGTAGCGGTCGCGGATCTTCGTGTAGGGCAGCACCACGAAGAAGTAGACGACGGTCGCCAGGATCAGGAACGAGATCAGGGCGTTGACGAAGAAGCCGCCGTCGCCCAGCTCCGTGCCCTTGAACGTCTCCTGGGCGCCCGGCAGTTGCCCGGTCAGGAACGCCGTGAACGCGGTGACCACCGCGCCGAAGGCCGTACCGATGATGACCGCGATGGCCAGCTCCACGAGGTTGCCGCGGAGGAGGAAGTTCTTGAATCCGCTCATGCCCCGACGCTAGCCCGTGAACGCGACGGTGAGGAAGGTCCGCGCCGCCGCGTCCGCGACCACGGGTACGTCGGACGGCGGCACGCCGAGCACGACCAGCCGCCCGCCCAGGCCCGTGACGCCCGGGTCGCTGTCGTCGGCCGGCAGCGCGAGCACCGGCACGTCGGTCGCGACCAGCGACGCCGGTCCGCCCTCGGGGTCGGCGGCGACCAGGTCGATCCGGTCGCCCACCGTGAGCAGCCCGGCGACGCCGGCGTCGGGCAGCCGCACCGGCACGGCGGCGAGGCCGGGGTAGCCGGTGGTGAGCCCCGGTCCCACGAGACGGACGTCGGTCACCGGCTCGCCCGCGCGCAGCGGGGCCGCGAGCGTGCGGCCGCCGGCCTCCTCGACCGCGCCGGCGGGCACCGAGCCCGGCGCGAACCCGACCGTGCGCAGGTCGGTGTCGCCGAGCACCGCCCCGGACGGGAGGTCCCGGGCGGCGACCGTCACGGGAACCTCGGCCGGCGGGGGAGCGGCCGCCGCGTGCAGGCCGGCGGCGACCGCGACAGCGGTCAGCAGCGCGGCGAGCAGCCGGCGTCGGGCCAGCACGGCACGGCGTACGGGACGGAGCAGGGTGGCGAGGCGGCGCATGGCCGCGACGCTAGGCGGGATCGACCGGCGGTGCGCCGGTCATCCACAGGGCCTCAGTCGGACGAGGACGAGGAGGCGGTGGCCGGGGCCGGCGTCGACTCGCTCTTGGTCTCGGGCTTGGTCTCGGTCTTCGTGGTGCCGGAGGCCGTGCCGGAGGCGGGGTCGGTCGAGCTGGAGCCGGAGCGGCTGTCGGTCCGGTAGAAGCCGGAGCCCTTGAACACCACGCCCACGGCGTTGAACAGCTTGCGCAGCCTGCCCCGGCACTCCGGACAGGTGGTGAGCGCGTCCTCCGAGAAGCTCTGGACCTGCTCGAAGGCGTGACCGCATTCGGTGCAGGCGTACTGGTAGGTCGGCACGTGCCCTCCTGTATCGAGATCCTCCGCTGGCACTCTACCCAAGCGAGTGCCAATGGTACGACACGGCACAATGGCGGGCGACATGGTTGCTGGGGTGACGGTTCTCCGGGGGTGGCCGCGGGCCGTCCGCGTCGCGACGTACGTCGCGGCGGGCCTGGTCCTGCTGCTCGTCGTCGGTCTGGCCGCGGTGGTCCACCTGGTGCGGCAGCCGTTCCCGCAGACCACGGGCACCATCGACGTCCCCGGCCTGGACGGCACCGTCGAGGTCGTGCGCGACGAGCACGGCATCCCGCAGGTCTACGCCGACACCCTCGACGACCTGATGCGCGCCCAGGGCTTCGTGCACGCGCAGGAGCGGTTCTTCGAGATGGACGTCCGGCGGCACGCGACGGCCGGCCGGCTCGCCGAGATGTTCGGCGAGGATGCCGTCGAGAGCGACCGGTACGTCCGCACGATGGGCTGGCGCCAGGTGGCCGAGCGGGAGGTCGCGCTGGTGACGCCCGAGACCCGCGCCGCGCTGACGGCGTACGCCGCCGGGGTCAACGCCTACCTCGACGAGCACTCGCCGGGCGAGATCGCGGTGGAGTACACCGTGCTCAACGCCGGCGGCCTCGGCTACGAGCCCGAGCCGTGGACCGCGGTCGACTCGGTCGCCTGGCTCAAGGCGATGGCGTGGGACCTGCGCGGCAACATGACCGACGAGATCGACCGGGTGCTCGCGCTGGAGGGGCACACGGCCGCCGAGGTGGCCGAGCTGTACCCGGCCTACGACTACCAGGCGCACGCGCCGATCGTCGGCCAGGGCGCGGTCGTCGACGGGGCCTTCGAGCAGGACGCGACCGGACCGGGCACGCGCAACCCCACGCGCCCGGCGTACACCGCCGACATGCGCGCGGCGCTCACCCGCCTGCGCGCCGGCGTCGCGGACATGCCCGAGCTGCTGGGCCACGGGGACGGCCTCGGCAGCAACAGCTGGGTCGTCGACGGCGAGCACTCCGAGACCGGGGCGCCGCTGCTCGCCAACGACCCGCACCTCGGGGTGAGCATGCCGGGCATCTGGATGCAGATGGGCCTGCACTGCCGCACGGTCACCGAGGACTGCCCGCTCGAGGTCTCGGGCTTCACGTTCTCCGGCGTCCCGGGCGTGATCATCGGCCACAACGCCGACATCGCGTGGGGCTTCACGAACCTCGGCCCCGACGTGAGCGACCTCTACCTCGAGCGGGTCGAGGGCGACCGCTGGCGCTACGACGGCCGCTGGAAGCCGCTGCGCACCCGCACCGAGACCATCGAGGTGGCCGACGGCCCCGACGTCGAGCTGACCGTCCGGGCGACCGACCACGGCCCGCTGCTCTCGGACGTCGCCGACGACATCGCCGAGGTCGGGAAGGTCCGGGACGACGCCTACGCCGTCGCGCTCAGGTGGACCGCGCTCGAGCCGTCGCGCACCGCGGACGCCGTGCTGGAGATGAACCGGGCGAGCACCTGGGACGAGTTCCGGAACGCGGCGGCGTCGTTCGCGGTCCCGGCGCAGAACCTCGTCTACGCCGACCGCGACGGCCACATCGGCTACCAGGCGCCCGGCCGGATCCCGATCCGCAAGTCCGGCAACGACGGCCGGCTGCCGGCACGGGGCTGGCTGCCCGAGGACGACTGGACCGGCGACCACGTGCCGTTCGCCGGGCTGCCCAGCGTGCTCGACCCCGACGAGGGCTACGTCGTGACGGCGAACCAGGCGGTCACGGGTCCGGACTACCCCTACTTCCTCACCGACGACTGGGACCGCGGCTACCGCTCCGAGCGGATCCGCGACCTGATCGAGCGGCGGGGGACGCTGTCGGTCGACGACATGCTCGCGATCCAGCTCGACGACCAGCACCCGCTCGCGACCGTGCTCACGCCGTACCTCCTCGACCTCGACGTGGGGCACGGCTACTACGCCGGCGGCCAGCGCCGGCTGCGGGACTGGGACGGCCGGCAGGACGCCGACAGCGTGGGCGCGGCGTACTTCAACGCGGTCTGGCGCAACCTGCTCTCGCTGACCTTCCACGACGACCTGCCCGAGGAGATCTGGCCCGACGGCGGCGACCGGTGGTACGCCGTGGTGTCGAACCTGCTGCGCGAGCCGGACAGTCCCTGGTGGGACGACAAGCTCACCGAGGACGTCACCGAGACCCGCGATGACATCCTCGAGCAGGCGCTGCGCGACGCCCGTGACGAGCTGACCCGACGGCAGGCGCTCGACCCCGACGCGTGGACGTGGGGGCACCTGCACCGGCTCGAGCTGCGCAGCCCGACCCTCGGCGAGTCCGGCATCGGGCCGGTCGAGTGGCTGGTCAACCGCGGCGGCTGGGAGGTCGGGGGTGGCGCCTCGACCGTGAACGCGACGGGGTGGGACGCCGCCGAGGGCTACGGCGTCGACAGCGCCCCCTCGATGCGGATGGTCGTCTCGCTGGCCGACTGGGACGACTCGCGGTGGATCAGTCTCACCGGCGTCTCCGGGCATCCGTTCAACCGCCACTACACCGACCAGACCGACCTGTGGGCCGACGGCGAGACGCTGCCCTGGCCGTTCACCCAGGACGCCGTCGAGGAGGCCGGGCACGACGTGCTGACGCTCCGGCCGGGCCCTTCGTCGGCCGTCCCGGTGGGGTAGTCCCTGACGGATTGGGGGTCGACACGCCGGCTCGGACCCCGATCTCGGCAGGGACTACCCCACCGATCGGATCCCCGCAGGCGTCGCCACGGACAGCACCGGCCGGTCGTGCGGCTCGACCGGCACCTCGATGCCGACCTCCTCGTCGTAGAGCAGGGCGCAGGTGAACGTGCCGACCGGCACCCGGCCGAGCGCGCGGTCGTAGCAGCCGCCGCCCCGGCCCAGCCGGACGCCGGCGGGGGAGACCGCGAGGGCCGGGACCAGCACGACGTCGGCGGTCCCGATGGAGTCGACGCCGAGCCGCTCGGCGGTCGGCTCGAGCAGGCCGTAGCGCGCGGGCACGAGGTCGTCCGGCCCGGTGTACACCGCCCAGTCGAGGTCCAGGTCGGGCAGCGTCACGGGGAGCACCACCCGCTTGCCGGCCGCCCGCAGGCCGTCGAGCAGCGGGCCGGTGCCGGGCTCCCCGCCGACCGAGACGTACGCCGCCACGGTCGCCGCCCGGCGTACCGGCTCCGACGCGAGGAGGTGCCGGGCGATCTCCCGTGCGGCCGTCCCGACCTCGGTCAGCGGGCGCCGGTTGCGGGCGGTGGTGAGCCGGTCGCGGGCGGCGACCTTGGCGGGTGATTGCATCGCGGTCACACGGGAACTCTACGATCGTGGGCATGGGTAGTGCTGGCCTGAACAAGGCGCGCGAGAAGATGGCGGCGGCCGGTGTGGACGAGGTGGCGATCGAGACGTTCGCCCACTACTTCCGCCTCCTCGAGCACGGGGAGACCGGGATGATCCCCGAGTCCACCATCGAGCCGGTCGACATGCCGTCGCTCGCGAGCGTGGAGGTGTCCGACGCGGACGCCGCCGCCGCGATCCGCGGCACCGCGGTCATCAAGCTCAACGGCGGCCTCGGCACGTCGATGGGCATGGACCGCGCGAAGTCGCTGCTCTGCGTGCGCCGGGGACTGTCCTTCCTCGACGTGATCGCCCGCCAGGTGCTGCACCTGCGGGAGAAGTACGACGCCACGCTGCCGCTGCTCTTCATGAACAGCTTCCGCACCTCCGCCGACACGATGGCGGCGCTGGCGCGCTACGACGACCTCCCCGTCGAGGGACTGCCGCTGGAGTTCCTCCAGAACAAGGAGCCCAAGCTCCTCGCCAAGGACCTCACCCCGGCCAGCTGTCCCAAGGACCCCGACCTGGAGTGGTGTCCGCCCGGCCACGGCGACATCTACACCGCGCTGCGCGGCACCGGCCTGATCGACCTGCTGCTGGCCGCCGGCTACCAGCGGGTGTTCGTCTCGAACTCCGACAACCTCGGCGCGGTCCCCGACCCGCGGGTCGCGGGCTGGTTCGCGACGAACGGTGCGCCGTTCGCGATCGAGGCGGTCCGGCGTACCCCCTCCGACCGCAAGGGCGGCCACTTCGCCCGCCGCAAGGCCGACGGCCGGATCGTGCTCCGCGAGAGCGCGCAGACGCTCGACGCCGACCGGGAGGCGCTGGCCGACCTCGACCGGCACCGGTTCTGCTCGACCAACAACATCTGGTTCGACCTCGCCGCGATGAAGGAGGTCCTCGACCAGCGCGACGGCATCCTCGGCCTGCCGCTGATCCGCAACGTCAAGACGCTCGACCCGGGCGACACGTCCACCCCGGAGGTGATCCAGATCGAAACCGCGATGGGCGCGGCCGTCGAGGTGTTCGAGGGGTCCCGGCTGATCGAGGTCGGGCGCGACCGCTTCGTGCCGGTCAAGACCACGAACGACCTGCTGGTGCTGCGCTCCGACGTCTACGACATCGGGTCCGACTTCGTGCTCGACCAGGTCGCCCCCGACGTGCCGTTCATCGACCTCGACGGCGACTTCTACAAGCTCGTCGGCGAGTTCGACAAGCGCTTCCCCGACGGCGCGCCGTCGCTGAAGAAGGCGTCCTCGCTGCGCATCGACGGCGACTTCACCTTCGGCCACGGGGTCCAGGTCGTCGGCGACGTCGCCCTCGAGGCCCCCTCCGCCCAGCGGGTCCCGGCCGACACGGTCCTCTCGACCGATGGCTGACGGCCTGCTCTCGGTCGACGAGCACCTCGCCCGGATCCTCGAGGGCATCGAGCCGCTGCCGGCCTTCCCGCAGCCGCTGATGGAGGCCCTCGGACTGGCCGCTGCCGAGGACGTCGTCGCGCCGATCAACCTGCCGTCCTTCGACAACTCCGCGATGGACGGGTACGCCGTCCGGCACGCCGACGTCGCCACGGCCTCCGCCGAGTCGCCGGTGCACCTGCCGGTCGTCGGCGAGATCGGCGCGGGCCAGGCGCAGCTGCTCGCGCTGCCGCCGGGCACCGCCGCGAAGATCATGACCGGCGCCCCGGTGCCGGCCGGCGCGGACTCGGTCGTGCCCTACGAGTGGACCGACCGCGGGGTCGCCCAGGTGCAGATCGAGCAGGCCCCGACGCTGGGCCAGCACGTGCGTCCCGCCGGCGACGACGTCGAGGTCGGCGACGTGCTGGTGTCCGCCGGTGCCGTGCTCGGCCCGCGCCACCTCGGCCTACTCGCGGCCGTCGGCCGCCCGACCGTGCTGGCCCGCCCGCGGCCGCGCGTGGTCGTGGTCTCCACCGGCTCGGAGCTGCGCGAGCCCGGCACCGAGCTCGGCCACGACTCGATCTACGACGGCAACTCGTTCCTGCTCGCCGCCGCCGCGCGGCGGGCCGGCGCGGTCGCCTACCGCGTCGGCATCGTCCCCGACGAGCCGCGGCTGTTCCTCGACGCGATCCACGACCAGCTGGTCCGGGCCGACCTGGTCGTCACCAGCGGCGGTGTCTCCCAGGGCGACTACGACGTCGTGAAGGAGGCGCTCTCGCCGCTCGGCACGGTGTGGTTCGGCGGTGTCGCGATGCAGCCGGGGAAGCCGCAGGGCTTCGGCCACGTGGGCGAGGACCGGACGCCGATCTTCACGCTGCCGGGCAACCCGGTGTCGTCGTACATCTCCTTCGAGCAGTTCGTGCTGCCGGCGATCCGCAAGCTGATGGGCCGCACCCCCTACGCCCGGCCGACGGTCTCCGCGCGGCTCACCCACGACCTGCGCTCGCCCGACGGCCGGCGGCAGTTCGCGCGGGCGTCGTACTCGGTGGAGAAGGACGGCCCCGCCGTCACGCCGGTGGGCGGACACGGTTCCCACCTGATGGGCGATCTGGCACAGTCCGACGCGCTGGTCGTGGTGCCCGAGGGCGTCGGCTCGGTGGCGGCCGGCGAGCAGGTGCAGGTGCTGAGGCTCGACGAGGAGTTCTGATGGCGGACCGTCTCACCCACGTCGACGACTCCGGCGCCGCCCGGATGGTCGACGTGTCCGGCAAGGACGTCACCGCCCGGACGGCGTCCGCCTCCGGCCGCGTGCTCGTCTCGTCCGAGGTCGTCGCGCTGCTCCGCGGCGAGGGGGTGCCGAAGGGCGACGCGCTCGCGGTCGCCCGGATCGCCGGGATCATGGGCGCCAAGCAGACGCCCTCGCTCATCCCGCTGTGCCATCCGCTGGCGGTCTCCGGCGTGACCGTCGACCTCGCGGTCGCCGACGACGCCGTGGAGATCACCGCGACCGTGAAGACCACCGACCGCACGGGCGTGGAGATGGAGGCGCTGACCGCGGTGTCGGTCGCCGCGCTCACCGTCGTCGACATGGTCAAGGCCGTCGACAAGGGCGCGGTCATCACCGACGTGCGCGTCGAGACCAAGACCGGCGGCAAGTCGGGGGACTGGGCTCGATGACCTCCCTGCGAGCCGAGGTCGTCGTCGCATCCAACCGCGCGGCCGCCGGGGTCTACGAGGACACCACCGGCCCGGTGCTCGTGGAGTTCCTCCAGGAGCTGGGCTTCGTGGTCGACGCGCCGATCGTCGTACCCGACGGCGAGCCGGTGGGCGCCGCGATCGCCGCGGCCGCCGACGGAGGAGCGCGGGTCGTGCTCACCACCGGCGGCACCGGCCTCACGCCGACCGACCGGACGCCCGAGGTGACGCGCGCGCTGCTGGACTTCGAGGTGCCGGGGATCGCCGAGGCGATCCGGGCGTACGGCGTGCAGCAGGGCGTCCCGGGCGCGGTGCTGTCCCGTGGGCTCGCGGGCGTGGTCGGGAGCTGCCTGGTCGTGAACCTCCCCGGATCGCGCGGTGGGGTCAAGGACGCGATCGCCGTGCTGCGGCCGGTCCTCGTGCACGCGGCGGAGCAGGTCGTCGGCAGCGACCACTGAGTCCGGGGGACGGGAGCGACCATGAGCGGCTGGCCGGCCTGGCTCACCTCGGGCGACGTGACGGTCCGCCCGCTGGCCTACCGCGACGCCCGCGCCTGGCGCGACGCCCGCCGTCGCAGCGCCGCGTGGCTCCGCCCCTGGGACGCGACCGTGCCCCCCGGCGCCGACGCGCGGCCCTCGACGTTCCGGGCACTGGTGCGCCGCCTGCACAAGCAGGCGCGGGCCGGGACGACGTACCCCTTCGCGATCGACGTGGACGGCCGCTTCGCCGGGCAGATCACCGTCAACAACATCGTGCGCGGGTCGGCGCAGTTCGCCTCGATCGGCTACTGGCTGGACCGGGAGTATGCCGGCCGCGGTGTGATGCCGCGCGCGGTCGCGCTGGTCATCGACCACTGCTTCACCACGGCGGGCCTGCACCGCGTCGAGGTGGCGATCCGTCCGGAGAACTCCAACTCCCTGCGGGTGGTGGAGAAGCTCGGTCTGCGGGAGGTCGGCTACGCCCCCAGGTTCCTCCACATCGACGGCGAGTGGCGCGACCACCGGCTGTACGCGATCACGCGCGAGGAGTGCCCGGAGGGACTGCTCGCCCGCCTCGGATCCCAGCAGTCACACGAGTGATTTTGCGACACACCTGTTGACCTCCGTCGCAGCGTGAGGTAGCGCTCCTAACCTCTGACTCGTGGACCTGAGCGCACTGATCTTCGTCGCCCTCGCCGTGGCGTGGGCCGTCTACCTCGTTCCGAAGGCGCTCCGCCACCACGACGACGTCGTGCGCAGCCGGTCGGTGGAGCGGTTCTCCCACTCGATGCGGGTGCTGGCGCGGCGCGAGCCGGTCAGCAAGAAGAGCGCCCGGCTCGTGGTCACCCCGGGCCGGCCGGCCGCCGAGGCCACCGTCGCCACCAAGCCCCACCACCGACCCGAGCCCCAGCGGACGGCCGAGGCTCAACAGGTCCCCGTCACCCCGGACCGGATCCGGGCCCAGCGCGCAGCGGCGAAGCGGGCGACCAAGCGGCGGCGGAACGTCCTCGCGCTGATCCTGCTGGCCAATCTGGCCACGGTCGGCGTCGCGGCGTTCGGCGTCATCGCGTGGTGGTACGTCGCGATCCCGGCCGGCCTCCTGGTCGCCTGGCTCGTGACCTGCCGGATCATGGTCAAGGGCGAGCGCAGCCGGCTGGTCGCGCCGTCGTCCCGGATCCCGGTGGAGGTGGAGACGCCCGAGGAAGTGGTGGTCGAGGAGGAGGAGACCGAGGCGGAGGAGACCGACGAGGTCGACCCGCTCGCCGACACCTCCGCCGGCATGGCCGCGGTCGTCGACCCGGCGCTCTGGGACCCGGTGCCGGTCACGCTCCCGACGTACGTCGGCAAGCCGGCCGCGACCCGCCGCACGGTCCGCACCATCGACCTCGAGGGCACGGGCGTGTGGACGTCCGGCCGCACCGAGGTCGACGCGGCCCTCGCCCGCGAGGCCGACGAGGCGGACCGCGCCGCGCGCGAGGCCCGCGACAGCGGCAACGGAGAGCGCGCCACCGGCTCCTGAGAGCCACTAGTCTCAGCGCATGGCTCTCGAGCTCGTCGCGTCCCGGACCTACCCGGCCGGCGTCGCGCGCTCCTTCGACGCCGCCCTCGCGCTGCCGTTGCCGTACCTGTTCGCGCACCGGTACGCCGCCCTCCCACCCGTCAAGCAGGTGCTCGACCAGGAGGCGTGGGACGCCGCCGGCTGCACGCGCACGATCGTGCTCGGCGACGGCGGCACGATCCGGGAGACCCTCACCGAGGTCGACCGTCCGCACCACTTCGCCTACCGGCTCGCCGACATCACCGGCCCGATGACCCTGCTCGTGAGCTCGGTCGACGGCCGGTTCGCCTTCGAGCGCGCCGGCACCGGCGTCCGGATCACCTGGTCCTGGGTGGTCCACCCGCGCGGGCGCCTCGGCGCTGTCGCCATGCCGCTCTTCGCCCGGATGTGGCACCCCTACGCCCGCACCGCCCTGGCCCGCCTCGAGGACGCCCTCATCGAGCAGTGACACACCCGGGGTCCGATTCGGCCCCCGCCCATGCCGGGTGCTAACGTTTCGGCTCGCAACAACCTGGGGCTGTGGCGCAGTTGGTAGCGCGTCTCGTTCGCAATGAGAAGGTCAGGGGTTCGAATCCCCTCAGCTCCACCAGGCACCAAAGAATCCGCAGGTCGCTGTGACCTGCGGGTTCTCGCATTTGCTGGCTCTGACGGCGGGCGACTGACACCGGGGGAGTTCGCGGCGACGGCCCGTCCACTTACCCCCGGCGTACCCCCGGCCGTTCTGAGGCTCGCTGGGGACCCCCCGTGGGCCTGCGGCTCGGGTCGTTGAGGCGGTCCAGCCCCGCCTGGTCGGCCGAGGTGCCCAGGAAGTGCAGGTAGCGGTTGGTCGTGGCGATCGACTCGTGCCCCATCCACGCCTGGACCGTGCCCGGGTCCACACCCCGAGCCAGCCACAGGCACGCTGCGGTGTGCCGCAGGTCGTGGATCCGCCTGCCCCCGCCCGTCCGGTCCCACTTCACCGTCCGCAGCACCGCGGTGCGGTGCAGCCGAGCACCGCCCGCGGTCGTCAGCAGCAGGCCGGTCGGCTCCTTGGAGACGACGAGCCGCCGGATGATCGGCAGGATCCGGTCGGCCACCGGCACCCGGCGCCCGCGCCGGCCCTTGGTCGCCTTCACCGCTCCTCCCTCGGTCTGCGAGCGCCGGACCAGCAGGCCAGCCGTCGGCACCTCGACCACGTCCTCAACCAGCACGGCCCGTGCCTCGCCCCACCGCATCCCCGTCCAGCCGAGCACCAGTAGGACGTCGGCCAGGTGCGGGTCGTGCTCGCGCCACCGCTCATAGGCGGCCTCGAGCTCGGCCTCGGTCCACGGCCGCATCTCGGTGGGCTCCTCCGACGACCGGGGGACCTTCGTCCCGGTCACCGGGTTCCGCACGATGATCTTCTCCCGCACGCACCAGGCGAAGAAGCTGGACAGGCTCGCCCGGTACCGGACCACCGAACGCTCGCTGAGACCGCCCTGGATCAGCGTCTCGAACGAACGTGCCACCTCGCGCTCGGAGACGGCCGCGACCTGCATCGCCTGCAGGCTCGTCGGGACCAACCGCTGCAGGGCCTGGTCTGTCCGATAGGTCTTGGCCGCCACGGTGAACTCCCGGATGACCAGCCATTCCTCCAGTAGCGCCCGCACGAGACGCCGTCCTGTGCGCGGATCCACGCCCCCGGCGAGCGACGCTCGTTCGCGCGCGAGCCAGTCGCTCGCCTCCCGCTTGGTGTCGAACGTGCGGCTGGTGACGAACTGACGGCCGCTCTTCAATCGCGCCCGGAACCGACCGCTGGGGGTCTTCTCGATCATGTCGGATGCCCTCCGCTCGCCGCGTCTACGACGCTTGTCAACGGCGGCTGAAAACTGACCCCTTTCCGCCGGTTGAAAACTGACCCCCTCGGTCTTCTAGTTCTCTTCGTTGACGGCCGCGGGGACGCGGCCGAGTTCTCGGTTCTTCAGCCGGTAGGAGTCGCCCTTGAGTGCGATGACCTCGGCGTGGTGGACGAGCCGGTCGATCATGGCCGCGGCGACGGTGTCGTCGCCGAAGACCTCGCCCCAGCGGGCGAAGTTCTTGTTGGACGTCACGATCAGGCTGGCGCGTTCGTAGCGGGATGAGACGAGCTGGAAGAACAGGTTCGCTGCCTCGGGCTCGAAGGGGATGTAGCCGACCTCGTCGATGACCAGCACCGGGTAGCGCACCAGTTTGCGGAGCTCGTCTTGCAGCCGGCCGGCGTGGTGGGCCTCGGCGAGCCGGTCGACCCACTGGGACGCGGTGGCGAACAGGACCCGGTGCCCGGCCTGGCAGGCCCGGATCGCGAGCCCGGTGGCCAGGTGGGTCTTCCCGGTGCCGGGTGGGCCGAGCAGGACGACGTTCTCCTTGGCGGCGACGAAGTCCAGGGTGCCCAGGTGCGCGATGGTCTCCCGTTTCAGGCCGCGGGCGTGGTCGTAGTCGAAGTCCTCCAGGCTCTTCCTCGCCGGGAACCGTGCGGCGCGGATCCGTCCCTCGCCGCCGTGGGTCTCGCGCGCAGCGACCTCGCGTTGCAGGCAGGCCGCGAGGAACTCCTCATGGGTCCAGGACTCCTCCCGGGCACGTTCGGCGAGCCGTTCGACCGATTCGCGCAGGGTCGGCGCCTTCAACGCCCGGGTCAGGTACTCCAGCTCACCGGTGACATCGCGACCGGTCCTCGCCGCGCTGGTCTTCGTGGTCGACCTGGCCGCCATCACGACACCTCCCCATCGACGAGGCCGAGTGCTCGGTCGTAGAAGCCGAGCGAGCGGATCTCGACCTCCTCACCGGTGACCGCGTCCGCGACCGGGCGCAGCAGGTCCGCGCGACCGTGGCGCAGGTGCTTGGCGGCGACGGTGTGCTCGAAGTCGGTGATGGTCTGGTGCTGGGCCCATACGCGGGCGTGGTCGGCGACGATCGCGCCCTCACAGGTCACCCACACTCGGTCCAGGTCGGCGTGGACCTCGATCCGCCGCCCGACCACGGCAGGGTGGACGGAGTAGTCGTTGGAATCCAGGCGCACGTAGTGGTCGCGCGGCAGCCGCAGCGACTGACGCCAACCGACCTCGGGCGCGACCGGCGGCAGCGGCAGCATCGCTGCCCGGTCAGCGACCACCCGGTCACCGGGCGTGCAACCCAGGACCCGCATCTTCCGGGCATTCGCCTTCACGAAGAACCCGGCGAGCTGGGTGTTGAAGTCGGCCGGGGACTCGAACGTCCGGCCCGGCAGGAACGACCGCTCGAGGTAGTCGTGGAGCCGCTCCAGCATGCCCTTGGCTTCGGGGTCAGCGGGCTTGCAGATCACCACCTTCGCGCCCAGCACGCCGCGGAACGCCTGGCAGTCGACGGTGAGCTCGGGTTGGCGGGCACGCCACCGGCCCACCGCGGCTTCGCCGTCCCACACCAACGTCTTCGGCACACCGAGCAGCTGCTCGGACAGCAGCCGCCACCAGCCCGCGTACAGGTCCCGCGCGTCGCGCGAGGGGATCAACAGCCCGCCTGACCAGCGTGAGTAGCCGGTCACCGTGGTCATCACGGGCAGCCGCTTCGCGGTGCGGGTCTGGCCGTAGCCGACCGGGATCTCGATGTCGGGGAACCAGAAGTCGAACTGCGCCAGCTCCCCGGCCTCATAGGTCGTGCGGGAGGCCGGGTCCGGCGGCAGGTAGGCCGGCCGCAGCTCGCGCACACGCTCCTTGAAGACCGTCATCCCACGCGTCCAGCCGACCCGCTCGGCGATCACCGTGGCCGGCATCGTCGGAAACGCCTGCAACTGCTCACGGATCCGGGGCTCGAACGCATCCACAGCCGACCCCGTCGGCTTCCGCACGTACTTCGGCGGCCCCTCGGACGCCAGCGCGGCGCGCACCGTGTTCCGCGAGACCCCCAACGTCCTGGCGATCATCTTGATCGGCAACCCCTCGGTCCTGTGCAGCCGACGGATCTCAGCCCAATCCTCCACTGACAACACTCCTCGTCCCCCTGCCTCACGACTGGTGAGGACAGGGTCTCGGAGGGGGTCAGTTTTCGACCGTCGATAGGGGGTCAGTTTTCAGGCGCCGACGACAACGCTCGTGCAAGCCATTGCTCGACGTCGAGGCGCCGATACCGCGGACAGGTCGGCGTCATCCACGTCACTCGCGGACCCATCCCACGCTGTCGCCACCGGCACAGGGTCGACTCCGACACCCGGATCCACTTCGCGACTTCACTGCTGGTGAGAATCTCCTCCACCGTTTCCATCTGGTCACCTCCGACCACCAGGGGCGGCGGCAGGCGCCGCCCGCGATCCATTGATGGTCACCTAAGAACGCGAAGCCTCGCCGAGCGATCAATGTCGCCTGTGGAATTCCTGCCTTGCCTCCGCAGCTGGGGATGAGAATCGCTGTCCGGTTGCTCCCGGCTCTCGTCGCCGAGACCGCCGTGCCGCCGGTTCTTCGTGCGCGCTGCTCAGCGCCGCATATCGGCGACGGTTGTTTCCGGAACTGCCAAGGTCCGATGTTGAATACCAAATGATGCGCACGCGAGGGCGCAGATGCGCAGCTCGTGGGTCGACGCTCCGGGTATCCGACTGGTCCAGCCCACGTACAGCAAGTCGAGGCCTGCGCGTGAGGTCTCACAGTGGCAGGTCCGAGCCTCGTGAGATCAGTCCCGGCCTACGTGTCGACGCAGCCGACGCTCGACCGAGGACGCGGTCATCGTGTAGACGTCTTGATCGGCGCCGGCCTCGATCAGCAGTTCGGCGACTTCCTGCCGAATGGATTGGAAGAGCGGGATCGCGCTCCATCTGCCCTTGGCACGTCCGGCTGCCAGTCCGAGCAGCACCGGGTCGTCGGTGATCCTTCGCACTTCGGTGACTGCTTGCTCCGGGGGTGTGCCGTTGCGGACAGCGCGCCGCGCAACTTCCTCGAGGGTTGCTACCTGGCGCTGCTGCTGAGCGAGCAATCGCATCTCAGTCACCTCGACGACCGTGGGCGCACAGCACGGGAGGCGTCTGTATGTCTCATACCTCGACGACGTTTGCCGTGAGTGCGGTGACGCGGAGGCGTTCGATATCTGCGATGGCGCCGGTTCGCGTGATGTAGCCGCCGTTGCGCGCCATGATCTGGCCGTCCCAGTCCCGGAGCACCCAGTGGTGCTCGCCGCGTTCCTCATAGACCTCGAAGAGTCCCGCGATCTTCAACACGGCACGTGCTCCTGGGCTTCGCTGCGCGGGTTCGTGGCGAGTTCCGAGGTGGGCTCATTCGGGAAGTCGACCATCACCTCAAGTGCAGGACCATCTGCGACCCACACTCGCTCTGCGCCGACCTGAAGCAAGGCGGCCTCGAGGGCGCCCAGCACAGCGTCGAGCAACTTGAGGCTGAGGTCGGGCGGAATGGTCGCCACGTGGGTCGCGTTCACACGTTCCTACTTCCAGACGCTTCTTGTCTCGGGCGCGGAAGGCCTGATCCACCGGGAGCACAGCGATTCGCACAGCGATTCGGTGGATCAGGCCCACGCTCACTGGCCTCCTGAGGAAGGGAGGGACGGGAGGCCAGTTCACCTGCTGTCAGCAGCTTGGGAGTTGCTACTGCAGTTCGGCCGAAGGCTAGGGCGAATCCGCCTCCGTGGCAGCGGTGACTGACGAGTAAGAGACCCACGTCATAGCGGGACCGAGCGTCCGGAGGATGACAATCTTCCGGAACGACGGCAACCTCCTCGGTGTCCATCCTGCCAACGTCGTGAATAGCGGCTGGAACATCTCGCCCAGCGCGCAGACGGCAGTACGCGGGCCTGTTCTCGGGTTCGGACATCTCACTGTTTCGCGACTGACGCCATCCGTCGGCTTCTCGGACGGGCATGCTCCGCACTACGCGTAGGTGAGGGGAACTCAGAATGTGGTCCGGGCTCCTCGATGGAGCGTCGTCTTTGTCTGATACTTGGCGAGCATTGTCTCGCGGTCTGAGTCACGCTGGAGCATGTTGGCGCGACGCCGGCGAGGCGAGCAACGCGCAGGCCCACCGGCCTGCTGTCGAACAGGCCCCGCCGCGCCCATCGGTGTCCAGGACGGTGGTTCCGGTGACAGGTAGGGATCGGCTGGCGGATCCACACACGGCCGTCCCTTCGAAGAGGGCCACATGCGTGTCGTTGAGTACCCGGCCCCGTTTCGGCAACGACTGGGCGGAACGGGGCCGGGCTCGCGTCGCCTGTTCGATGGAGGTCGAGGAAGGTCGTCGCGAATCCGGTGGCGCCCAGAGGCTCTCGGGTCCTCCAGGCGTCAGCGGTGGGCCGAACGTAATAGCGTCGCCCAGGTGACCGGCCGGTAAGAGACCTACGTCATAACGCCGGGCTGCGTCCGTATCAACCTTGGGCGAAACGAGGACGTCGATCGGCTATTAGCTGGACCATAGCCTGGTCGTTCTCGGGCCGGGTACCGCACAGGGACAAGGCTTGACCCCAGCACGCGGTTGCAGCACCCCTCTGGCCGCAACCTGGGGGTATCACTGGCGCGGTAAGGGTCTGGCCGGGACACCGAGCCTGTGAGAAGTAGTGAGTACCCCGTCGCCGTTCGCGGCCAAGTTCTGGCGCGTTTTGCTCCTCCGGAACTGCCTCGGGTCCTGTCAGGCCTCGTAACCGTCGTGCTCCGCTCAGCACGCGGGTCGTGGCGCTCGGAGCGCCCCGGGCGGCCGTCGGGCTATGACGTACGTCTCCTACTGGCCAGTCGCGTATCGAACAGGCCGCGGGAACGCCTAGCGTCACAACGGCGGAAGCCAGCCGACCGGGGGGTCGCATGGCTGAGGCCAGCCGTCGTGTTGATCTGCTCCGTCGGTCAACTGGCGACTGCGGGCTCGCCGGCACAGACTTGCGGCGAGCCCGGAACCCCCACGGGACAAGGCACCAGCTTCTCGTAGGGGGAGTAGGAGGTCTGCTCGCAGCAAGGGATCGTCGAGGCGTGCTCCCTATGTGGGCGAAACCCGCCGACGTCGCCCTTGTATCTGGACGAACGAGCGATCCACGCGGCTCGCTCGGTGGGAGCGAGCGTCAGCGATGCGATGCTCGGTGGTGGTTGGTATCGGTCGGGACGTCCCGTTTGTCGGCATGTCTGTCGTGCGCATTCGGCGCACAAGGGCGAGGTCGCAGACCCCGTGCCCTGAGTCCTTTACCGCCGTCACGGTGGCCGCTACATCAGTCGGCAGTCCGTCCGGCAGGTCGTAGCGCTTAGGGATCTACGTTCGGCGTTCGATGCCTGGCGGCAGCGCTCCGGCGATTAGGCGCAGTGCGTTGCGCACGGGCAGCCATCCGGCTCCGAGAAGGGTGCCATCCAAGCGGCGGCGCTCGAGGTGTGCCAAGAGTTTCCCGACGGCTTCGGGATCATTTCGGATGACTCGGAGAGCTTGCTCGGGGGAGGGGGACGACACCCTCGGTGATTCTCCGTCAGGGCTCGGGGGCAGCTGGCTCGGAGCCTCGGCTCGAGGCTCGGAGGCGGCCTGCACGTCCTGCGCTCGGTACCGGGGGACGTCGATGAGCCGGATCTCGATGGCGCCCTTCCGGGCGCCGAGCCGCCGTAGTGCGGCGTCGTTGCGGCACCGAGTCGAACACCAGATTGGGCGTCGGCCGACGCCGCGATAGACGACTGTTCCGCCGCAGTTCGGGCAAGACCGAACATCTCCTGGCTGCTGATCATGGTCGGCCATCGAAGGCTCCAGGCGGCTGGGGGACTTACCCTCGTTTCGCACAATCGAAACACTCGGGCGACCGAAGATGCAAGAGGTGTGTGGCACTTCGTCTATCGCATTGAGTTGGGGGAGGCATCGCATTGGGGGCGGCGGAGACTGACGGAACCTCGACGGAGTCACCCGCTCCGGATGCGATACCGAGCATGTCGGATGAGGAGCTGGCTGAGGCCGACGACCTTTGGATCGTCATCGATCCGTGGACTCGTCGCTTCCTTGGGAATAGAGCACCCGAGGCGGCTCGACCGCGGACTTCGGAGGTCCGGTCGATCTCGCGGATCGTCGAGGATGTGACGGCGTCACTGGGGCGACGCTCCGCGGAGCGCTCGGATATGGCCGCTGCTGGGTACAGGCTTCGGCGCGTCGCACCACGCTCGCGGGCGCAAGGTGGGACATAGGTGTCGTGCCCGACATTCCGAGCGGCCGTCTGCATCGCTGAGCACGAGCCGTGGCAAGGCAGGGCCGTCGGCTAACGGTGTAGTGAAGTTCGGACGTTGCCGGTCGTGGGCGGCGGCGAGCGCTTGTCCATGCCGAACTGGTTTGGGCCGCATCGGGGCGCGCTGGACCGCAGACTGGCGATGGAGCCGATGTCCGCACTCGCTGGTGGTCGAGTGTATATGTATGTGCTATACATATACAATGGGAGAGACTCTGAGCCGCCTCGCACGCCTCGACGACTCGCTCACAGCCGTCCGTGTCGCCATAAAGCGGCCTCGCTACCGCCGCGCCTTGTTGGAAGGCATCGACGTACCAGGCGGTGACGGTGTTCTGCGCTCCCTGCGGGCCATCGAACTCCTCACGGGAGAGACCCGCCCCTCGATCAAGGCGATAGCGGCACAGCTTGGTATCGAGCACTCGACTGCAAGCCGGCTCATTGACGGCGCAGAGCGGAATGGGCTGCTCACCAAGCAGAGCTCCCAAGCCGACCTCAGACGAACCGACCTCTCCCTGACGGAGAAGGGCGAGCACGTCCTCGAGCAGAGTTCGATCCGACGGCAAGACCTTCTCGACGCCGCGACACGAGAATGGTCCCCGCAGGAACTGGAAACCCTGGCCGACCTCCTGGACCGCCTTACCGAGGGACTCGAATCCCTCCAGGACAAGGCGTGAGTCGTCAGCGTGTCCAAGTCGCTCGCAACAACCGCGAAGCGCAAGGCGGGGCTCACCTTCCGCCCCGAGGTCTCTACCGCATGTTGTTCGACCCGGTCCTCGGCTCCTTCTTCTGGGGCAAGACCGTTTCTTCGATCGGCATCTGGATCCACAACGTCGTCGCAGCAACCGTCGCCTACCAGGTCACAGGCTCCGCACTCATCGTCGGACTGGTGAGTGTCGCCCAGTTCGGTCCGCAACTGGCCCTCGCGCCCCTCAGTGGCAAATGGTCGGACCAGGGGAACGCCGCCTTGCAGATCATCCTTGGCCGGTTCGTCACTGCCGCCGGTTCCGCAGGGATGGCGGTGGTGCTGTGGGCAGCGAGCGGAGTCGATGGTCTCCAGGACGCGACATGGATCATTGCGTTCTCTGTCGTGGTCGGAATCGGGTTCGCTCTGGGGGGCCCGGCCATGCAGTCCGTCGTCCCGCTCATGATCCGGCCCGGGGAGATGGCTGCCGCCATGACGCTCAACAGCGTCCCGATGACGCTCTCGCGTGCCATTGGACCTGCGCTCGGCGCTCTGATCGTCACCCACTTCGACGCAGTGATCGCGTTCGTCATCGCGTCTGCGACGAATGTCGCCTACGCCGTGTGCGTCATGCTGCTGAAGCTCCCGCGCCGAGCCCTCGCGGCTGGCAGTGATGGCACAATTCGCGGCGCCCTGCGCCACACCATGGCGGATAGCAGGCTGCTCATGCTCCTGGTCGGGATCGCGGCGGTGGGGTTCGGGATCGAACCCACCATGACCTTGGTGCCGTCGCTCGCCGATGAGCTGGGCGGCGGTCCGGACCTGGTGGGTTGGCTCGTGTCCGCATTCGGGGTGGGTTCGGGGATCGGCTTCGTGCTCTTCACTCCTTTGGATCGCCGACTCAGAATCGATACGTTGGCTGTTCTGGGCCTGGTGTTCATAGCGCTGGGTCTGGGTGTCGCGGGAGCGTCCGTGTGGTTGTCCGCGCCAGTCGTCGCACTTGGCGGCCTGGCCATTTCTGGTCTTGGGATGACGCTGGCCTTCAGTGGCATCACGACGCAGATTCAAGATCGTGTGTCGGACGATCTGCGCGGCCGTGTCATGGCGTTGTGGTTCGTCGCGTTCCTGGGTGCACGCCCGTTGGCCGCAGCCTCCACCGGATATGTCGCGGACGTCGTCGCCATCGAAGCTGCGTTCGTGGCGGGTGGAGTGATCGTTGGCCTGGTCGCGCTGCTCACGGGTGTGCGACGTCCCCATCCACATCGCGCAGGACCGGTTGAGCCCCAGGATCAAGCTGCATTGCTGCTGACGCGGGACGCCCGGGACGTCTGAGTCGCTTCGCGCCATTCGGGTCCCGGATGGCCCCGCCCCCAAAGGGTTCGGTCAGGGCGACGGTTGCCGAGAGCGCCCCTTTCCCGGGCTCCGGGATGCAGGCAGGGAGTGGGGACGGCTGTCGAACGCTCGAGGGGTGTCCGTTTCGTCTCGTGCGTGAGGAGTGCATGAGCACGTCGGGAGTGTGAGCGTTGACACAACATGCAAAACATGCCTATGTTCTGCATGGACGAGCCCAATTCCCGAGAGGCAAATTGATGAACACACGAAAGTTGCGAATGCGCGGCAT
>NZ_BAAIFY010000039.1:0-20394 GCF_054653575.1 Nocardioides pyridinolyticus | reverse complement strand
GCGCCCCTTGTTCAGCAGTCTCCTAGTTGATGTCGAACTCGTTCCCCTCGGGATCGACCAACGCCACCGCGTAGTGGACCGTCTCCTCCTCTGCCAGCGTGCGCAGCCGCGAGGCACCGAGGGACACGAGCCTCTCCGCCTCGGCCTCGACCAGCTCGCGCCGGGCAGTGAAGGACGAACTGCGCCCCCTGCTCGCGTTCAGGTCGATGTGGATGCGGTTCTTGACTGCCTTCCTCTCGGGCACGACCTGGAACCAGATGCGTGGCCCCTCCCCGTTCGGGTCCTCGATCCGGTCTGCGCCCAGACCGAGCTTGTCCACGGGCACACCGACGGAGCGGTACCAGTCGTCCCACGTCTCGAAGCCGGGCGGCGGAGGTGCGATGACGTAGCCCAACGCCTCGGCCTAGAACCGGGCGAGCGGTTCGGGTGACGTGCAGTCGATCACCAGCTGGTACGACACGGCCATGTGACACCTCCGTGGCTCTTCGGGCGGGGAACGTCGGTGCACAGTGCCAGGCCGGCCAACGGCACCTGAAGGATCACAGGACGATGATGCGGTCACTCACGTGGTCATAGAGGGCGGGCTCCAGGCCGACCATGTTCAGCAGGTCGTCCGCCCGCTCGAACCTGTCCAGGCTGCTGCCGGACCGCAACGACGTGGGCTGCCTGCGCCTCAGTGAGTCCCAGCCATTTCACGATGGCCTCTGCCGGCGCACTGTTCACGTCGACAAGCCCGCCATCGTCGTAGTGCCGCGGCAGGTCGGGACGGCCGATCCGGAGGTCGCGAGCCAGCTGTGGTCGCGCCGTGCCACGGCCCCCGCCTCCCCTCACCTCCGCCGGGCCGCGAGCACCCCCGCGATCGCTCCCTCGTTGAGATCGACGTGGGGCACCGCCCCGGCTGCATGGACGGGCGGTCTGCTCCCGGACCAGTCGAGCTTCGAGCCCACGACCATGCCGTAGCACGCCCCGCCGATTCCCGTGGCCAGGACGATCACCGGACCGAGCCTGGACCAGAAGTTGTCGGCGTCATCCGGCTGCAAGCCGACCAACGAGAAACCGATGAGAACGCGCGAGTGAACCCCGCTGCCCACATCGCGGCATTCCGCGTCCTGAGCTTCGTGGCGATCACGAGGGGCGGGACGAAGCCGAGGACACAGCAGGAGAACATCGGCACGGCCCACAACCACGCAGGTGTGCTCGCACTCGAACCGGGCGACCCGTCGGGCCGAAGTTGCGACATGCCGGCAACGCTAGACGGAACGCGCGACACAAGTGGGGGAAGGTCGGATCGACGCGTCTCGAGCGCTGACCCGGCCGCCGGGACTACGGGCCCATCCCGGCGAAAGGCCCTCGCGGCTTCCGCGGGGAGCGGGATGCCGGGAGGGCCCTTCGAGGATCGGCTCAGCTGTCGAGCTTGAGCAGCTTCGCCGCCGTACGGCTGCGGATGCTCTCGCGCACGTCCTCGCTGAGAGAGGTCGACTCGATCTGGCCGAGCGGGTCGTAGTGCCCCATGTCGAACGGGTAGTCGGTGCCCACGACGACGTGGTCGGCGCCCATCTGCTGCACGAGAAACTCCAGGTGCGCAGCGTCGAACACCAGGCAGTCGAAGTAGATCTGTTTCAGGTAGGTGCTCGGCGGTCGGGTGATGTGGTGACGGCCCTCGGGACGCTCCTCGTAGGCGTGGTCCATCCGTGAGGAGTAGAACGGCAGGTAGCCGCCACCGTGCACCGCGAGCAGCTTGAGGTTCGGGTGCGCCTCCAGGACGCCGCCGTGGATGATCCGGGTGAGCGCGACGGTGGTGTCGAGCGGGTTGCCGATCACGTTGGTCAGGTAGTACTTCCGGAACCGCTCGCCCCCGGTGAACCCGTTCGGGTGCAGCAGGACGGGGACGTCGAGCTCCTCGGCCTTGGCGAAGAAGGGCCGGAACCGACGGTCGTCGAGGTCCATCCCCATCACGTTGGTGTTGATCTCGACGCCGCGGAAGTCGTAGTCCTTCACGCACCGTTCGAGCTCCTCGACCGCCGCCCGCACGTCCTGCATCGGCACGGTCGCCAGCCCGACGAACCGGTCGGGGTGGTCCGCGACGATCTTGGCGAGATTCTCGTTCTGCATCTGCGCCAGCTCGCGACCGAGCCCAGGGTCGGCCCAGTAGAAGTAGCCGGCCGGCGCGACCGAGATCGCCTGGACGTCGATGCCCATCTTGTCCATGTCGGCGATCCGGGTCGCCGGGTCGGTCGCCTGCGGCATGATCGCCTTGACGTGCTCGACCTGGTAGGCGTTGGTCTCGTCGCCCCCGAAGTAGCTGAACGGCTCCATCTCCGGCGCCATCAGCCCTTCGACCTTGGGCATGCAGTCGGGCAGGATGACGTGGGCGTGGATGTCGATGATGCGGGGCGTTCCCGTGGCCATGAATGCCTTTCTTGTTCGTTGATGAGCAGAGTCAGTTGGCGGAGGTCGGAGCCCAGGGCAGCTCGGCGCCGGCGTACTTCGCTGCCCGTACGTCGCCGGAGCGGGCGTGGCCCTCGAAGAGCTCGACACGCGAGGCACGACCGCACAGCTCGCCCAGCCGGGCGCTGGCCGTCTGGTCGGTGACCTCCTGGTAGGTGACGGTGCGCAGGTACTTCCCGACCCACAGCCCGCCGGTGTAGCGGGCCGCCCCGCGGGTGGGCAGCACGTGGTTAGTCCCGATCACCTTGTCGCCGTACGACACGCAGGTGCCCTCGCCGAGGAAGAGAGCCCCGTAGTGGCGCATCTTCTCCAGCGCCTCACGAGGCTTGCGGGTGAGGATCTGCACGTGCTCGCTGGCGAACGTGTCGGCCAGGGCGTACGCCGCGTCGAGGTCCTCGACGACATGGACCTCGCCGTGGTCACGCCACGCCGGGCCGGCCATGTCGTTGGTCGGCATGCCGGGAAGGATCGCCTCGACGTGGGCCATCGCCTCCCGTGCCACCCGCTCCGAGGTGGTGATGAGGACGGCCGGCGAGTCGGGGCCGTGCTCGGCCTGGCTCAGCAGGTCCGTCGCCACGATGTACGGGTCGGCGCTGTCGTCGGCTACCACCAGGATCTCGGTGGGGCCGGCGAACAGGTCGATCCCGACCTCACCGAAGAGCTGGCGCTTCGCCTCTGCGACGTACGCGTTGCCCGGACCGGCAATGAGGTCGACCCGGCCGATCGACTCGGTGCCGACCGCCATCGCCGCGACCGCCTGGACACCGCCGAGGACAAAGATCTCGTCCGCCCCGGCCAGGTGCATCGCGGCCACCGTCGCCGGCGGGATCTCTCCGCGCAGCGGCGGCGTGCACGTGGTCACCCGCTCCACGCCGGCGACCTTGGCGGTCACCACCGTCATGTGCGCCGACGCCGTCAGCGGGTAGCGACCACCGGGGACGTAGGCGCCCGAGGCTACGATCGGCAGGTGACGGTGCCCGAGGAACACCCCGGGCTGCGTCTCGACTTCGACGTCGAGCATGGAGTCGCGCTGCCGCTGCGCGAACTCACGCACGTTGGCCTGCACGGTCTTGATGTCCTCGATGACCTGGGCCGGCACCGAGGCGATGAGCTCATCGATCTGCTCGGGACCGAGCCGGAACGACTCGGGCGACCAGTTGTCGAACTTCTCGGAGTAGCGGCGGACGGCGAGGTCGCCGTTGGTGCGGATGTCGTCGATAACGTCACGGACGACGTCAGAGACCTCGTCCCGGGCCTGGCCGGCCGGGATCGTGCCTGAGGGGGACTTCAGCTGGGTGCTCACGGGTGCTCCTGCGCTGGAAGGAATGGGTCAGCCGACCGGCTCGGTCGCGCGGCTCATCTCCTTGAGCTTCTCGAGGCGCGCGAGCACCTCGGCCTGGAGGGTGGCCACCTTCTTGTCGGTCTGACGACGCGGGCGGGGCAGGTCGATCGTGATGTCCTCGTAGATGAGCCCACCGGGCTGCAGCACGATGATCCGGTCGGACAGCTCGACCGCCTCGACCACGTCGTGGGTCACGAAGACCACCGTCTTCTTCGACCGCGCCCAGATGTCCTGCAGCTGCTCGCGCAGCCCACGGGCGGTGATCGCGTCGAGGTGGCTGAACGGCTCGTCCATCAGCAGGAGGTCGGGCTCGACGGCGAACGCACGGGCGATGCCGACACGCTGCTGCATGCCGCCGGAGAGCTGGCCGGGGAAGAAGTCGGCGTTCGTCGACAGCCCGACCATGTCGAGGTACTCCTTCGCACGGTTGACCGTGGCCTCGGACTGGTCGTCCTGGACGTACATCATGTTCTGCATGACGCTGCGCCACGGCAGCAGCCGCGGGTCCTGGAACACGTAGCCCATGCGCGCCGGGCCACCGGCGTCACTGGTCAGGCTGATGTCGCCCGAGGTGTGCTCCTCCACCCCCGAGATGATGTTGAGCAGCGTGCTCTTGCCGCAGCCGGACGGGCCGACGATCGACACGAAGGTCTGGCCACTGACCTCGAACGAGATGTCGTCGAGGACCCGGCTCTCGCGGGCGGTGCCGAGGTTGAAGGTCTTGGACAGGTTCTGGACGGTCAGGACAGCCATGGGAGCTCCCTAGGGACGCGAGCGGACGAGATGGAGTGGGGGGCGGGGGGCGCTCATCGGTTGTCCCGCCAGCGGAAGGAGCGCTGGATCGCACGGTCCAGGACGAACCGGTCGAGCAGCACGATGAAGCCGACGAACAGCACCACCCAGGCGGCGAACCCGCCGTACCGGTTGGCGTCGTACCAGAAGCGGGCCCGGTAGCCGACGCCGCCGCCACCACCGAACCACTCGGCGAGCAGGACGCCGTTCCAGCCCATGATGATGGCGAACCGCACGCCGGCGGCTACGTACCCGGTGACCGCCGGAAGGACGAGGTGCCGGATCCGGCGCGCGAACGGGACGTTGTACGTCGCCGACATGTCCCGGAGGTCACGCGAGACCCCTCGCACGCCCTGCGCCACGTTGATGACAACGAACGGCACGGCGGTCAGGAAGGTGGTGATGATCGGGCTCATGTCGCCGAACCCAAACCACATCACAGTGAGGAACGACCAGATGATGGCAGGGATGGACAGCCCCACCAGGACCGGGCTCTCGAGGAAGGCCCGGCACAGCTGCGAGAGTCCCATCAGGACGCCGGCTGCGATGCCCACGACGGTGGCCAGCGCGACGCCGACGAAGAAGCGGTAGAGGGTGGAGCCGAAGTTGCCGAACACCTCTCCGCGCGCGAACTCCTCGACCAGCCGCTCGAACACCTCGACCGGTCCGGGCACGCGGCTGAACAGCCACGCCATCACGACCCAGATGAGGACGAACGTCAACAGGCTCATCAACCGGGCAGCAGTGTTCGACGTGAGTTTCTTCTGCCACTCCGGCGTGTTCTGCCGGATCTCTGTGGTGGAGCGCCGCCTCGTGACGGCGCCCTGCGACATGGTGGTCACAGCGCGGCCCCTCTTTCCTCCGGGCGCCACGCGAGGAGGCGGGCCTCGGCCTTGGCCAGGACCAACCGCTCGATGACGAGCATGAACGCGATGAACAACATCGTCCAGGCGAGCACGGCGCTGATGTTGTAGAGCTGGTACTCGGTGCGGATCTGGAAACCGACACCGTTGCGGCCACCGAACACCTCGGTGAGCGCCTCGACCTTCCATGCCACCGCGAAGCACATCCGGATCGCGGCGAACACGAACGGCACGATGGTCGGGATCAGCACCTGGCGCCGGATCTGTGCCGGGGTGCGGCCGAACGCCTCGCTCATGGTGATGAGCTGCCTGTCGACCCCGCGGATGCCTTCAGCCACGTTGAGCGCGACGTACGGCGCCGAGACCAGCGCGACCGCCAGGATCGGCCCGAAGTTCGAGAGGCCGAAGACGATCAGCGACATCACGGCGTACACGATGGCGGGGATCGTGCCGGCGATCGTCACACCGTCGTGGAAGAAGGCCCGCCAGTAGTTGTAACGCCCCATGAGGTAACCCACAGGGGCGCCGACCGCCGCCGCCACACCGAAGCCGGCGAAGGTCTTCAGGACGCTCGCGCTGAAGTCGGTGACGAAGTTGCCGCTCTCCACGATCTCGACCGCGGACTGGAACACCTCGTGCGGGCGGGGCAGGAGCCGCGAGCCGAACCACCACGACCCGAGTTCCCACACCAGGTAGATCGCCACCCAGCCGAGCGCGAGCAGCGCGTTGCGCCGCCAGCGCCGGAACCTTGCTGTCCGGCGCGCGTCCGCTTCACGGTCGCCTGCCGGCCCGGTGGGCGCGGCCGGTGCCGCCGCGCCCACCGCCATCTGATCGGTCATCGTCTCTCCTCGATCGGGTGCGACAGGTCAGGACTTCTCGAAGATCGTGAAGTGCGGCGCCTCGATCTCCTCGTCGATGTAGCCGGTCTCCTTCATCAGGTCGAAGAGCTCGGTCTCGCTCTCCACCCAGGCCTCGTCCATGTACGTCGTGTCGACGAACCAGTCGTAGTTGTTCGAGATCCAGTCCTTGATGAACTGCTTCTCCTGGAGCGTCTCGGCGGCGAAGTCCTCGGGGTATGCCTCGACGATCTCGTCACGGTGCTCGGCCCACTCCTGCACGCCGCGGTCCCACACGTCGATAAGGAACTGCGCCTCCTCGGGGTTCTTCTCCACCCAGGCCCTGCGGGCCACGAAGACGTTGTTCTGCGGGTGGGTGACGTTCTCCGGGTCGCTGGAGAAGTTCTCGGCGTAGATCTGCGAGACCGACTTGGCGTCGTAGAGCGGCTTGACGGCGCCGCTGGACAGCTGCTTGATCGAGAAGTCGGGGAGCAGCAGCCCGGCGTCGGCGTCACCACGCTCGATCAGCGAGGCGGCGTTCTGGGGGTCGGTGACGACGAGCTCGTAGTCGCCACCGCCGGCGCGGAGGTCGAGGTCGCAGAACTCACGGGCGTAGACGCCCCACATGATCGTGATCGAGACGGCGCTGTGCGTCACGATCTTCTTGCCCTTGAGGTCGCAGATGTCCTTGGCGTCGCTGTCCGCGCCCACCGCCAGGATGCTGCGGTCGGAGTTGAACTTCCCGAAGATGGTCGCTTCCTCGCCGGTCTGCTCCTCCAGGTCCGGGACCTCGTACGACGCGGCGGAGACGACGTCGGCGTGGCCGCCGGCGTACACACCGAACTCGTCCCACGACGACGAGGTGAGGATCTGGATCCCCGCCTCCTCCTCCATCTCCTGCTTGATGCCCTCGGCCTCGAGCCACTTCCAGACGGGGTCGGGCGCCATCACCATGTTGACGACGCCGTTCGCGTCCTTGGCCTCGCCGTCGCCGTCGGCGGCCGCGCCCGGCCTGTTGCCACAGCCCGACGTCAGAAGCGCGAGGACGCCCGCGGCTGCCACCAGGCGCCGGCGGTTGGATGAGTTGGTTGGTGCAGTCATGGCACGCCTCTCAGAGTCGTTCTTGGCTACGGGGATCCCCGTGCTTGTGCGGAGTGGGTTCGGCAGGGTCGGCACACAGGGTGAATGTGACGCCAGACACTGCCGGGTGAGCGAGTGCAGAGTCAAGCATTCTGTGGAATTCATGCACAGAAGCTCGGCATGCGACGCTCCTCGCACCCAGGGTCCCCGGGCAGCTGGAGCTGTGTCGCGAGAGCCCTTTTTCGGGCAGGAACCGCGAGATTGAGCAGAAGACAGGGTGAGCGGAGCCGTTGACACTCCGCCCGTCAGGACCTAGCGTTCCGATACATAAGTTATGCATCCAGGCGAATCCTGAGCGGGGCCGGATGCCTGGACGAACGGGAGACGGCCGGTGAGCCTGACCGATGGAAGGGCGGGGCCGAAGGGGGGCACCCGGTCGCGCGCTCGACGCGCGGCGACGAGCACGACGGTGGCCGAGGCGGTGGGCGTCTCCCAGTCCACGGTCTCGCGGGCGCTCCGCGGCGACCCCCGGGTGCGGGAGGAGACGCGCCGGGTCATCACCGAGACCGCAGAGCGCCTGGGGTACCGCCCGTCCTGGGTGGCCCCCGCTCCCCCGCCCCGCACGGGGACCGTCGGGGTCGTGGTCTCCGACCTCACCAACCCGTTCTTCCCGACACTGGTGACGCCGGTCCACGACGAGCTGCGGATCATGGGGTACGGCGTGACGCTGTTCGCCGAGCGGACCGACATCCCCACCGGCCAGCAGGCTCTCCACAACCTCCTCGACCGCTCGATCGACGGCGTCCTGGCCACCACCGCGACGCTCGACTCCCGGCTGACCGAGGCCCTCGGCGAGCGCGAGATCCCGCTCGTGCTGCTCAACCGGTACGTCGACGGGCTGGACGTGGACCGGGTCGTCGCCGACAACCACCGAGGCGGCGGCCTCGCCGCGCGACACCTGCTCGACCTCGGACACCGCCGTATCGGCGTGATCCGCGGACCGGCCAACACGTCGACGAGCCGGGACCGGCACGCCGGGATCCTCGAGGCCTTCCAGGACCACGGGGCGGAGCTCGACCAGCGGCTGGTCCTCGAGGGCCCCTTCTCCCACCAGTCCGGCTACCAGCACGCCCTGCGGCTGCTCGGGGCGCCCGAGCCGCCCACCGCGCTGCTGTGCGGCAACGACGTCATCGCCTTCGGTGCGATCGACGCCGCGAAGTCCCTGGGGCTGGACGTGCCGGGCGAGGTCTCGATCATGGGGTTCGACGACGTCCCGATGGCCTCCTGGGAGGTCTTCCAGCTGAGCACCGTGCGCCAGCCTCTCGCCAACATGGCCCGAGAGGCCGCGCGGCTGCTCGTCGAGCGTGTCGAGTACGACGGCGAGATCGGCGCGGGGCGCGAGCGGCTCTTCGCGACCAGCCTGGTGAGCCGCTCCACCACGCAACGGCCCCCGCGCTGACCGCCCCGGGGCTGACCGCAAGGCGGCCGGCGACGCACCAGGCACCTGGCCTGAGGTCACTTCCGGCACGACGGCCTCCTCGGATGATCGGACTGGAATCGGTGGGACGGACTGCTCGGGCTGCGTCGGGCGGGGTCACCGTCGCGAGTGCAGCGCGTCACAGCCTTGCTCCGCCGCGAGAGGCCCGACCATGTGTGGCCGCCCATTCTTGACCCTTCAGTGTGGTGCTTCACACATCGGCCCGGGGGTCGCATCGGCGAGACCGTTGTCCTCATGACCTCCGCCCCGCTCGACCGCTCGACCCCGCTCGCCCTGGTCCCGGAGCTGGTCCCGGCGCTGCCCACGGACGAAAGGTCGCGGCCGCTCCCGCTCTGGGCCCGCGAAGCCTGCCTCGACGTGGACCTGGCCGCGCTCGGCGAGCGCGTCCTGGAGGCCGACCTCGCTGCGGCCTTCGACGAACTGCGCGACAACACCGAGTTCGTACAGCGGCTCCGGGCGAGCGTGGACGAGAACCTCCACCACCTCCGCCTGGTCCTCGGCGGCCGCGCGGAGACCGAGCAGGTCGTACTCAACGAGCCGTTCGCGCTCGCGGCGCTGCAGGCCCGGCTGCGGCTGCCTCAGACCGCGCTCCAACGCAGCTACCGCGTCGGCTTCATGACCATGTGGCAGGCGTGGGCCGACGCCCTCGCCTCACGGGCGGAGCGCGAAGACGTGCCGCGGGACGAAAGCCTCCAGGCGCTCCGTGACATGACCACGCTGCTGCTCGGCTACCAGGACCACGTGGCCTCACAGGTCGCGGACACCTTCGCCCGCGCCGACGACGCGATGAGCCGCTCCCGGGAGCACGTGCGCAACGGGCTAGTGCGCCACCTGCTCCGCGAGGACGCCCCGCCCCTCGCGCCGTCCGACCTCGTGCTGCTCGACTACCCGCTCGACGCCGCGCACGTGGCGGTGCTGCTGCCCGACCTCTCCCAGAACGTCACCCGCCAGCTGCTCCCCCGGCTCCGAGACGCCTGCCACACGCGGGACACGCTGGTGCACCCGATGGAGCTGACCAGCACCGTCGTCTGGCTGGCGCAGCCCCGCACGCCGGGCTGGCGTCCCGGTGCCGTGGAGCGGGTCCTCGACTCGCTCCGCGGGAGCGACGTGGTGGCCTCGGTCAGCGAGCCGCTCGTCGGCCTGGCCGGGCTCCGTGAGGCATGGCGTCAGGTGCAGGACATCCAGCGGATCCGTGCGGCCTGGGGCGTGGGCTCCGGCCCCCGGCTGCTCACCTTCGGCGACGTCAGCCTCGAGATCCTGCTGATGGCCGACCCCGACAAGGCCCGCGCATTCGTCCGGGCCGAGCTCGGCCCGCTGGGCGCGGACGACCCGGTGGCGGCGCGGCTGCGGGAGACCGTCGAGGCGTCGCACCGCCACGGCGCGCACGTCGTCACCGCCGAGCACCTCCACCTGCACGAGCACACCGTGCGGAACCGGCTGCAGAAGGCGGCCGAGATACTGGGTCGTCCGCTGACCGAGCGACGGACCGAGCTCCAGGTGGCGCTGCGGATCGCGCGGCTGCTCGCCCAGGGCGAGGGGTGAGCGGCTCAGGCCTGCCGTCGGCCCGACGTGCGCCGACGTCCGAAGGTCAGGCAGCGGCCCGGTCGGTGAGCCCGGGGGTGCGGCTGCTGGTCGCCTGCCTGCTGGGCGGCTCGGCCGGGTGGGCGATCACCGCTCCCGGAGCCGGGGCCGGCCCGCTCGCGGAGGCGTACTCCACCGACCTGATGTGGGTCGGGCTGCTCACCTCGGCCCTCGCAGCGCCGTACGCCGCGCTCCAGCTCCCCGGGGGCGTCCTCGTCGACCGGCTGGGGGTCCGTAGGGCGGCCGGAGTGGGGCTCTCGCTCGTGGTGCTCGCCCACGCCGCGGCCCTCGTCGCGCCGGTGCCGTGGCTGGCGCTGACCGCACGGATCCTCTCCGGAGCCGGCTACGCGGTCTGCTTCGTCTCCGGCGCGGAGCTCGCCCGCAGCAGCGGCCGGGGCTCACGGGCCATGGGGGTCTTCGGGGGCGTGGCCCTCGCGGCCTCGGGCGCGGCGGTGCTCACCGTCCCCTTCGCCGAGCACCTCCTCGGTTGGCGCGCCCCGTGGGCCACCACGCTCGCCGTGACCGCGGTCGCGCTGGTGCTCGCCCTCAGGCTGCCGACGGAGCGGCCCCGCGGGGCGTCGGGTGCCACCCAACCGGCGGATGTCGACGGGAGCACGGCGGAGGAGACGGCCCCGGACCCGGCGGCCGCCGGCACTGCCCCCCCGGCGCTGCTGCGCGACGGGCAGCTCTTCCGGCTCGCCATGGTTCACGGCGTGACGCTGGGGCTCGGGCTCATCCTTTCCTCGTGGGCGACCACGCTCCTCATGGACATCTGGTCCTTCGGCCCGTCGGCGGCCGCCGTGATCGGCTCCGGCGTCCTCGGGCTCTCCGTCCTGAGCCGCCCGCTGGGCGGCCACCTGACGGCGGTGCGGCCGGCCCGCACCAGGACGGTCTGGATCGGCGCGCTCCTGGCCTGCGCGGTCGCCACGCTTGCCCTCGCGCAGAGGACCACGCCCGCGGTTGCCGTCCTCGCGGTGGCCACCCTCGGGATGTGCAGCGGGTTGCCGTTCGCCAGCGTCCTCCAGGCCGCCCAGGTCCGCCAGCCGCAGCGGCCCGCTGCGGCGGTCGGGGCGATGAACACCGTCGCGTTCGGGCTGGTCGTCGCCGCGACCCCCGTGGTGGGGTGGGCGGTCGACCACGACCACGCCTCCGCGACGTTGCTCACAGTCGCGTGCCTGTGGCTCCTCCCGCTGGTCGCGCTCCCTCGCGCGCCGCGGGTTCACCCCACCGGCGTACCACGCTGAGCCGTCCCCAAGGCGTCGGCCACCTCGTCGGCGCTGAGCGCCACCTGGAGCTCCGACAGGGACCGCACGTCGGTCGTCGAGCAGTTCAGCAGCTGCTCGGCCTTCCGGATCCGCAGCCCGACGGTGTTGGGGTGCACGAAGAGCGCTTCCGCCGTCGCGGCGGTGTTGAGGTCGTGGGCGAGGTAGGTCCGCAGCGTCTGCTCCAGCGCGGTCCCCCGGGCGGAGTCGTGGGCCCGGACCGGCGCGAGGACCTCGGCCGCGAAGCGGCGGAGCTCCGTGACGTCCTCCATCTGCAGCAGGAGCCCATGCACCCCGAGGGAGCCGAAGCTGGCGACCGTGTCGGCCTGCCCCCGCTGGCGAGCGACCGAGGCGGCTCCCCGGGCCCGGCGGTACGCCGCCGGGTACTCGCCGAGCGACACGCAGAGGGGGGACACCGCCAGGTTGACCACCCCTCGGAGGTCGAGGCGGTCGACCTGCCGCTGCAGCTCGGTTGCCCGCTCGAGGGTGCGGTCGTGGTCGGTGCCCGGCCAGAGCAGCACGACGTCCTCGCCGACGGTGCCGAACAGCGCCGGCGGCTGGGCGCGGGTCGCGTGGGACCGTACCACCGAGAGGACACGGGCCGAGGCGGCGCGCTGCGCGCCGCCGTGCAGGACGACGACCGCGTGTGGCGAGGTCAGGTCGATGCCGAGCCTCGTCGCGCGCTCGGCAGCGGTGACCAGCCCCGTCGGGTTGCCCGTGAGCAGGTCGCTGACGATCTCCCCGGACATCCGCCACTCCACCTCGAGGGCGGTGCGCGCCCTGAGGACCTCCAGCGCACAGACAGTGGCCGCCTGCTCGAGCGCGCGTACGTCGAGGGGAGGCAGCGGTTCGAGCTGCCGCGTGAGCCAGATCCGCGCGACGACGTCCTGGCCGAGGACCACCGGCGTGGAGAACGCCTCCGTGTCACGGGGCTGCAGCGGGTCCTGGCCACGCTGCGCACGGGCCAGCTCGGCCCCGGACGGCTCCTCCGTCACCACCACCGACGTACCGAGGAGGTCGGCGAGCGAGGCCGCGACCCCGGTAACGCCCCCACCGCGCAACGCCACCTGGGTGAGCTGGCTGTGGACCTCCTCCCCGCGACGCAGCAGCTCGTGCTGCTCCGCGAGCGTCGTGTTCGCCGCGACCAGGTCCTTGATGGTGGCGGCCTCCCGGTCGCGCAGCCGGGCGGTCTCGATGGCGACGCCGGCCTGGTCCGCCAGGAGGGTGAGCAGCTCCTGCTCGTCGTCGCCGAACTCGTGCGGGACACGGGTGTAGCAGTTGAGGGTTCCGACGAACACCCCCGAGGCGGCGACCGGGACGGAGATCATCGAGTGGTACCCCTGCTCGCGCGCCACCCCTCCCCACGGAAGGAAGGTCTCGTCCGCGAAGGTGTCGGCGACCTGCACCGACTGCTGGGTGAGGAACGCCTTGCTCGACGGCGCCTGCAGCTCGTCGTCCACGGTGAGCATGACCGGTCGCTCGGCGTTGATCTGGCGGATGTAGTCGGGCGAGAGACCGTGGGCGCCGGTGATCTGCAGGGAGCGGCCCTCCTCGTCGAGGAGCAGGACGGCACAGAAGTCGTATCGCAGGAGGCGGGCCGCGGTCTCCGCGACGAGGTCGAGCACCTCGGGCAGCGAGACCGGGCGGTTCAGGGCAGTGGCGATGGCGGCGATCGCCTCAAGCCATGGCCGTAGCTTGCCGACCCCGGAGCTCTTCATGCGGGGACTGTGCCACGCCACCACACTTTGCGCCACCCCTGTGGCCGGACACATGGGATGTGCCGTCGCGGGCCGCAACAGTTGGCACCATGAGCGACCGTGACCCAGAAGAGGCCCGGCCGAGCGGGGCCGCCGGCGAGCCCGACGTCCACATCGTCCGGGGCAACGACCTGTCCGACGACACGCCCCAGACCTCCGGGCTGAAGCGGTTCGAGGCGATCTCTGCGCGCCGGCTCGGCTCGCAGGACCTGTGGATGGGGCTGTCCGTGCTTCCGCCGGGGAGCAAGACCGGCGTGCACCACCACGGCCAGTCGGAGACCGGGCTCTACGTGCTGAGCGGCATCGGCCGCTGGTGGGTGGGCGACCGGCTGGACGAGGTGCGCGAGGCGCACCCGGGCGACTTCGTCTTCATCAAGCCGCACGTCGTTCACTGGGAGGAGAACGCCAGCGACACCGAGCCGGTGAAGATGATCGTCGCGCGCACCACCCAGGACGCCATCGTCGTCAACCTGGAGAACCACCCGCACGGCCCCGTGCTCGAGGGTGAGAGGTACGACCATGACTGAGCGCGGCCGCGCCCTCGTCGTCGGCGGCTCCTTCGCCGGGCTGACCGCCGCCCTGCTCCTGCGCGAGCAGGGGTTCGACGTCAGCGTCTTCGAGCGGACCCCGAGCTACCTCGTCGGTCGAGGCGGCGGGATCGTCCTCCAGCCCGACACCGTGCGCTGGATCGAGGAGCGCCCGCACGACTTCAGCGTCGAGGACGTCAGCATCGGCTCGTGGTGCACGCGCTACATCGGCCCCGGCAACGCGGTCGTGCACGAGGAGCCTGCCGCGTGGCGGTTCAGCTCCTGGACCAGGATGTACCGCGTCCTCCTCGACGACTTCGGCACCGAGAACTACCATCTCGGCGAGTTCGCCGTGGGGGTCAGCCAGGACGACGACGAGGCCGAGGTGCGGTTCCTCAGCGGCCGGGCCGAGCGGGCCGAGCTCGTGGTCTTCGCCGACGGGATCTCGTCGGTCGGGCGTCGTCGGCTGCAGCCCCGCGTGCAGCCGCGGTACGCCGGCTACATCGGCTGGCGCGGCACGGTCCTCGAGCGGGAGGTGTCGGTCGAGACCGCCGACCTCATCGACGGCGCCACGGCGTACTCCGTCATCGACAACTCGCACATCTGCATGTACGCCATCCCGGCCGTCGACGGCGGGCTGGCCCGAGGCGACCGCCAGCTCAACTACGTCTGGTACCGCAACGTGCCCGAGGGGCCGGCGCTCGACGAGATGGTCACCGACCTGCGCGGCTTCACCGCGCCCGTGTCGGTCCACCCCGGCCAGGTGCAGCAGCGGTACGTCGACCAGATGCGCGCCGAGGCCTCCGAGCTCCTCCCGCCGGCGGCCGGCGAGCTCGTGAAGCGCACCGAGCAGCCCTACATCCAGGTGGTCCTGGACATCGCCGTGCGCAACATGGCGTTCGGGCGGATGGCGCTGATCGGTGACGCTGCCTTCGCGGCGCGGCCGCACGCAGCTGCCGGCACGGCGAAGGCCGCAGCGGACGCCTGGAGCCTCGCGGAGGCGCTCGCCGCCGAGTCGGACATCCCCTCGGCGCTCGCGGCATGGGAGCCCGACCGGCTGACCCTGGGCAACGACCTGATCAGCCGCGTCTCGCAGATGGGTGCCCGGTCCCAGTTCACCAACACCTGGGACCCGGCCGACCCGGCCCTGCACTTCGGCCTCTACGGCCCGGACCGCTGACCTCTGCTGGTCAGCGGCCGGCGGCCACGCCGAGCTCGAGCGGCGGCTCCGTGCTCTCCTGCACCTGCTCCGGCGTGACTCCGGGCGCGACCTCCACCAGACGGAGGCCGTCCGGCGTCACGTCGATGACCGCCAGGTCGGTGATGATCCGCTCGACCACGCCCATGCCGGTGAGCGGGAGCGAGCACTCGCGGACGATCTTGGCCGAGCCGTCGCGCGCGACGTGCTCCATCAGGACGAGCACCCGCTTGGCGCCGTGCACCAGGTCCATCGCGCCACCCATCCCCTTGACCATCTTGCCGGGGATCATCCAGTTGGCGAGGTCACCACGCTCCGAGACCTGCGTCGCGCCCAGGATCGCCACATCGACCTTGCCGCCGCGGATCATCCCGAAGCTCGTGGCCGAGTCGAAGAAGCTGGACCCCCGACGGACGGTCACAGTCTCCTTGCCGGCGTTGTTCAGGTCCGGGTCCACCTCGTCGTCTGTCGGGTACCCCCCGACGCCGAGGATCCCGTTCTCGCTGTGCAGCGCGAGCTCCACGTCGTCCCCGACGAAGCCCGGCACGCGGGTCGGGAGTCCGATCTCGAGGTTGACGTACATGCCGTCCTCGAGCTCCGCCGCGGCGCGCGCCGCCATCCCGTCACAGGTCCAGCTCATCGGTCCTCCACCGTCGTCGTGTGTCCGGGTCGTTCGGGTCGTTCGGGTCGTTCGGTCAGGGGGCGGTGGTGCGCTTCTCGATCCGCTTGTCCGCCGCCTGCTCCAGGGTCAGCGCCACCACCCGGTGCACGAAGACGCCCGGGGTGTGGATCTCGTCGGGGTCGATCTCCCCGGGTTCGACGAGGTTCTCCACCTCGGCGATCGTGACCCGTCCGCACATCGCGGCCAGCGGGTTGAAGTTGCGCGCGGTCCGGCGGAAGACGAGGTTGCCGTGGCGGTCGCCCTTCCACGCCCGGACCAGCCCGAAGTCGGCGGCGATCGCCTCCTCGAGGACGAACTCACGCTCCCCCTCGGCGGTCGCGAACACCTGCGTCTGCTTGGGTGGGGACGCCTTCACCGCCGTGGCGCCGGCGTCGTACCGCCAGGCAGCCCGCCCTCGGCCACCTGGGTGCCGACACCGGTCGCGGTGAAGAAGGCCGGGATGCCGCACCCTCCGGCACGCATCCGCTCGGCGAGGTTCCCCTGCGGGGTGAGCTCGCCGGAGAGGTAATAGCGCTGCAGCCAGAACGCTCCGAGGTAGAACGGCGCGATGATGGCCAGTCCGAGCGCGAGCAGGATCGTCCAGCGAGGTGGTCCACCGACCATCCGCAGCATCAGTTCAGCCTTGGTCTCTCCGCTAGCTAGCAAGGAGGAGCTTCTGCAAGGCAGTTGGGTTCTTCAGCTCATCGACGAGTTGCGAATCAACACGGCCTACGCCATCTCGAGCGGCATCCTGGCGGTGGTGTTTCTCAGCGCGGCTGGTGCCTATGACTCTGCGTCCTCTTTGGTGACCATCCCGCTGTCGTCGGTTGGGACAGGCTTGGTCGTACACCTGCTGATGACGCTGGGGATGATCTTGAAGCGAACAAACACGGCTTGCGTCGAAATGCGAAAGCGGACCAAAAGGAGCTACAGCTAGCTTCTGCACTTCTCGCTCGACGGGTGGACCGGTGTGCGAATCAGTGGCGAGCTGCGATCACCCAAACTCGTGCCTCCGCGCCTCCTCGGAGAAGGTCGGCACTCCCGCGCGCGACAATCGTCCGAGGAGCTGGCCCATCGTTAGCCCCGGTCTTTCATGTCGTTGTCGGCGACGGCATCGCCGTGTGAGGTGGGTCGGTGGCGGTCGGTGGGTACGACGCTGGGCCGGCTGGCGCTGCCGGGCTGCGGTTTTCCGGGTGGTGAGGGTTGTGGGCGGACGGTGGTCAGGCGGGTTGCGGGATCGCGGCGATGTTCGCGAACACCGCGACGATCGCGGCCGCCCAGGGCCAGGACTCAGGAATCCGGAGGCGCCGGCGACGGGCGCTGTGGGTGAGCCGCGCGGGGACGTGGAGGAAACGGTAGCGAAGTGCCTTCGGCTCAGACGACGCGAGCACCTTCGCGTCGCCGGTCAGGGCGAGCAGCCGGGTCCAGGCGGTCAGGTCGGCGGCGAGCTGGGTGAGCATCAGCCAGGTCTGGTTGATGGCGAACTCCCGCGAGGGGAACCGTCCCAGGCCGGAGTCCTTGGCGTGCCGGATGCGGTCCTCGACGCGGGCGTGGGCACGGTGCCGAGCTTCGAGGAATGCCAGCTGGCTGACCTTTGTGTTGGTCACGAAGGCTTGGTAGCGCCAACCGTCACGTTCCTCGAACAGCGAGAGCTGCGCACCGGGATGTGGGCGTTCGCGGCGGACGATGACCCGCATCCCCGGGGGCCACTTGGCCAGCACGGCGGTGTCGATGAGGCCGGTCAGTTCGGCGACATCGCCGCCCTCACGGACCTCGCCGTCGGCATCGAGCGCCGGCGTCCAGACCTTCTTCGGGACCAGGTCGATCGCCTCGCGCAACGACTCGGTGATCGCGAACCCCACGGAGTAGTCGACGCTGCGGCCGCGGACCTTGTTCCGGTCGGCGATCCAGTCCAGGAGCTTGTGGGAGGCGCCCGCGCCGTCGGACCTGATGAGCAGCTTCTTGCGGTGGGCAGCGGGGATCTGGGCGATCGCGTCGGTGAGGACCTCGATGTGGTCGGCGGCGGTGGTCGGCGGCGGTGTTCGACCCGGCGTTCCCGGCGCGCAGCTTCGCGGCGAGGAACTCACTGGTGTTGTCGCACCACACCCCGAGCGGGTGGAACCCGAAGGTCCGCTTGAACGTGGCGGCCGCGTTCTCCTTCTCGCTGTGGCTAACCACGATCGTGGCGTCGACATCGAGCACGATCAGCTCATCGTCGAGCCTGGTGCCGGCGACCCGGCTGGCCGGCAGGCCGTCGGGGATCTGGGACCAGACGTGGCGACGGGTTCGTGCCCGCGCAGTCTGAATCTTCTAGCCTCGGTCTTTCGCGTGGTCGTGGCTGAGTATGGCGCGTAACGCACGGGAGTGCCTGTCCTGCAAGGGATTCTTGGGCTTGTCGAAGGTCCAAGGAAGCCGAGCGGAAAGGCACTCCGTAGGTGAAGGTTATCCCGGCTGGTTCTGGTGTCCGTGTCGAGTCTGGTGGCGAGTCGCTGATCTCCTCGGCGGGCGCGGCGATGCTGCTGGCGACGGCCCGCGTCAGCGGGCTGGCGAGGGCCCTCTCGGAGGGGTTGGCGCCGTGGCGCACGCCCCGCTCGGTGCACGATCCGGGCAAGACGGTGCTGGACCTGGCGGTCGCGATCGCCTTGGGTGGCGACTGCCTGGCCGACGTCGGCGTGGTCCGTGCCCAGCCGGAGCTGTTCGGTCCGGTGGCCTCCGACCCGACGGTCAGCCGCCTGGTCGAGGCCCTGGCCCAGCAGCCCGCTGAGGCGATCGCGGCGATCCGTGCCGCTCGGGCACACGCCCGGGCGCGGGTGTGGTCACACCGCTCACCGTTCGCCGAGGATGCTGCCGACGGGCCCGATGGCGGGCGGGTCGTGGTCGATCTGGATGCCACCCTGATCGGTGCGCACTCCGAAAAGGAGCACGCGACCCCGAACTTCAAGCGCGGGTTCGGGTTCCACCCGATGCTCGCCTTCGTCGACCACGGTGCCGGCGGGTCCGGCGAGCCGCTGGCCGCGCTGCTGCGTCCGGGGAAGGCCAACGCCAACGACGCCGCCGACCAGATCGCGGTGCTCGACGCCGCCCTCGCGCAACTGCCCGAACCGGCCCGCTCCCGGGTGCTGGTGCGGGGCGACACCGGCTCGGGGGTCCAGGCCTTCGTCTGGCATGTCCACCGGCTGGGCCTGGAGTACTCGGTCGGGGTCTACGGCCGTCAGCCGGTCCTCGACGCGCTCGCGGTGCTCCCGAAGCAGGCGTGGCGGAAAGCGCTCGATGCCGACGGGCGGCCCCGGGAGGGTGCCCAGGTCGCCGAGCTGACCCGGTGGCTGCCGGCCACGTTCAAGGGCTGGCCGCCCGGGATGCGGGTGATCGCCCGCCGCGAGCGTCCCCACCCGGGAGCCCAGCTGCGGATCACCGACCACGAGGGATGGCGGATCACCGTATTCGCCACCAACACCCCCGGCGGGCGGTTGGCCGACCTCGAGGTCCGCCACCGGCTCCGGGCCCGCGCCGAGGACCGAATCCGTGCGCTGAAGGACACCGGCGCGACCAACCTGCCGCTCCAGGCATTCGACAAGAACCAGCTCTGGCTCGAGCTCGCCCAGCTCGCCGCCGAGCTCCTGGTCTGGACCCAGCTCCTGGCCTGGCACGACCAGCCCGCCCGGGTCTGGGAACCCAAACGCCTCCGCCTGCGGCTCCTCGCCGTGGCCGGTCGGATCATCACCACCGGACGACGCCGGATCCTGCGACTCTCACAGCGATGGCCCTGGGCCGACCTCGTCCTCGGCGGCCACCGCCGCATCACCGCCACCACCTGAACACCCCGCCCAGCCCCCACGACCAGGACCCCGGAAAACCGGCTCTTCACAGTTGAGGGTGTAGCGCACGTCGCTGCAGTTGCTGGCGCGTCGGTGGCTGGATAGGGGTCGAGGTCTCCCGACGATGGAGGTTCCTACGCCGTCCATCCGAAAGACCTCGACGTGCACGACGCTACCCCGACCGTGGGCTTCGCCTGCCCCGACCTGACCACGTTCTGCCGACTCGACGAGCTCGGTCTTGAAGCCACCGGGCAGCGCGTCGAACCCGACCGCGCGGTGATCGCCTGCCGGGTCGTCGAGCCGGATCAGTGGTGTCGTCGTTGCGGCTGCCAAGGAGGCCCCCGCGACACCGTGGTGCGGCGGTTGGCGCACGAACCGCTCGGCTGGCGCCCGACGATGCTGGAGGTCGTCGTGCGTCGCTACCGCTGCACCGGCTGCGGGCATGTGTGGCGCTAAGACACCACGGCCGCGGCAGAGCCGCGGGCGAAGCTGTCGCGCCGCGGGCTGCGTTGGGCGCTGGAGGCGATCGTGGTCCAGCACCTGACCGTCGCCCGCGTCGCTGAAGGCCTCGGGGTCGCCTGGAACACCGCCAACGACGCGGTCCTGGCCGAAGGCAAGCGGGTCCTGATCGATGACACCAACAGGTTCGACGGCGTCACCGCGATCGGCGTCGACGAGCACGTCTGGAGACACACTCGGCGCGGCGACAAGTACGTCACCGTGATCATCGACCT
>NZ_BAAIFY010000038.1:0-25133 GCF_054653575.1 Nocardioides pyridinolyticus | reverse complement strand
CGCGGGGCGATGTCCTGCGTCTCGAGCAGGGACCAGCAGTCGTATCCCGTGAGAGTCGCCAGCGTCGGACCCCGCGAGCTCTGAGCGTTCATCACGTCCGCCTTCCTTGCGTGTCGTCGGGGACGACGGCGACCGGACAGGTCGCGCGCTCGACGACGGGCACGACGACTGAGCCGAGAAGCAGCTCGGCGATCGGTCGCCGGTGATGCGTTCCCAGCACGATCAGGTGCATGTCGTTCCCCAGTCGGAGCAGCACTGTCGGCGGATCACCGCGCTCGACCGTTGTCCGGACCGGCACGTCGGGGTACTCCTCGCGCAGTCCGGCGACGGCCTCGGCGATCGCCAGCCGCTGGTCAGGCTCGTCCGCGGGCTCGCCGTAGGTGAGCCTCATCCCCACGTGGACCACGGTGAGGGGTCGGTCCGTCGTGGACGCCTGCTCGAACGCGAACCCCGGGTCGAGGGAGGACGGCGCACCAGCCCAGCTCGTCGCCGATGCGCCAGGCGGACTCTGGAAACGGAGATCTAGCCGTGGGCAAGGTGGCGCACCGCCGGCGCGAGCTCGTCGTCGGGCCGGCGCCATGAGAGCCGCCCGGCGCGGCGTGCGGGCCCGGGCGTGGCGGGAGCAGTCACCATCGAGAGGATGGCCGAGCGGCCCGCAACGCTCGCCCGGATCGAGAACCTCGGTCGAGAACCTCGACGACACCATCCGCGACATCCGCCGCACGATCTTCGACCTCGGTGCTTCCGAGGGCGAGAGCGACATCCAGTACGCCGTCACGCGGGTCGTGGAACGGGCCACGATCGCGCTCAAGTTCGGCCGGCGCTCCGGTTCCGCGGACCGGTACGGTCGCTGGTCGGCCCGGACGAGGCTCCTGACCCCCTGGCCGTGCTGAGCGAGGCGCTGGCCGACGCCGCTCGCCAAGCCCGCGCGACCTCCGGGGTCGTCGAGCTCGACGTGACCGACGGCATCCGTCTCGTGGTCGTCGACAACGGGCGCGGCTGGGACGGCCAGGTCGTCCAGAGCGGCCTGGTGAACATGCGCGCCCGGCCGAGCGGCGCGGGGGCCGCTGCACGGTGTCGTCCGAGCCGGGCCAGGGGACGACCATCGAGTGGTGGATCCCGGTCCGCTGACCGGTCCCGTACTGCCGCGCCGGTCGCCCCACTTGGCCGGGCCCTTCGGCCCTACAGCGCCACCGCCGTGCGGTCCAGCCTGACGAGAGGAACGGGTTGCGGACGAGGGAGAGTCATGAACGTGAGGACGGGCACCGTGGTCGTCGGCGTCGACGGGACCCGAGCCAACCGAGGGGCGCTGCGTTTCGCCGTGGAGGAGTCCCGGCGCTGGGGTGAGGGCCTCCGGCTCGTGCACGTCGTCCCCGACCACGCGCCGATCTCGCCGATGACGCCCGTGCTCGTGCCGGGCGACCTCACTGCGGCCGGTGAGAGCATCCTGGCGCAGGCGACAGGCGAGGTCCGGATCCTGGGCCCCGACATCGAGTTCGACGCCTGGCTGCGCCACGGTGTCTGCTCCACGGAGCTGATTCGCGCCGCCGAGGGCGCGCGCGTCCTGGTGCTCGGCCGCGACGACCGAGCGATCCTCCACCGCATCGTCGTGGGCGACACCGCCACCCGCGCCGCCGCCCGCGCTCCCGTCCCGGTCGTCGAGGTCCCGGCGCAGTGGCATGAGGACGGGACGAGCGAGGAGCACGGCGTCGTGCTCGTGGGGGTGAAGTCGCCGGCCCACGCGACCGAGCTGCTCGCGCACGCCTTCGCTGTCGCCCAGGCGCGTGCCGCGACACTCGTGGCGCTGCACGCGTGGCACCTCCCGAACGCCTATGACGACATCATCGAGGCGAGGGTCGCCCGCGAGCAGGTCGAGCGCGAGGCCACCGCGGAGTTGGACAGCCTGCTCCATCCCTGGCGTTCGGTGTACCCGGACGTCGACGTCGAGGTCCGCGTCGTGCACGACCGCCCGGGCCACGTCCTGGTCGAGTCGTCGACCGCGGCGGACCTGCTGGTGCTCGTGCGAAGGGCGCACGGGCTGCCCGAGGCCACCCACCTCGGCGGGACGGCTCGGGCCGTGCTCCGCAAGGCGCAGTGCCCCGTCATGGTGGTGCCGCCCACGGCGGCTCTGGAGCTCCCCACGCTGGTCCTCGAGTCGCAGGGCCAGCTCTTGAAGTGACCCGGAAGGAGCCGTCATGGAGGCCAACGAGCTCGGCATCGTCGTGGCCGTCGGACCCGACAGGGTCCACGAGGGCACGCTGGATTTCGCCGCGACCTAGGCGTTGCACCGCGGCACCGGGATCGAGCTGATCCACGTCGTGCACTCGGTGATCGCCGCGCCGTCCTACGGCCAGGTGCAGGCGCTCGACCAGACGCTGCTCGCGGTCGGCCGGTCGGTCCTGACCGACGCCGCCGACCGCATGCGGCCCCGGCTCCGCGACAAGGTGCCGCTGAGTACCGAGCTGCTGATCGGCCCGGTCGCCGCGACCATCGCCGACCGGGCGGGTTCGCGCGACCTCGTCGTCCTCGAGCGACGAGCGCCCCAGCGCCTAGATCGCCTCTTGACCATGTCCATCTCGACCCGCGTTGCTGCCCACGCGGCCGTGGCCGTGGTCGTGGTGCCGCCGGACTGGGTGCCCGCCAACGGCGCCCTCCCGGTGACCGTCGGCATCGACCGAGCCGACCCGGTCGGCCAGGTGGAGGCCGCGGCGGCGTACGCGGCCACGCACGACCTCGACCTCACGGTCCTGTTCGCGATGTGGCTGGCCGAGCCGTACCAGGACACCGTCTTCGTCAACCACACCCGTCGGCAGTGGACGCGCGAGGCCGAGACCGGACTCCTTCTCGGGCTGAAAAAGCTCGACCTGGACGGCACCCGGCTCAAGCCGAACATGGTGCTGCCGGGGACCGACGCGAGGGACCCGGAGTGCGACGACGTGATCGCCGAGCGCACCCTCGCCGTGCTGCGGGACTGCGTCCCCGCGGCGGTGCCGGGCATCGTCTTCCTCTCCGGTGGCCAGAGCGAGCAGCAGGCGACCGCCCGCCTGGATGCCCTCAACCGCCGGACGCCCCAGCCGTGGAAGCTGAGCTTCTCGTTCGGCCGGGCGCTCCAGGCCCCGGTGCTGCGGGCCTGGAAGGGCGACGGGGGCCGGCGTGACCTGGCCCAGCGGGCCCTCCTCGAGCGGGCGGCACTGAACGGCGCCGCACGCTACGGCACCTAGGAGGCCGCCCTGGAGCTCACAGCCTGCGGCCGGTGACCTCGACCGGTTCGACGCGGACCGCCAGGGTCCCGGGCGCCGAGCGCCCACACGGGCATCCCGGGGCACGGCGTCCGCGACGGTGCAGTTGACCGGCACGACCGCCACACCCTCTCCCGAGACCCACGCGACGCGCGCTACCTCCTGGTCTGGAGTAGGCCCCAGCAGTCGTACGCCGGGAGCGCGGCCGGGCCCGGCGCTTATCACGCGCTGCCGGCGGCGAGCGCCTCGTCCGGAACGACGGCCACCGGGCAGGTCGCCCGGTCGACGACCGGCCCGACGACGGATCCCAGGAGGACTTCGACCACCGGGCGGCGGTGCTGCGCCCCCAGCAGCACGATCAGGTTCATCCGGCGGCCGCATCCCAGGAGCACGGCCGCGGGGTCGCCACGCTCGACCGTGGTCCGCACCGGGACGTCGGGGAACTGCTCGCGCAGGCCGGCGACGGCCTCGGCCACGGACAGCTGCTGGTCGTCCTCGTCCGTCGGTGCGCCGTAGACGGCCTCGGGGGCCACGTGCACGACGGTCAGCGGACGCCCGGTCAGCGACGCCTGACGGAACGCGAACCGCAGCGCCGCGGCGGCGTGCTCGGTGTCGTCGATGCCGACGAGGACCCCGCGACGGACCTCGCCCGGGTGGACCGCGTGCACGACCACAGCCGGACACGGGGGTCGCCGTGTGACGGCCGCGCCTCTGGTCCCGGCCAGCCGGGACCAGAGGGTGCGGTGCCGGCGGGACCCGACGACGAGGAGGTGGGCGCCCTGGGCCACCGCGTGCAGCCCGTCCCGGACGCCTCCGCCGCGCAGGACGACATGGACCGGGACACCGGGGGTGCGCTCGGCCACCCGGGTCCGCGCCCGGTCGAGCACGAGCTCGCCGGCGGTCTGGATCTGCACGACGCCGATCCGCCGCTCGTGCCCGGAGGCGTCGTGCCAGAGCTCCTCGGCGGAGTCGGCGACGTGCACGAGCGTGAGGGCGCGGTTCTCGCGCGCTGCCTGGTCGGCGGCCCAGTCGACGGCGTCCTGCCAGGTGTCGTGGGTGTCCAGACCGACCACGATGTCCCTGCTGGTCATGTCGCACCTCCTCGCGTGGCACCATCGTCGGCCCGCCCTCCGCCGGGCGGCAGGGTCCGCGGACGACAGGCCTCGGGACCAAGGTCCCGGGGCCTTCAGTCCAGGCGGACCCGTTCGCCGAGTCGGGGGACCACCGCGCACCACCCGAGCTCGTCGCCGATCCGGCGCGCGAGCGCGGCGGAGGCGTCGGGCTCGCCGTGCACGACGTACACGACCTCGGGCGGGCCCGCTGAGGCGAGCCAGTCGATCAGCTCACCGGCGTCGGCGTGCACGGAGAACGTCGGCACGTCCACGATCTCGGCCCGCACCGGGACGTAGCGCCCGTGCATCTTGAGCTGCCGCGCCCCGTCGAGCAGCTGGCGGCCGCGCGTGCCGACCGCCTGGTAGCCCGTGAGGACGACGCAGTTGCGCGCGTGCGGCAGCTGGTGGGCGAGGTGGTGCACGACCCGGCCGCCCGTGGCCATGCCCGAGGCGGAGATGACGATTCACGGACCGACCGGGTCGTTGAGGCGCATCGAGCCCGCCGCGTCCCGGACCGCATGTAGCCGCAGGCCGTCGATCGCGGCACCGAGCTCGGCCGAGGCCCGCCGGTAGACGCCGAGCGCGGCCAGGGCCATGGGGCTGTCGAGGTGGACGGGGACCCGCGGGATCTGCCCGCCCGCCATCAGCCGGTGGAGCTCGAGGATGACCAGCTCGGTGCGGTCGACGGCGAAGGCCGGAATCAGGACCGTCCCGCCCCGGCCGATGGTGCGGCGCACCGCTCCGGCCAGGACACCGGAGTCCGGTGGGGGATGCCGCCGGTCGCCGTACGTCGACTCGACGACGACCGTGGCGGCCGCCGGCCGAGGGCCGGCCGGAGGGAGCAGGGGGTGCGTGCCGCGGCCGAGGTCACCGCTGAAGACGGCCCGGTGGCCCTCGACGTCCACCACGGCGCACGCCGAGCCGAGGATGTGGCCGGCCGGGGTCAGCAGGGCGCGCGTGCCAGCAGCCAGGTCGACCCAGGTCTCGTACGCGACCGGGAGGAGGTGGGGAAGCGTGCGCTCGACGTCGTCGAGGTCGTAGAGCGGCAGCGCCGGGCGGTGCCGGGAGTACCCGCCCTCGTTCGCGAGCCGGGCGTCCTCCTCCTGGAGGTGGGCGCTGTCGCGCAGCATGATCGCCACCAGCTCGGCGGTCTCGGGCGTGCAGACGATCGGGCCGCTGAACCCGTCACGCACCAGGCGCGGCAGCAGGCCGCAGTGGTCGAGGTGGGCGTGCGTGACAACGATGGCGTCCAGGCCCGCGGGGGCGGGGTCCGACCGGTCCCAGTTGCGGCGCCGGAGGTCACGCAGGCCCTGGTAGAGGCCGGCGTCGACGAACACCTGGCCGGCGTCGGTCGAGACCGCGAAGCAGCTGCCGGTCACGGTGCCGGCGCCGCCCAGGAACGTGAGCATCGGGTCGGTCACGCAGCCAGCGTCCCCCAGGAGGCACCGGGCCAGCAGGGCGGATGGTCCGGCGGGCCGGGTGACCTTCGGCCCTGCGCAGCGCGGTCGCGCCGCACGAGCGTGGCGCCATGAGCGAGAACCCGCTGCTCGAGCGGCACCGTGTCCTCGGGGTGGTCCTGACCCTGACCGTGCTGGTGGCGGTCGGCTGGCTGAGTGGGCAGCTGCTCGGGGAGGTCGTGGTCCGGCTCTTGCGCCTGGCGCTCGGGACGGTTACCGGAGGCGGGGCAGGGGCCTGACCGTGCGATGCTGGGCCGTCGAGGAACCGGGACCGCTCGCGGGCGGCCCGGTCCGGGCCGCCGTCCGGCCGCGCCCCGTGCCGGGTGCCGGCGAGGTGCTGCTCGAGGTCGAGGCGTGCGGGGTCTGCCGGACCGACCTGCACCTGGCCGAGGGCGACCTCGCACCCCGCCGCTCCACCGTGGTCCCCGGTCACCAGATCGTCGGCCGGGTCCGCGAGCGCGGCCCGGGAGCGGCGCGGTTCGAGGTGGGGGACCGGGTCGGCGGCGCATGGCTCCGCAGCACCTGCGGGTCCTGCGACTGGTGCCGCACCGGGCGGGAGAACCTGTGCCCGTCCTCGACCTACACCGGCTGGGACGCGGACGGCGGGTTCGCCGAGTACGCCGTGGTGCCGGAGCGGTTCGGCTACCGCCTGTCCACCTCCGTGCCGGCCGCCGAGCTCGCCCCGCTGCTGTGCGGCGGCATCATCGGCTATCGGGCGCTGGTGCGGTCCCACCTGCCGCCGGGCGGGAGGCTCGGCCTCTACGGGTTCGGGTCGAGCGCCCACATCACCGCCCAGGTGGCCCTCGCCCAGGGCGCCGAGTTGTTCGTGATGACGCGGGGCGAGAGGGCCCGGGCGCTGGCCCGCGAGACCGGTGCGGCCTGGGTCGGCTCGGAGGCCGCCCGCCCGCCCGAGCTCCTGGACTCCGCGATCGTGTTCGCGCCGGCAGGGGAGCTCGTCCCCGTCGCGCTCGAGGCGCTCCGCCCCGGCGGGACCCTCGCGCTGGCCGGGATTCACTTGTCCGCGGTGCCGTCGCTGGACTACGAACGGCACCTGTTCCACGAGCGCGACCTGCGCACGGTCACGTCGAGCACGCGCCGCGACGGTGAGGAGCTGCTCGCGCTGGCCTCGCGCCTGGGCGTCCGCCCGCACGTCACCTGCTACCCGCTGGGTGAGGCCGATCGCGCCCTCGCCGACCTTGCGGCCGGCCGGTTCAGCGGCTCGGGCGTGCTGCTGGCCGGTTGACCCAAGGTCCTCCCGTTCCCGGGTCGAACGGCACTGGCCCGCGTCGGCCGGAGGACCCAGCCTGGGCTGGTGATGCCCTCAACGGCTGGGTCGGCCGACGTGCTGCTCCGGGACGGCTCCATCGCCACGATCCGTCCCGCGTGCGACGCCGACCTCCCCGCCCTGCGCGACCTGCACGACCGGGTCGGCGAGGAGACGCTGAGGCTCCGGTTCTTCAGCCTCAGCCGCGTCGCCGCCCGTACCTACGTCGAGCACCTCGAGCGGTCCGCGGACGTGCTGGTCCTGGTGGCCGAGCACGACGGGCGACTGGTGGCCGTGGCCACCGCGGAGCCCGTCAACCCGACCACGAGCGAGGTCTCGTTCCTGGTCGACGACCTCAGCCACGGCCTCGGTCTGGGCAGCCTCCTGCTCGAGCACCTGGCCGCGGCCGGGCGGGAGCGCGGTGTCCGCCGGTTCGTCGCGGAGGTCCTCTCGGAGAACCGCGCCATGCTCGAGGTCCTGACCGACGCCGGCTTCGCGGTCCTGCGGCACACGGCAGCCGGGTCCGTGCACGTCGAGCTCGACACCGGGGTCTCCTGGGCCGCCCTCCGGGCAGCCGACGAGCGGGAGCGCAAGGCCGAGGAGTGGAGCCTGCACCCGGTGCTCTATCCCCGGTCGGTGGCGGTGGTCGGCGCCCGTCGCGACGGCACCGGGATCGGCGCGGCGGTCGTGCGCGCGATCCGGTCCGGCGGGTTCCGCGGGCGCCTCTGGGTGGTGCAGCCGGGGACGGAGACGGGGTCGGTGCGCGACCTGCCGCACGGCGTCGACCTGGTGGTGGTGACGGTTCCGGCGCCCGCCGTCGCCGCGGTGGTCGAGGAGGCGGCGGCGGTGGGGGCCCACGGGGTCGCCGTGCTGTCGGCGGGGTTCGCGGAGCTCGGCGAGGCCGGGGCGCTCCTCGAGGACCGGATCCTCGACACGGCGCGGCGGCACAGCATGCGGGTGGTGGGCCCCAATTGCCTGGGCATCCTGAGCAACCATCCCGACGTACGCCTCGACGCGACGTTCAGCGGCGTCGTCCCGCCGTCCGGCGGGTTGGCGATCGCGTCGCAGTCCGGAGGGGTCGGGATCGTGGTCGAGGAGGCCGCGCGCCGGCTGGGCCTGGGCGTCCTCGCGATGGTGTCGCTCGGGAACAAGCTGGACGTCTCGGGCAACGACCTGCTCGCCGCCTGGCAGGACGACGGGCGCGTGACTGCGGCAGCGCTCTATCTGGAGTCCTTCGGGAACGCGTGCAAGTTCGCGCGCTTCGCGCGCCGGTTCAGCGAGGTCAAGCCGCTGCTGGCCGTGGTCGGCGGTCGCTCCGCGGGCGGACGTCGCGCGGGTGCCTCGCACACCGCTGCGGCGGCGACGCCGACCCTGGGAGTGCACGCGCTGTTCGCCCAGGCGGGAGTGATCGCGTGCGACGGCGCGGAGGACCTGACTGAGACCGCGCTGCTGCTGGCCGAGCAGCCGCTGCCACGCGGCAACCGGCTCGCGGTGCTGTCGAACGCGGGCGGTCTCGGCGTCCTCGCCGCCGACGCCGCCGAGCAGCGCGGGCTGGTCGTGCCGCCACTGTCGGCGGACGTGCGCGACCGGCTGAGCCCGTACGTCGCCGGCACCTCGGGCACGGGCAACCCGGTCGACGCCGGTGCCGGTGGGAGGCCCGGTGACCTGGCGTCGCTCGCCGGGCTGCTGCTCGGCGACGGCGAGGTCGACGCGCTGCTCGTGCTGCTCGTCCCGACCGCCCTCGGCGACCCGGGGGCGGCGGTCGAGCTGCTGCCCGCCCTGCGCCGGCGGCACCCCGACAAGCCGGTGGTGCTCGTCCGCTACGGCGGCGCCGACGGAGCGCCCCGAGGCGAGCTGCCGGGCGTGACCTGCCTGCCGTCGATCGAGGCGGCCGCCCGTGCGCTCGGGCGGGTCAGCCAGTACGCCGCCTGGCGCCGTGAGCCGCACGAGCCCGACGCCCACGTGGACACCGTCGCCGGTGACCGGGCCCGGAGGCGGGCGCTCGACCACCTGACGACGCACGGGGAGGGCTGGCTGGACACCGACGCGGTCGGCGAGCTGCTCGGGGGCTACGGACTGGACCCGGTGGGGGAGGTCGCCCGCGGCGCCGACGCGGTCGTCGCGGCAGCCGCCCGGGTCGGGCACCCGGTCGTGGTGAAGGTCGCGACCGGGGACGTCGTCCACCGCACGGACCGGGGACTCGTCCGGGTCGGCGTCGTGGGCGAGGAGGCGGTGCGCCGTACCGTCGGGGAGCTCGAGTCCGTCGTCGGGCGGGGCGCCCCGATGCTGGTCCAGCCGACGCTGGCCGGGACCGAGGTCGCGCTGGGCCTGGTCCGCGACCCCGTCCTCGGCCCGCTGGTGATGGTCGCGGCGGGGGGTGTGCACACCGACGTCTGGGACGACCGGGCCTTCCTGGTCCCGCCCGTCGGACGCCGGGACGCCGCCCGGGCGGTGCACTCGCTGCGGGTCGCCGCCCTGCTCGCCGGGCACCGCGGCACCGAGGCCGGCGACGTCGACACGCTGGTCCGGCTGGTCGTCCAGCTCGGCCGGCTCGCCGAGGACGTCCCGGAGGTCTCCGAGCTGGACCTCAATCCCGTGCTGGTCGGCCCCCACGGGTGTGCGGTCGTGGACGCCAAGGTGCGCGTCGGGCCGATCACGGGTCCCGACGCCGGTGTGCCCCGGCGGTTGCGGGGGCGGCGCCTCGCCGCGACCTCCGGGCCGCCCGGCGGATGACCTTGGGCCCTGTGGCCGGGGCCGCGACCGCGGTGTGCTGGGGGGCGAGAGCGAGGAGAGGAGCAAACATGCAGAGCGTAGAACGCCGCAACGGCTCGTCGGTGCTGGGTGAGGTGATGGCCTGGCTCGGCGCCGAGGTCGAGCCCGAGGTCCGGGTCGAGGAGTGGGTGGAGGACGGTCGCCGGATCGTCCGGGCGGACCTCCCCGGCGTGGACCCGCAGCAGGACATCGAGCTCACGGTGGACGGGAGCACGCTGCACCTCCACGGCCAGCGGCGCGAGGAGGAGCACGACGACTACCGCACCGAGATCCGATACGGAAGCTTCGAGCGCCTGATCGCGCTGCCGCCGGGAACGACGGCTGCAGACGTCCGCGCCGAGTACGCGGACGGCGTCCTCACGGTCTCCATGCCGGCGCAGGTACCCGTCACGCCGACGCGGATCCCGGTTACGCACCGGGAGCTGCCGGTGGAGTGATCCCCCGTAGCCGACCGGACGGACGCGGCCCCCGCGGCGAGCCCGCGGGGGCCTTCACATCGCGTGAGAGGAGTGAGGAGAAGATGTACGCCGCAGTGGGGGACCGCATCCTGGTCCACAGCGCCCATGTCGACCAACCGGCACGGGACGGCGAGGTGATCGAGGTCCGCAACGCGGACGGCTCACCGCCGTACCGGGTGCGCTGGTCGGACACCGGCCACGAGACCCTGTTCTATCCCGGTCCGGACGCCGAGGTCCACCACTCCGAGCACCCGGGCTTTGAGCACCCGGGCGGGGGCCACGTCCGGCAGGATCGCTGACGGGTGAGGGAGGGGTGAGCGCCGAGGCCGCCGCCCCATCCCGGTCAGTCGGTCGCCGTGCGGCGACGCCGACGGGTGAGCCGGTAGACCTCGTCGACGCCCCAGACGACCAGCGGGAAGCAGGCGAGGACGGCCAGCTCCCGGACGTGGAGCGGTCGCGTGCCCAGGACCGCCTGGGCCGCCGGGAGGTAGATCGCGACCGCCGTCACCGCCACCTCGAAGGCGATGCCGGCGAGCAGCAGCCGGTTCGACAGCGGTCCGATTGAGAGCAGCGAGACGTGGTCGGTCCGGGCGGCCTGCGCGGTGCCGATCTGGCACGCCACGATCCCGGCGAAGGTCATCGTGGTCGCCCGCAGGTAGGTCTCGTGGAGCGCGCTCCCGGGTCCCGTCGGGTCGCCCGGCTGCCAGCCACCGGACCACAGCACGCCGAGGAAGCCCAGCACGACCAGGACGGCCGACGTCAGCCCGAGCACGGCCCAGGCACGGACGAGCATGTGGCCGGTGATGATGCCCTCGCGGCGGCTGCGCGGCGGGCGGGACATGAGCCCGGGCTCGGCCGCCTCGCGCCCCAGGGCGAGAGCGGGCAGGGTCTCGGTGCCGAGGTCGATCATGAGGATCTGCACGACGGTCAGCCCGAGGGGGATCGCGCCGCCCGAGAGCGCGAACAGGAGGAACGGCAGGATCTCCGGCACGGCGTGGGCGAAGATGTAGAGGATGAACTTGCGGACGTTGTCGTAGACCCGTCGCCCCGACTCGACCGCGGAGATGATCGTCGCGAAGTCGTCGTCGGTGAGCACCATGGTGGCCGCCTCCCGGGCGACGTCGGTGCCGCTGCGCCCCATCGCGACGCCGATGTCGGCCTTGCGCAGCGCCGGTGCGTCGTTGACGCCGTCGCCCGTCATCGCCACCACGTGCCCGGCCGCCTGGAGCCGCGTGGCGATCCGTAGCTTGTCCTCGGGCGAGCTGCGGGCGAACACGATCTCCCGGCCGGATGAGAGCAGCGCGTCGAGCCGGTCGTCGTCGTACGCCGCGAGGTCGGAGCCCGCGACCACGTCCGGCCGCCCGGCGGGGCAGAGCCCGGCCGACGCGGCGACCGCGGCAGCGGTCGCGCCGTTGTCGCCGGTGATGACGTGCACGGTGATCCCCGCGGCGTGGGCCTGCGCCATCGCCCGGGGCACGGCGTCCCGGACCGGGTCGGAGAGCGCGACGAAGCCGAGCAGCACCAGGTCGCGCTCGACCTCCGCCCGCTCGGGCGGCCCACCGGGGGGTGGGATGTCCCGCCACGCGCACGCGATCAGCCGCAGGCCGCGGCCGGCGAGCTCGCCGAGGCGTGCGTCGAGCACCTGCCGGTCGCCGTCGTTGAGGGCCCGGCAGGTCCCGTCGGGAGCGAGGGCCGACATCGACCGGGCAAGGACGGCCTCGGGGGCCCCCTTGGTGAGGATGAGGTCGTCGGACGGGCTGGCCGCGACGATCACCGACATCAGGCGCAGGCGCGGGTCGAAGTGGTACGTCGCCTCGCGTCGCTCGACCGGCGGCGGCGTGCCGTCGAGCTGCTCGGCGGCCCGGAGCAGCGCGAGCTCGGTGGGGTCACCGATCCCGGAGGCCAGGTCGGCCATGGTGCAGGAGGTGAGCACCCGGGCGAGGGCGGCGCGCACCGGCGGGGCGGGGGCGTGTCGCGCGGACGCGTCCCAGGTGCTGTGCAGCTGCATCCGGTTCTGGGTCAGCGTGCCGGTCTTGTCGGTGCAGATGACGTCGGTCGAGCCCAGGGTCTCGACCGCGCTGAGCCGCTTCACGAGACCGCCTCGGCGGGCCAGGCCGGCGACGCCGACCGCCAGGGCCAGGGTGATGGTGGGCAGCAGGCCCTCCGGCACGTTCGCCACGAGGAGCCCGATCGCGAACACCGCGGCCTCGGCCAGGCTGAGCCCGGCGAGCACGCCCAGCGGCAGGAAGGCCAATCCGACTCCGATCGCGACGCCCGCGATCAGCCACGCCACGCGGCGTACCTGCACCTCGAGCGGGCTCGGCTCCTGCGTGGTGCGTCCGCTCAGGCCGGCGATCCGGCCGAGCTCGGTCGCCATCCCGGTCGCCACCACGACGGCCAGGGCCTCCCCCGAGGTGCACGTCGTGCCCGACAGGAGGACGTCGGGGGCGTCGACGAGGCGACCGCCGTCCTCCACCGCCGCACTGGCCGACCGGACGACGGGCACCGACTCGCCGGTGACGGCGGAGAGGTCGACCTCCACCGCGCCGACGGCCACCTTGGCGTCCGCGCAGATCGCGTTGCCCTCCTCGACCACGAGCACGTCGCCGGGCACGACGTCCCGCGCCTCGACGACCGCGCGGCGGCCGTCGCGGACGACCACCGCGTGCGGCGGCAGATAGGCGCTGAGCGCCGCGACGGCGTGCTCGGCATGCCGCTCCTGGGCCAGCGCGAACGCCGCGTTGAGCCCGATCACGAGCAGGATCGCGACTGCGAGGACGACGGCATGGGTCAGCAGCGCCAGCCCGGCCGCGAGCCAGAGGAGCAGGGCGAGGGGGTGCACCAGCTGACGGACCAGGGCGGTCGTGAGCGACGGGCCGCGCCGGGCGACGAGCTCGTTGGCGCCGAAGCGCTCCGACCGCGCGGCCGCTTCGGCGAGGTCGAGCCCGTCGAGGGTGGCGTCGAACTCGGCCAGTACCGCCGAGAGCGGCCGGAGGAGGAGCTCGGGGCTCATGTCCCCACCGTGGCACCGGGGGACTCTCGACGCTGCGGACCGAGGTCCCGGTGCTGCCGGGGCCATCGGCCCTGCCGGTCGGGACCCGGGACGAGGAGCGTGGAGGCATGAGAACGTACCGGACCGTCTGGCAGGCGACGGTGGTGGTCCTGACGATCGTGGCGGTGACTGCCGGGGCGGCCGACCTGGGCTGGCCGAGCATGCTCGCCGCCGTCGGCGCGATCACGGTGCTCGGTGCCGCGAGCGGCCTGGCGTGGGTCGAGGCGACCGATCACCGGTGGCGGCTTGTGGGTCTGCTCGCACTGTGGTTCGGCGTCGGCGCCACGCTGTTCCTGGGGCTTCCGGCCGTCGTTGGCGTGTGGACGCTCCTCGTCGTGGCGATGCTCGGCGGCCTCTGCCCGCGGCTGCTCGGCTGGGTGGTCGAGAAGTGGCTCTCGTTCCGTCCGGTGAACACGCGGCGGCAGCTGCGGCGGCTGTCGACCCGCGACCTCGAGCGGCGTTGGTTGCGGACGACCCAGGAGGTCACGCGACGGCGGTCCGACTCGGCTGCCGTGCTGGTGCTGGTCCACGAGCGGGTGCGCCTGCTTGACGAGCTCGAACGGCGTGACCCCCTCGGCTTTGACGCGATGCTTGTCCGGACCGGCTGGCGGGAGCGACAGGACCGGTAGATGACCGCCGCCGTCTAGATGTGCCCGACGACGCTCCGTCGACGCTCCGTCGACCCGCCGTCGAGGGACCTCGCCGACCGCCGACCGCCGATCACTGAGAAGGAGACAGCAGATGTACGCGTTCAAGGGTGACCAGATCATCGTGCGGAAGGAGGACGCCGAGACACGGGTGGCCGAGGTGATCGCCGGCGACCACGCCGACGGGCACCCGCCGTACTGGGTGCGGTGGTCCGATGACGGCCACGAGACGCTGATGTTCCCTCCGGTCGATGCCGAGATCGAGCACGCCGGCCCGAGCTACCCGCCGGAGTACGACACGGGCACGCTGCCGGTGACGTCGCCATGACCGTTCGACAGCCCGACGAGATCCTCGTCGGCGTGGGCGGCTCGGGCGGTGCCGCCACGCTCGCGTTCGTCGCCGCCGAGATCGCGCGGTACGGCGGCTCGGTGCGGTTGGCCCACGCGGTGGTTCCGCTGGAGCACAGCAGCGTGCCGACGCCACTTGCCGCCGAGGGCGACACCGTGCGCGTGGTGGGCACCCGGGTGCTCGGCGACGCCGCTGCCCACTTCGAGCACGCCCTGCCCGAGGTGTCTGTGCACGCCAGCCTCCTGCGTGGCAGCGTGTCGCATGCGCTTGTGGACGCGTCGCTGGCGACCCGTCGGGTCGTGCTCGAGCGCCGGCCGCGGACCCGCACCCACCTGCACACGCTCGCGGTCGTGGGCCACGTGGCTGCCCACGCGCCGGTCCCTGTCGTCGTCCTGCCCCCGGAGTGGCATCCGGACCCCGAGCGTGAGGGGACCGTCCTGGTGGGGGTCGAGGACGTGCTCACCTCACCGCAGCTCCTGGCTACCGCCCTCGAGGAGGCGGCCGCTCGGGGCGCGCAGCTGCGCATCGTCCACGCGTGGTACCACAGCGACCTCTACGACGGCGTCGCGTTCGCCGGGCCGGCGCTCCAGCGGCACGAGAGCGACCTGGTACACCAGCTCGCCCGCGAGCTCGAGCCCGCGCTCCGTCGGCGTCCGGGGGTTCCTCACGAGCTGGCGGTCGTCCACGGTCGGCCCGCCGACGTCCTCGTCGACGAATCCCGCCGGGCCGGCCTCCTGGTGCTGGGTCGGCACCAGGCGACGGTCCCGTGGGGGAGCCACCTGGGCTCCGTCGCGCGTGCTGTCCTGCGCGATGCCGACTGCCCGGTACTCGTGCTCGACACCATGGCGCCGCGCGAGCGGCACCACCGTCAGTTCTCCTCGGGGACCATCGAGATGGCCCCGGCCGGGCACTCCGACGAGCAGATCGCGCAGCCCTTGCAGAAGTCGAGGTTGATGACGTAGGGCGCGAGGTCGTCGCCGGTCTTCAGCACCGCGTTGTCCGGGCACATGCCGTAGCAGTTGTCGCAGGAGAAGCAGGTGCCGCAGGACAGGCAGCGCCGCGCCTCGTAGAGCGCGGTCTCGACGTCGAGGCCGTGCACGATCTCCTCGAAGGTCGAGGACCGGCGCGCCGCCTCGAGCACCGGGCGGTGCTGGCGGGGCGCGTCCGTGAAGTACCAGGTGTTCAGACGGTCGTACGTCGCCGGCGCCGACGCCGGGGGCGCCGCGGGCTTTCGGCCCTGCAGCCAGGCGTCGATGCTGGCCGCCACGCGCCGTCCGTGGCCGATCGCCACGGTCGCCGACCGCTGGTCCGGCACGGCATCGCCGCCGGCGAACAACCCGGGCCGGCCGGTCATCAGGTCGGCGTCGACGAGGACACCGTCGCGGTAGTCCAGGCCGGGCACGCCGTCGAGGAAGGACAAGTCGCTGTCCTGGCCGAGGGCCAGGATGAGCGCGTCGGCCTCGAGCCGCTCGAACCGGCCGGTCGGCTGGGGGAACCCGGACTCGTCCAGCTCCATGCATTCCAGCGTGAGGCCGTCCGCGTCGACGGCGGTCACCGTGCTGAGCCAGGTGAAGCGGATGCCCTCGGCCTCGGCCTCCCCGACCTCGCTGGGGTGGGCCGGCATCCGGTCGCGGGTGCGCCGGTAGACCACGACGGCGTCCTCGGCGCCGAGCCGCCGGGCCGTCCGCGCGGCGTCCATGGCGGTGTTGCCACCGCCGTACACCGCGACGCGGCGGCCGAGCAGTGGCCGTTCGCCCTCGGCAACGCCGTGCAGCAGCGAGATCGCGTCGACCACGCGCGCGGCCGAGCCCGCGGGCAGGTCGATCCGCCGCCCGAGCTGGGCGCCGACGGCGAGGAACGCGGCGTCGTAGCCGCCCTTGCGCAGCCGGGCCTCGAGGTCGGTGACGGGGTCATCGGTCTGCAGCTCGACGCCCATCGCCAGGATTCGCCGCACCTCGGCGTCGAGCACGTCGCGAGGAAGCCGGTAGGCCGGGATGCCGTAGCGCATCATGCCGCCGGGCTCGGGTGCCGCCTCGACGACCGTGACGGCGTGGCCGAGCAGCGTCAGGTGGTACGCCGCGGACAGGCCGGCCGGCCCCGAGCCGACCACCAGCACGCGCCGACCGGTCGGCGGGGCGTCGGCGGCCACGGTCCAGCCGCGGCGGATGGCCTCGTCGCCGAGGAACCGCTCGACGGAGTTGATCCCGACGGCCTCGTCGAGCGTGGCGCGGTTGCAGGCGGTCTCGCACGGGTGGTAGCAGATCCGGCCCATCACCGCCGGGAACGGGTTCGTCTCCATGATCCGCCGCCAGGCGCGCTCGTAGCCGTCGCCGCCGTCCTCGGCGTCGCGCAGCCACTCGCGCACGTCCTCACCGGCCGGACACTCGCCCGCGCACGGCGGGAGCAGGGTGACGTAGACGGGCCGCTCGGTGCGCCAGCTGCCCGTGTGGTTCGTGCGGCTGCTGCCGACGTCGAGGGTGATGCCGAACGGGTGCTCCATCTCTGCTCCTCAGCTCGCGGGTCGGTCCGGTGCGGGCAGCAGCCCGAACCGGGCGATGTTGCGGTCGGCGCCGGCCTGGATGCGCGCGACCAGGTCGGGCCGCGGCGGGTCGGCGAAAAGGTGGGCGTAGCGGCCCTGGAGGCGCAGGTACTCCTCGACAGGCACGCGGTGCCGAATCGGGGTCACGTCGGTGACCTGGCCGTGCTCGGCCTCGAAGAGCGGGAACAGCCCGGACTCGGTCGCGAGCCGGGCCAGGCGCACCGTGTCCTGCGGGGCGGCGGCCCAGCCGAGCGGGCAGGGGACCAGCACGTGCAGGTATCGGGCGCCGTGCAAGCGCATCGCGCGCGCGACCTTCCGCTCGAGGTCGCGCAGGTCGGCGACGGTCGCCGTGGCGACGTACCCGATCTCGTGGGCCATCGCGATGAGCGGCGCGGACTTGCCCTGACCGAACCGGTTGCCCGGGGGCTCGCCGAGCGTTGACGTCGTGGCGGTCCGGGCGGCCGGTGGGGTGGCGCCGGAGCGCTGCACCCCCGTGTTCATGTAGCCCTGGTTGTCGTAGCAGACGAACAGCACGTCGTCGTCGCGCTCGAACATGCCGGACAGGCAGGCGAAACCGATGTCAACGGTGCCGCCGTCGCCTGCCTGCCCGACGACTCGGGTGGGCCGGCCGAGGGCCTTCAGGCCGGCCGCTGCGCCGGCGGCGGCCGCCGGCGTGTTGCCGAACAGCGAGTGGAGCCAGGGGACCTGCCACGAGGACTCCGGGTACGGCGTGGAGAACACCTCGAGGCAGCCGGTGGCGTTGACCGTGACGAGGTCGCCGCCGGTCGCGCGGATCGCGGCGTCGAGGACGAAGCGCGCGCCCAGGGCCTCGCCGCACCCCTGGCAGGCGCGGTGCCCACTGGTGAGGGCGTTCGCGCGGTCGGCGTGCGACTGGACCGAGTTGTCCTCGGGGTCGAGCAGCCGGTTGCCGGCAGCGAACGTGCCGATCTGGTAGAGCCTGGTCTCCTGCACGGTGGTCTCCTCAGCCCGCCCCTCAGTCCGCCCCGGCCCGGTCGAGCAGGGAGTGGTCCAGCCCGAGGAAGTGGAGGCGGTCCGGCCGGAGCCGCTCGGCCACCACGTCCTCGACCAGGCCGCGCACGTCGGCGCGCGTCACCGGCCGGCCACCGAGACCGCCGACCGCCTGCACGACGGGCACGCTGTGGTGGAGCGCGTCGCGGACGTCCTGGCCGACGATGCTCCCGCGGCCCGGGCTGAACGCCCGCTCCAGCACCACGACCCGCCGGGCCGGGGCCAGCGCGCGGCGCACGGCCTCGGCCGGCCACGGGCGGAAGCATCCGATCGTCAGCGCTCCGGCCGCCACGCCTTCGGCGCGGAGCTGGTCGACCACGTCCTCGGCCGCACCGGCGACCGAGCCGATCGTGACGACCACGGTGTCGGCGTCCTCGGTGCAGTGCCCACGGACCAGGCCTCCGGACCGGCGGCCGAAGCGGGCCGCGAAGTCGTCGGCCAGCCACGGCACGGCCTCGAGCGCCTGCGACAGCCGCTGCTCGAGCAGGTAGCGGACCTCGGTGAAGGCCTCCGGTCCGACCATGGCGCCGATGGTGACCGGGTCCTGGGGGTCGAGCCGCTGGCGCGGACGGAAGGGCGGGACGAGGTCGTCGACCTCGGCCTGGCTGGGCAGGTCGACCTCTTCGACGGCGTGCGTCAGCACGAACCCGTCCAGGCACACGATGACCGGCAGCGACAGCCGCTCGGCGAGCACGAAGGCCTGGAGGTGCAGGTCGACCGCCTCCTGGACCGAGGCGGCATGCAGCTGGATCCAGCCCGCGTCGCGCAGCGCCATCGAGTCGGACTGGTCGTTCCAGATGTTGATGGGGGCGCCGATCGCCCGGTTGGTCACGGTCATCACGACCGGCAGCCCGAGCCCCGACGCGTTGAAGACGGCCTCGGCCATGTACAGCAGGCCCTGGCTGGCGGTGGCGGTGTAGGCACGGGCGCCGACCGCGGAGGCGCCGATGCAGGCCGACATCGCGGCGAACTCCGACTCCACGGTCAGGTACTCGCACGGGGCCAGGTCGCCGCCACGGACCAGGTCGGCCAGCGCCTCGACAACGTGCGTCTGCGGGGAGATCGGGTACGCCGCGACGACCTGGGGCCGGCAGAGCGCCACCGCCCGGGCCACCGCCCGCGAGCCCTCGACCTGCTCACGCACGGCTGCTCACCGCCACGGCCTCGTACGCCCGGGTGGCGACGGCGGCGTTGGCCTCGGCTAGCTCGCCGCAGAAGCGTTGCCGGATCGCCAGGACGACAGCGTCGAGGGAGACGATCCCGGTGAGCCCGGCGAGCGCCCCGAGGAGCGCGGTGTTGGGCAGCGGGCGGCCGAGGACCTCGCGCGCGAGGTCGGTGGCGGCCAGCGTCGTGAGCCGGGGCGGGAGCTCGATCCCGAGGTCGCCGGGGGAGCACGACGTGTTCACGAGGACATGCGTCAACGGCGTGATGCCGTCGAGGACCGGGACGCCGTGCAGCAGCGTGCGGTCCTGGACGACGACGGCGTCGGGGACGTCGATCGGCTCGTGGAAGCGGATCGGTGCGTCGTCGATGCGGCAGAACGACGTGACGGGGGCGCCGGTGCGCTCGGAGCCGAACGTCGGGAAGGCCTGCGCGTGCCGGCCGCTGTCGAACGCGGCGACCGAGAGCATCTCGGCCGCCGTCACGACCCCCTGGCCACCGCGTCCGTGGAACCGCACGTTGAACACGGCATCACCGTCCGGTCCCGACCATCCGGGTCAGGTCCGCCAGGCGGCAGGTGTAGCCCCACTCGTTGTCGTACCAGCCGAACACCTTGGCGAAGCTGCCGCTGGCCTGGGTCAGGGGCGCGTCGACGATGCAGGACGCCGGGTCGCCGATGACGTCGCTGGACACCAGCGGCTCGGTGTCGTACCGGAGCCGACCGGCCAGCGGCCCGTGGGCGGCCGCCGCGGCGAACGCCTCGTTGACCTCCTCCACCGAGACGTGGCGCTCGAGCAGCACGGCCAGGTCGACGAGTGACCCGTCGACGACCGGCACCCGCAGCGCGACGCCGTCGAGCCGGCCGGCCAGGGCGGGCAGGACCTCGCCGACGGCCCGGGCGGCGCCGGTCGTCGTCGGCACGATGTTGACGGCGGCCGCGCGGGCCCGGCGGAGGTCCTGGTGCGGGCCGTCGAGGAGGTTCTGGTCGCCGGTGTAGGCGTGCACGGTCGTCATGAAGCCGTGCCGCACGCCGAAGGCCTCCTGCAGCACCGCGACCATCGGCGCGACGCAGTTGGTCGTGCACGAGGCGTTCGAGACGATCCGGTGCCGGGCGGGGTCGTAGCTGCCGTCGTTGACGCCCATGACGAACGTGGCGTCCAGGCCCTTCCCGGGCGCGGACAGAACGACCCGGGCGGCGCCGGCGTCGAGGTGCGCCGCGAGGGCGTCCCGCGTCCGGAACCGGCCCGTCGACTTGACGACGACCTCGACGTCGTGGGCGGACCAGGGCAGCGCGGCCGGCTCGCGCTCGGTGGTGATTGCGACCTTGCGACCCTCGACGACGAGGGTCGACCCGTCGACGCGGATGTCGCTGCGGAAGCGGCCGAACGTGCTGTCGCGGCGCAGCAGGTTCGCGATCGTCGCCGGGTCGGCGACGTCGTTGACGGCGACGACCTCGAGGTCGTCGATCTCCTCGGCGATGCGGAGGAAGACCCGCCCGGTCCGTCCCATGCCGTTGATGCCGACGCGCACTGTCATCGCGCTCTCCTTGTGCGAGTGGGGTGCCGCTGCTTCCACCAGCCTCCCGACCGAGGCCCGCGTGGGTCAGGGCCGAAGGTCATCCCGGCCCGCGTCGTTCTGCCCGGCCCGGGTCGGCCCGGTCCCGGTCGGCGGGGACCCGGTCGGCGCGGACGGCGGCGCGTCCGATGTCGGCCCACGTGAGGAGGCCGACGAGGACGCCGGCCCGGTCGACGACTCCCACGGCGTCGACCGAGCACTCCATCATCACGGCCGCGGCGTCCGCGAGCCCGGCACCGGTGCTCACGGTGACGGGTCTGGCCAGGACGGTCTCGAGGGGCTGGGTGCGCCGGACGAGCCGGGTCATCAGCGCGGTGGTGAGCAGGTGCGCGGACACGATGTCGAGGAGCTGCCCAGCCGCGTTGACGACGACGACATGGGTGTGCCCGCGACGGAGCACCTCGTCCACGGCCCTCCCGACCGTGGAGGTCGGGGGGACCGTGGCCAGGTCGCGCGACATCGCGTCCCGCACGGCGAGTCCGGGCATCGGGCGCTCACTGGTTGAACAGGGCGACTTTGAGCGCACCGCTCTCCTGCGGACGGGAGAAGATGTCGTAGGCGTCCTGGATCTCGTCCAGCCCGAAGCGGTGCGTGATGAGGCCCTCGGTGTCGAGGCGTCCCTCGGCGATCAGCCGGAGCAGGGTCGGCGTCGAGAACGTGTCGACGAGCCCGGTCCTGACCGTCACGTTGCGGATCCACAGCGACTCCAGGTGCAGCGTCGCCGGTGCGCCGTGGACGCCCACGTTGGCGACCGTCCCCCCGGCGCGGACCAGCTCCGTGCACAGCTCGAAGGTCTCGGGCACGCCGACCGCCTCGATGGCGGTGTCGACGTCCCGGGCTACCTCTCGGGCCTCGTCCGCGGTGGCGACGGCTTGGTCGGCGCCGAAGCGGAGCGCGGCCGCGCGGCGTTCGCTCGCAGGGTCGACCACGACGATGCGCGACGGGCTCAGCAGCCGGGCGGTCAGCACGGCCGCGAGGCCGATCGGGCCGGCGCCGACGATCGCCACCGACGACCCGGGGGCGACCTGACCGTTGAGCACGCCGACCTCGTACGCCGTCGGCATGATGTCGGCGAGCACGAGCGCCTGCTCGTCGGAGACGCTGTCGGACAGGCGGTGCAGGGCGCGATTGGCGAAGGGCACCCGCACCCGCTCGGCCTGCGTGCCGTCGATCAGGTGTCCCAGCACCCAGCCGCCGCCGGCGAGGCACTGGCCGTCGTGGTTCTCGCGGCAGTACCGGCAGCGACCGCAGCCGGTGATGCACGAGATCAGGACGCGGTCGCCGGGCACGAACCCGACGACGGCCGGTCCGACCTGCTCGATCGTGCCCATGGCCTCGTGACCGAGGACGCGGCCCGGCTTCACCTCCGGGACGTCGCCCTTGAGGATGTGCAGGTCCGTGCCGCAGATGGTGACCGCGTCGACGTGGACGATGGCGTCCTCACTGTCGACGATCACCGGGTCCGCGACGTCGTGCCACACCCGGCGGTCCGGTCCCTCGAAGGTCAGCGCTTTCATGACAATTCCTCCTCCAGTTTGATGACCGCCCGGGTCGTGCGCAGGATGCTGTCGGGGGTCAGGCTCATCGAGTCGATGCCGATCTCCACGAGGAACTCGGCCATGTCGGGGTGGTCGGACGGGGCCTGGCCACAGATACCGGAGTGGATGCCGTGCCGGCGGCAGCCGTCCACGGCGAGCTGGATCATCTGCTTCACGCCGGGGTCGCGCTCGTCGTAGTCGAACGCCACCACCTCGCTGTCGCGGTCCACGCCCAGTGTGAGCTGGGTGAGGTCGTTCGAGCCGATCGAGAAGCCGTCGAAGCGGGTCGCGAACTCGTCGACGAGGACCACGTTGTTCGGGATCTCGCACATCGCGTAGACCTCGAGCCCGTCCCGTCCGCGCTCCAGTCCCAGCTCGGCCATCCGGGCGAGGACCCGGTCCGCCTCGTGGAGCCGGCGCACGAACGGGAGCATGAGGATCACGTTGCGCAGCCCCATCTCCTCGCGGACCCGGCGCATCGCGCGGCACTCCAGGGCGAAGCCCTCCTGGTAGGCCGGGTGCGCGTAGCGCGACGCCCCGCGGAAGCCGAGCATCGGGTTCTCCTCGTGCGGCTCGAAGGCGGCGCCGCCGAGGAGCCCGGCATACTCGTTGGTCTTGAAGTCGGACATGCGGACGACCACCGGCTTGGGGTGGAACGCCGCGGCGATGGTGCCGACGCCCTCGGACAGCCGCTCCACGAAGTACGCCGCCCCGTCGGCGTACCCCTCGGCCAGCGCGACGACCTGCGCGCGCTCGACGGGATCCGCGACGCGGTCGGGGTGGAGCAGCGCGAGCGGGTGCGCGCGCACCGACTCGCTGATGATGAACTCCATCCGCGCCAACCCCACGCCGTCGTTCGGCAGCAGGGCGGTGCGGAAGGCGAGGGCCGGGTTGCCCAGGTTGACCATGATCTTCGTGCGCGGGCGGCGCAGCCGGCTGAGGTCGACCTCGTCGACGTGGAACGCCACCTCGCCCGAGTAGACCCGGCCGGTCTCGCCCTCGGCGCAGGAGACCGTGACGAGGTCGCCGTCCCGGATCGCCGACGTGCCGTGGCTCGTGCCGACGACCGCCGGGAGGCCGAGCTCGCGGGCGACGATCGCGGCGTGGCAGGTCCGTCCGCCGCGGTCGGTGACAACGGCGGCCGCCGTCTTCATCACCGGTTCCCAGTCCGGCGTCGTGGTCGCGGACACCAGGACCTCGCCGGGGCGGAAGTCCGCGAGCTGTCTGGCGTCGGTGACGACCCGGGCGCGGCCGACGGCGACGTGGTCGCCGACGGCCCGGCCCTCGACGACCGGGGTCGCGCTCTCGTCGACCACGAAACGGCGCAGCGTCGTGGCCACCGCGTTCGACGCGGCGGTCTCGGGCCGGGCCTGCACGATGTAGGTCAGCCCGTCAACCCCGTCCTTGGCCCATTCGATGTCCATCGGCTGGCCGTAGTGCTGCTCGATCGCGATCGCGACGCCGGCCAGCTCGAGGACCTCGTCGTCGTGGAGGCAGAACCGCCGCCGCTCCGGCTCCGGCGTAACTTCGCTGCGCGTGCCGGACTGACCGGCGGCGACCATGCGGACCGCCTTCTGGCCGAGCCGGCGGCGCAGCACGGCCCGGGAGCCGGCCTCATAGGTCGGCTTGTGTACGTAGAACTCGTCGGGGTCGATGGTGCCCTGCACGACGAGCTCGCCCAGGCCGTAGGACCCGGTGAGGAACACGACGTCGCGGAAGCCCGACTCGGTGTCCAGGGTGAACAGCACACCCGAGCAGGCGAGGTCCGAGCGGACCATCTTCATCACGCCGACCGACAGCGCGACCTCGAGCTGGCCGAAGCCCTGCTGGTGCCGGTAGTGCACGCCCCGGTCGGTGAACGCGCTGGCGAAGCACCGGAGCACGGCGTCGAGCAGCTGCTCCTCGCCCACGATGTCGAGGTAGCTCTCGTGCTGTCCCGCGAAGCTCGCCTCGGGTAGGTCCTCCGCCGTCGCGCTGCTGCGCACGGCGACGCGCAGGTCGTCGCCGTACCTCTCCCGGAGGGCGCGGTAGGCCGCGAGGACCTCGTCGCGCAGGTCGTCGGGCAGGCCGGCGTCGTGCACGAGCCGGCGGGCCCGCGCGGCGCGGTCGGAAAGGTCAGCCACGTCGTCGGGGTCGAAGCCGGTGAACAGCTCCTCCAGGGTGGCGCGGACACCGCCGGCATCGAGCACGTGTCGGTAGGCGTCCGCGGTCACCGCGAACCCGCCGGGGACGCGGACGCCCGCGGAGGACAGGTGCTGGTACATCTCGCCCAGGGAGGCGTTCTTGCCCCCGACCCGCGCGACGTCGTCGCGTCCCACGGCTCCGAAGTGCAGGACGTACGCCGACATGGCAGACGCGCCCTCAGTCGACGGCGACGTGGGCGACGCCGCTGCCGGGGTCGTTCTGCTGGAGGTCGGCGATGGTGGCGTCCAGGAGCTCGTGGACCAGCCCGGACAGCGCCCGGCACGCGGCGAGCTCGGCGCCGATCTCCGGGACGTCGTGGTCGCCGGGGCGGCGTCGGGCGATCCCGACGTGCCGCAGCTCGGTGCCGGCGTCGGTGCGCATCACGACCTCGGCTCGGGTGCTGGTGTCCTGCTCGAACAGGTCGATCTGCAGGTGCCACGTGCGCGTGTGCATGACCCTCTCCTCCCGGTCGTCTCCTTCGAGCGTGGCCGCCCCGGGGCCGCGCCGGAACGGCCGGGCGTCCCGGGCGCCCCGGGACGTTCGGCCGTGTCGGTCCCGCTCGTCTGGTGGTCCGATGGCGTCATGACGAACGACGGCTCCGGCGCAGCGGCCGGCGGTGGCGCGATCTACGCGATCGGGATCCTCGGCGCGTGGGTGTGGTTCTGGCAGCAGGCGGACGGCTTCTGGTGGCACGTGCTCGCCGTGCTGGAGGGTCTCGTGTGGCCGGCCTTCATGGTCTACCGGGCCTTCGAGGCGC